>JBAVQA010000177.1:0-9774 GCA_049693595.1 Candidatus Acidiferrales bacterium | reverse complement strand
GGTTGATTATCTCAAGCGCCACGGAGAGGACAGCCGTTTCGTATCCGAGGATGCGACAGGACAGAGGTGACGGTCGGACAGCAATGAGTTCCTTATTTTAGGAGATTATATGGCGTTGTGGATGGCTCTGGCCAGTCTGCTTCTGAGTATGCTCGCTATCATCGTTGCCGTTTGTTACGGTCCGGTCGCCGCTGTTAAGATGCAACGAAAACTGGATGAAGAGCGTGAAGCAAAAAAACTCGAACGGGAAATGTTGAAAAACAGCATACCCGACAAAAACAGGAGCGGTCCCCCTGTTCTTCCCCGGCTGTGAATTTTTTATAGGGAGCGGATTCGCAAGGGCCTGGCACCCGTCACTGGCAAAGAACATAGGACACTGGTTCCATTTACCGCGACGAGCAAGCGAGTAAAAATTCGACGAGGAGAAAACCCCCGCTAAGAGGCTAGTGAGCAAATGAAAGCACATGAAGCGATGTGGTGGTGGAGATGGGAACTCTATTGGGCATCCCGTTTCAAAATCTGTCCCCTACCGTTACCACAGTACATACGATGTGTTCACTGTAACAAGGATATTCGCCCTGAGAAATTTAGCGAACTTTGTTCAGCAAGAAGGGACGACAGCGAGGTTAGGTTTTGAAACGGTTTGAAAGAGGAATTGCTCTATGTTCCGTGTGGGAGACCCAGTAGAAATCATAAGTGACGGCAGGATCGGGACAATCAAGAACACCAACGGCGGCATCAACGCTGTGAATATGCCCGGTGCTGTAGAGGTTGTTGAGAATTGTTTGGTTTGCTTCGGCAACGACATTACGAAGTCAGAATGGTTCAAGCCTCAACAACTTAGACTTGTGAAATAGGAAAGCCGGGTGCCAACCCCTTCGCAGCACACCGGACTTCGCTCGAGTCATGAATTAAATTTGAGGGTGCCGCATGCTTCGTTTTTGAAGCGTGCGGGTTTTGAAGTTCCCCCCGCATCATGTTGCGCAGGCTTGTGCGAAAAGTCCACACACACAGGTCCTTCCAAACCGCGTCTCTTCGTGCTAGCGTAATTCTGGAGCTATGAAGATGGAGCACGGACGACGGACGAGCTGGACGGAAAGGCCAACGCCCCGCATCCGCGTCCGACCACCCCAAGGGTTTGCACGGCTCCTCCAACCCGGTGCCCACCTCACGGGCAGTTCCAATTTCGGCCCATTCTCAACAACCCCGGCCTCGTCATGGCGACACAAATTGGAGCGCTCTTCGCGAAGAATTTCTGCCATTTCTAACCGGTTTTGGGTCAAAAACAGAACTTATAGAAAACAAACGATTAAACCCTGTCTAACCGGGGCCAGAACACACATTAGGATTCCTGAGATTTTGCAAATATCCGCTCAGAATCTCGCGCCATTTAATCCGGAAAGCCACGCACGATTCGTGAACTTCAGAGCATTTCTACCCGGCACAGCCTCACAAGTAGAATGCGACGTAACTCACTCAAAACAAAGGACCGCCCCATTTCTAACCGGGGCCAGAACAGCGATTAAGCTTTCGTCAAATTGGCCAAAGTTCTGTCCGGAATTCGTTCGCGGAGCACGGGGCGCGGTCCACGGCTCGCGTCCGCTAGCCACTAGCCACTCGCCACTAGCCACTGCACTTCGCTATAATGCCCCCTGTCCAAACTTCTCCCGCGAGGCACGCAACCTAAACTGACCCATGCCCACGCAAACCAAATCAACAAAGAGCTCCAAATTCGACGCCTCGAAATATCAAGGCCTCGATCGCGACGCACTAATCCGCATCTACCGCCTCATGTTTCTTTCGCGGCGCCTCGACGACCGCGAAATCCAGCTCAAGCGCCAAAATAAAATCTACTTCCAAATCAGCGGCGCAGGACACGAAGCCGCTCTCGTCGCCGCCAGCCTCGTCCTGAAGCCGGCCTACGATTGGTTTTTCCCGCACTACCGCGACCGCGCTCTAATGCTCGCGCTCGGCGTCACTCCTTACGAAATGATGCTCGAAGGCGTCGGCGCGAAAGACGACCCTGCATCCGGCGGACGTCAGATGCCCTCGCACTGGGGCCATCAGAAACTCAACGTCGTTTCGCGCTCTTCACCCACCGGCACGCAATTCCTTCACGCCGTCGGCTCCGCCGAAGCTTCGCTGTACTACAAAAAATTCCCGAAAGCCTTTGACCAAGCCCGCAAAGCTCCGCTCGGCGAAACCGTCGAGTACAAACCCGACGACGTGATGTACGTTTCTTGCGGTGACGGCACCACCAGCGAAGGGGAATTCTACGAAGCGTTGAATACCGCTAGCACTGAAAAACTTCCCGTCTTGTTTCACGTCGAAGACAACGGCTACGCCATCTCCGTTCCGGTGGAAGTCCAAACGCCCGGCGGAAATATTTCCAAGCTTCTCGCGAATTATCCCCACATGCACTTCGAGGAATGCGACGGCACCGAGCCGCTGGAAAGTTATGCGGCTATGAAGCGCGCTGTCGAGAATTGTCGCGCGCGCAAAGGCCCCGCGCTCGTTCACTCGCACGTGATTCGCCCGTACTCGCACTCTCTTTCCGACGACGAAAAACTCTACCGCTGCGACGCCGAGCGCGAAGGCGAATCCCGCCGCGACCCGCTCCCGAAATTCGGCCTCTTCCTGGTGCGTGAAGGAATTATCGAGGAAAGTGAGCTGAACGCGCTGGAAGCAAGCGTCGACCGGGAAGTTACCGAAGCCACCGATCGTGCTCTCGCCGCCGAATTGCCCTCCAAGGATTCCATCTATCAATGGGTTTATTCGCCGGACGTGGACCCGCGCGGAAAACAATTCGAAGCCCAGCCCAAACTTCAGGGCGAACCCAAGACCATGGTCGAGATGGTTTCCGCCACTCTCCTTGACGAAATGCAAACCGACGAGCGCATCGTCGTCTTCGGCGAAGACGTCGCCGATTGCAGCCGCGAAGACAGCCTGTCACTGGTAAAAGGGAAGGGCGGCGTTTTCAAAGCCACCGCCGGTTTGCAGCGCAAGTTCGGCTCGAAGCGAGTTTTTAATTCTCCGCTGGCCGAAGCCAACATCGTCGGCCGCTCTATCGGCATGGCCCTGCGCGGAATGAAGCCCGTGCCCGAAATTCAGTTCTTCGATTACATCTGGCCCGCTTACATGCAATTCCGCAACGAGCTAGCCACCATGCGTTGGCGCTCTGCTGGACATTTCAAGGCCCCGGTCGTCATCCGCGTCGCGATTGGCGGCTACCTCACCGGCGGCGCGATTTATCACAGCCAGTGTGGCGAAGTGGTTTTCACGCACCTCCCAGGCTTGCGTGTGGTGATGCCTTCCACCGCCCTCGATGTCTGCGGTTTGCTTCGCACCGCGATTCGCTCCGACGATCCTGTGATGTTTCTCGAGCACAAACATCTCTATCGCCAGCCCTACAATCGCTCGGAATATCCTGGCGCGGATTTCACCGTCCCATTCGGCAAAGCGCGCGTAGTGCGGGAAGGCACGGACGTCAGTATCATCACCTACGGCGCCCTTGTGCATCGAGCCGAAGTCGCCGCCGCGGAATTATCTCGCGCCGGAATTTCCGTCGAGATAATCGATTTGCGCTCGCTCAGTCCCTACGATTGGGAAGCCATCGCTACCACAGTGCGCAAAACCAGCCGCGTTATCGTCGCCTACGAAGACACTCTGTCCTGGGGCTACGGCGCTGAAATCGCCGCCCGCATCGCCGACGAATTATTCGAAGACCTCGACGCCCCCATCCGCCGCGTCGCCGCCACCGACACCTTCTGCGCCTATCAGCCCAAACTCGAAGACGCCATCCTCCCCCAAACCGAAGACATAGTCCGCGCCGTCCGCGCCCTGGCAGCCTTCTGATGCGATCACACTCTGAGTCCGCTATGACAAGTGGCAATCCCGTAGCGGTTTGGCCCGGGCCCGCCTTTCGTAGCGCCGGCGTCTCGCCGGCTCTTTTGACTTTCTCAAGGATTGGGCAAAGAGTCGGGTTGGCACAGCGTATGTCAGCCGCCGGTTTTGATAAGGAAACTTTTTGCGCGGTAGGATCGTATCTAACTACAGGAACCCGCGCGAAGATCGCCGTTGTGTGTCGCGCAGGAGGCAAAAATGACTTGTAACCATTGCAAGAGAGATCTCGCCGAGCACTCGAATTTCTGCTACTACTGCGGAGCGCCTCAACAAGCAGCGCCGCACGTGCCGCCCGTTCAGAAGCGCCTGATGCGCTCGTCAGTCGATGTCAAAATCGCCGGCGTCTGCGGCGGCATCGCCGAATACATGGACGTGGACCCCACTGTCGTGCGCCTCGTCTGGGTGCTCGTCTCGTTCTTCACCGGCATCGTCCCAGGCCTGATCGCCTACCTCGTCGCATGGGTAGTGATGCCGCAAGCATCCCTGCCGGTTCCGGCCACGGTAATCGTGACGCCTCCGCCGGCAGCCGCGCCAAACTTCAGCCAGCCCGCATAAACTCGGCGAGCCGGTCAGGGGACGCAAGCGGTCAGTCCCGCTTGTCCCTGCCTTTCGGCTTCTTCGAAAAATTTCGCTGCTTGGCAAAAATGGCTTGGTCCAGCGAAATCAACCCGGCGCCGACCGCCGCCAACGCGAACGACCCAACCATCATCGCCAGCGGAAATTCGTAATTATGCACCGCCATCGGATTCGCCAGGATTTCGTGCACCTTCACCAGCGCGACCGCCATCTCCCCCGCCAGCAGCAACCCGGCGATGCGCGTGAACAGCCCCACGATCAGCAATATCCCGCCAAACAATTCCAGCACCCCCGAGATGTAAGCAAAGTAGCCCGGAAATCCCAGGTGGACGAACGCCTCGACCGTGTGCTGCGTCTGAGTAAACAGCTTGGGGTACCCATGCGAGATGAATATCACTCCAAGCCCCACCCGCAACAGCAGCAAAGCGAGCGGCTTGAGTTTCTCCAAAACTTCCATTCGTAATCTCCTGGCATCCATTCACGCGAGCCGCTGAACTGTCGGCTCTTAGCGTCAATCTCAAGCGCCCGCATTGTACCAGACGAGCCAAATCGTGCTGAAGCTGGGGCGTCTGGAAACCTCTCCAACCCCACGCAGGAGGCGCGCCATCGTTAGTGTAAAATCCAGTGTCATCTCGGAGGTCCGTGAGAATGAAGTTGGAGACTGGTACTGATGCGTAAAGTTTTGCTGGGCTTGCTGGTGCTGCTGATTTTAGGCACGGGTGCGTATCTTCGATTCCGTCACCCGAAAGCGCCGATAGAAGTGGGTTATGCGGGCGATCGCCAGGTGATCGTGTGGAGCACCTCCGCGCAAGTACGCGAGGTGGTGACGACGGTGAGCTTTGGCGAAAAACTAGACGTGCTTCAGCGTTTTCAAGATCAAGTAAAAGTGCGCACCACGAAAGGAATCACCGGCTGGATTGCGGAACGCGAATTGCTTTCGGCGGATGTGTGGGAGAAGGCGAAGGACCTGGACAAAAAGGCCGCAGGGATGCCGATTGAAGCGCGCGGCCACACCAAAGTCCTTAGCAATCTACACATCGAACCAGGACGCGATTCGTTGCGCCTGCGTCAGCTGAATAAAAACACTCCGCTGGATGTGCTCGCAAGGCAACCGGTGGCTGCCGCGACGGTTCGCGGCGCAGGCGCCGGGGAAGATCCTGCAACAGCCTTGCCTGGGAAGAAGGAAGATTGGTGGCTGGTGATAGAGCACAACAGCGATCAGACGACGATGGCGGGCTGGATGATGGGGCGATTTATCGATCTCGACGTTCCCGAGCCGCTGCCGGATTATGCCAGTTCGGCGGGAATGCGTATCGTAGGGTGGTTCGAGTTAAATCGCGTTGCGGATGCATCCCAGAAGGCAAAGCCGCAATATCTTCTAGTGGGAACGCACGGAGCCGAAGGGCAACCGTGCGATTTTTCACTGCTACGCGTGTACACATGGGGCCAGAAGAAGGAACGATACGAAACGGCGTTTGTGGAAAGCGACGTGTGCGGGAAACTGCCCGTTAAAATAACCAAGGCCGCCGCACCCGGCGGCGAAGTGAGATTCGAGTTCCAGAATTTGAGCGGCAATGGAGCCGAACAGCGGAAATACGTGATGAAGCAGACGGTTGTTCGCCGCGTGCGTGAAGCCGGCGAAGCAAAACCCCTCAAACGCAAGCGTTAATCAGAGCGCCTCACCCCTCTTCATTCGATCGAACGCCGATCCTCAATTGCGCTAGATTTATCTATATGCGCAATCGCACTTCATCTTTCGGTATTTTGGTGGTCTTTATTTGTACTTTCTTGATCGCCGGATCTTGGCACACTGAAACACAGGCGGTACAACAACGACCTCTAGGGCTCGCCCTCGAATACATCGGCGAGTGGGGTTCGAAGGGCGATGGACCGGGGCAACTGCAAGATCCTGCGAGCATCGCCGCGGACACGCTCGGCAACGTCTTTATTGCGGACCCCGGAACAGGCTTCATTCATAAATTCGCACCGCGGGGAAAGGCGCTACTCTCGTTTCAAGAAGACGGTTTGAAGCATCCGCAATCGATTGCGGTGGATAACGGCGGAGTAATCTACGTGACAGATCCGGCGCGGGGCAGCGTTTTCCTTTTCTTTCCCGGGGGAGAAGGGAATCACTACCGCGAGCTACGGTTGAGAACGCATGCAAGCGCGACCAACCTTCTCAGCGTCGCCGTGGCTGCCGACGGACTCATCCATGTTTTCGACGCGGACGCATCGAAGTGTTTCACCTTTGACGCGCGATTGCGGCTGCAGCAAACTTGGGCTCCTCCAGGCAGCGATCCGCGGGCTAAAAAAGTCTTCGGCCCAATCGAATCCGGCAAGGACGGGTTTCTCTACCTCGCGAAATCTTCCGGCAATATTTTGAAATTCACGCGCGAAGGCCATTTCGTAGCAGAAATAGCTCCGGGAGAAAATGAAGGCAGATGGAATCCGACGCCGGGTTTTGCCGTTTCAAATAACGAAATCTTCGTGATGGACAGCAACGGCCGAACGCTGCACGTTGTAACGACGGATGGCAATCCTAGGCTGGACATGGATCTTGCGCCTCAGCTCGGACAGGGAACGCGGCCGGCGCCGCCCCTGGCGGTGAGTCCGCGACATGAATTGCTGGTTCTCGACGCCCCGGAACATCGCGTCCTGGGATACCGCATCAATTTTTAGCGAAGATTTGCCAGCGGCTCTGTTTCCGGCCCTCCGCCTCACTTGTCAGTATGACCGGAAGTTCGAACAATCCCGGGCAACGCTGTCAGGCGGGTTCCACCGCACATCGCAATCAATGCGCCCAGATTTTGGCAGGGTCGGTCTCGAACGGATACACGTGGACCATCCAACTGAAGATGATCGGAATCCAGCGCCCGCCCGCGGCTTCGCACGCATCCTGGGTGGCGATGGAGCCGCGCAGGCCGAACTCCTTCCAATTCGCTTGCTTCACTCCGGCGGACCCCTTCGGCGGCCAGCAGAGATTCACGTGCTCGTGCCAGCGCGCGATGCTCAGCGGCACACGTTCGTTTAGTTGCTCTTCGTCAAGGCGCCGCGGCGCGGTGTACATGGCGCCTTCGAGCTCGTAACCGTCGCCCACTCTCTTGTAGAGCAATGAAGTGGGATGCGCGGGATTGAAGGAGAACTGCGCTTCCATCGCATAGCGATAATTCGTGAAGTGATAATGCTCTTGCGGAACGCCGGCGCCGAAGATTTTGAAGCCGTCGTCCAAGGCTTTGTGGTAGTCCTTGTATTGTTCGATGGCGGGCCGAAGTTTATCCAGGATTTGCTGCGCGCGCTGTTCATCGCCCGGCAAGGGTTTCCGCAGATCCGTCATGTGCATGTGCGGGCCCATATCCATATGCATGTCGGACATCTGCTCGTTCGCGGACATAGCCGCCTGCGGAGCGGTCTTCGCGTCGTGCTGCATTTCACCCATGTCCATTCCAGGCATATCCGGTTTCTGCGGTGGCGGAGTCTGGTTCTGCCGCGCGCTGAGTCGCGTGATGAACGGGAGCGTGAATATCGCCAGCAGTAGGATGATCCGATTCTTTTTCATTTCTCGCCCTCTCTTACGACCACCGCTCCACTATAAGCCTCGTAATTATTCTGTTTAGGAAAATTCCAGGTAGCGGGCGCGTTGATGTTACGGGCTGTTGAATTCGCGCTGACGGTTGCGGCAATTCGTTGTTTCGACGTCAGGAGAGCAGGATCCAGTCCCAATCGGAAATTCCGGTGGACAGCAGCGTCCAGTTGCGCCGATAATCTTCCACGAACTACTCGCGATCCAATCCGAATCGTCTCCATGCAGAGAGGAAACTACCTTATGAAAACGCTACTTAAGGGCCTAATCTGTCTTGCGCTCGCCGCCTCATCGCTCGCAGCGCAGACTTCCAACGACAAGAAGGCTTCCACCGCCGATCTGCCGCCGATCATCGATCGCGAACTGATCTTCGGTAATCCCGAAATCGCCGGCGCGGAACTTTCGCCCGACGGAAAGTATCTGGCGTTCCAGAAGCCGTGGAAAGACACGCGCAACGTTTACGTAAAGGGAGTGAATGAACCGTTCAGCGCGGCACGGCTGTTGACCACCGAAACCAAGCGGCCGGTCGCCGGATTCTTCTGGACCCGTGACGGCAAATACATTTTGTACGTGAAAGACAACGACGGCGACGAAAACTACAACGTCTATGCCGTGGATCCCAGCGCCAGTCCGGCGGCCGGAGCGGACGCTCCAGCCTCGCGCGATTTGACCGGGCTGAAGGGCGTGCGCGTGATGCTTGTCGATGTTCCTAAAAATGATCCGGACGTGGTTTACATTGGGCTGAACGACCGCGACAAAGCCTGGCACGATCTCTACAAGCTCAAGATCTCCACAGGCGAGAAGACGTTGATACGCAAAAATACCGAACGCATCGAAGGCTGGCAGTTCGATCTCCAGGGTAATCTGCGTCTGGCCACGCGTTCCGCGGAGAACGGCGACACGGAAATCCTTCGCGTCGATTCCGACAAATTCACAAAGATTTATTCTTGCAACGTCTTCGAGAGCTGCGGCGTTATCCGATTTGCGAAGGATGGCAAGCGGGCGTACATGGAGACCAACAAGGGTGCCGACATGGACCTGACCGCTCTCGCGCTGCTCGATCCGGAAACCGGAAAAACGGAGATCGTGGAATCCGATCCGCTGAAGAAAGTGGATTTCGGCGAAGCGTTTTTCAGCGAAGCTACCGACGAGTTGGCGTTCACGGTGTATGTCGAAGACAAACCGCGTTACTACTTCAAGGACAAAGCCTTCGGCGCCGATTTCAGGTGGCTAGACGGAAAATTCCCCGGCAAAGAAGTCAGCCTCGGTTCGACCACGCTGGACGAAAAGACTTGGTTGATTACCGCCAGCAGCGATACCGAGCCGGGCGAGACCTACCTCTTCGATCGCAAAGGCCGCAAACTCGTCCTCCAATACACGGTCCGCGAAAAACTTCCTCGCGCAGACCTGGCGGAGATGAAACCGGTTCACTACAAGTCTTCGGACGGACTGGAGATTCCGGCCTATCTTACTTTGCCAAAAGGCGTGCCAGCAAAAAATCTACCCACGATTATTTTTCCGCATGGCGGACCGTGGGGACGCGATACCTGGGGTTACAACGGATACGCGCAGTTTTTTGCCAACCGCGGTTATGCGGTGTTGAGCATGAATTTCCGCGGATCCACAGGTTACGGCAAGAAATTTCTCGACGCCGGCAATCTGCAGTGGGGCCGCAAGATGCAGGACGACGTCACATGGGGCGTGAAGTACCTGGT
>JBAVQA010000176.1:0-4435 GCA_049693595.1 Candidatus Acidiferrales bacterium | reverse complement strand
GCCAGCACGACGGTGGAAAAAAAAGGGCCGGGCAAGAGCGCGCGTCCGGCCTCTTCCATCAGCAGCATAAGCTCCACCTGGCCGAGGCCGACTCCGCCGTACTCCTCCGAGAAAATGATGCCCGTGTAACCCTGGTGCGTGAGCTTGGACCAAAGAGCGGCGTCATATGCCGTGTCCGTTTCCATCAGGCGCCGCATTTCAGCGCTGGGACATTCACCGGCGAAGAACTTGCGCGCGCTGTCCTTCAGAAATTCCTGGCTTTCACTCAAACCAAATTGCATGGCGTATCCCCTTAGTAGCTTCTGGGCAGTCCGAGAACAAAATGTCCGATGATGTTTCTTTGCACTTCGGAAGTGCCCGCTTCGATGGTGTTTCCGCGCGTGCGCAGGTAGGCGTAGGACCAAATTCCCTCTTCCATGGCGCGCGGGTCGCCGGCCATCAGTTGGCCATAGGGACCGAGAATCTCCTGAGCGATTTGCTGGAGGCGCTGATTGAGTTCGCTCCAGAAAATCTTCTGGATGGAGCCCTCGGGACCCGGCACACCTGTAGCGGTGATGCGGCTGAAGGCGCGCATCTGGTTGAAACGCATGATTTCAATTTCCGCGCTGCACTGCGCGAGCTTCTGGCGGATGACTGGGTCCTGGGAAGCAGGCTTGCCGTTGCGTTGGATCTTTCGAGAGAGCTCAATCAGACGCGTGATGTAACTCTTGAATATGAGATGCAGGCGAGCGCCGTACGAACCGCGCTCGTACATCAAGGTGCTCATCGCCACGTTCCATCCGTCATTCACTTTGCCAAGAATATTTTCAGTTGGAACGCGGACATCGCGAAAGAAAATCTCGTTGAATTCGGATTCCCCGGTCATTTGACGCAGAGGGCGAACCTCGACTCCGGGTGATTTCATATCGACGAGGAGCACGGAAAGTCCCTTGTGTTTCGCGAGGCTTGCATCGGTGCGAACGACCAGCTCGCACCAGTTGCCAACCCAGCCGTAGCTGGTCCACACTTTTTGACCGTTGACGACGTAGTGGTCGCCGTCGAGTCGCGCCTCCATTTGCAAACCGGCGAGATCGGAACCGGCGTTAGGCTCGGAGAAGCCCTGGCACCAGATTTCCTCAGCGCTGAGGATTTTCGGAATAAAGCGCTTTTTCTGAGCTTCCGTTCCGTAGGCGATGATGGTGGGGCCGATGAGACCTAAGCCCAGCGAGTTGGCCATCGGCGGCGCTTCGACGCGCGCCATCTCTTCCCAAAATATGGCTTGCTGCATCAGAGAAGCGCTGCGACCCCCGTATTCCTTGGGCCACGAGACCGCTGCCCAGCGGCCCTCCTGAAGCTTTCGTTGCCAGGCGCGAAGATAGGGGAACGATTCCTCCATGGGCTTTTCGCGCCATTCTTTCCAATCTTTTGGAACGTTGGAAGCGAGCCACGCGCGAAGTTCGTCGCGAAACGTCAACTCTTCGGTGGTTAGATTTAAATCCATGAACAAGACTCCTTCGGGTTTTCGAGCATAAACTGCGCTCCGCTCAAGCCGCTCAAGCGTTGGACTTCGTTTTGGAAGCCTGTGCAGCAAAGTCCGGGCGAATTGTATCCTTGCCCTGCCAATATTTTTTTCGGAGATCCTTCTTTAGAATTTTTCCGGTGCCGGTCTTCGGCAAACTATCGACAAATTCCACCGAGCGGGGACATTTGTAATGTGACAGCCGCGAGCGACAGAACTCGATCAGCTCAGATTCCGTGACGGCGGCATTCGGTTTCAAAACCACGAGCGCCTTTGGAACTTCGCCCCACTTTGCGTCTGGAACGGGAATGACGCCAACCTCCAGGACGGCCGGATGCGCGAGGATGGCCTTTTCAAGTTCGAGCGAGGAGATATTTTCTCCTCCGCTTACGATGATGTCCTTCTTGCGATCAACGATGAGCAAGTAGCCTTCTTCGTTGAACGTGGCCATGTCCCCGGTATGGAACCATCCGCCGCGGAGAGCTTCGGCGGAAGCTTCCGGCTGGCGCCAGTAACCCTCCATCACGCCATCACTTCGCGCGATGATTTCGCCGATAGCTTTCCCATCGCGAGGCACGTCGCGGTCGTCAGGGTCTACTACTCGAACTTCCGTCCCTGGAAATGCGTAGCCGGTCATCGCTTGTCCCGCGTAGCGCTCCTCGCCTTCCCAACCCAGACCCGTCTTCATGGGCGAAATCGTAAGTGAGGGGGAAGTTTCGGTGAGACCGTAGCCCGAAAAGCATTCGCAGCCGAGGGCTTGTTCAACCTCGCGAATGAGTGTTGGCGACGAAGCAGCGCCGCCGATGACAATCCGCTGCAGGGTACTCAAATCGTAGTTGTGCCGCTCCGGGCAGTTCACCAGAGCAGTTGCCATAATGGGAACCAGACTGCAGGAGTGAACCTTCTCCGTTTCAATGAGCCGGAACACTTCTTTGGTCTCGAAACGCTGGATCATGACATGCTTTCCCCCCAATAAAGTGAGGAAATGCGCGACACCCCAACCATTCGCGTGAAAGAGAGGAATGGTATGCAGCTCGACGGCTCCGTTTTCGATCTTGAAGCCCAGGCAGACGTTCAGCGCGTGAAGGTAGATATTTCGGTGGGTCAGCATTACACCTTTTGGATTCGCGCTGGTGCCGCTGGTATAGAAAAGCTCGGCCAGGGAGTTTTCGTCGACGGATCTGATGTCGGTGCGATGCGGCGTGGCCGCTGCGAGAAGGGCGTCGTAGTTGCGCGGGTCGAGCCAGGGCGCCTCCGGGGAACCGTCAAGCTGGACGAACATTTTTACCGTGCGCAGATTCTTGCGAAAGGATTCGACCAAGCCAAGAAATTGCTTCTCCACGAAGAGAATTGACGCGCCGGAATCGTTCAGAATGTAGGCCAGTTCCTCCGGCGCGAGCCGGATATTCAGCGGGAGCAGAACAGCGCCTGCTTCCGGAACGCCGTAGTAGGCTTCCAGCAAGCGGTGACAATTGGCGCCGAGGAACGCGACGCGCTCGCCGGCTTGGATTCCAGCCTGGCGTAGGGCACCGGCCAGACGGCCGACGCGCTCGGCGAATTGTGCGTATGTAAAGCGATCCCGGTTGCAGACCACGGCCGTTCTGCCGGGATACTGCTGCTCCGCATAGCGAAGAAAACGAAGAGGTGTGAGTGGAATGTTCATAGCGTGCCGCGCCTGGATCAGGCGGATTGGCCTCCATCGACCACCAGGATATTTCCGGTCACAAAATTTGACGCATCGGACGCGAGAAAAATAGCGGCGCCCTTTAAGTCTTCCGGGCCGCCGAAGCGGCCCAAAGGCACATCCGCCAAAAGCGCTTCTCTGTTTCGTTCGATGAGTTTCCCCGACATGTCGGTCGGGAACCAGCCCGGCGCAATGGCATTGACGTGAATATTGTGCATGCCCCACTTGTGGGCCAAATCTTTCGTGAAGATGATCACTCCGCCTTTGCTGGCGCTGTAGCCGATGGCTGAAAAATTCGGAGATGAACCGCGAAGCCCGGCAACGGAGGCGATGTTGATGATCTTTCCGCGGCGTTGCGCGATCATGGTCTTTCCCACCGCTTGCGAAAACAGAAAAGTTCCCGTGAGGTTGGTTTCGATCACTTTATTCCACTGCTCGAGTGTCATCGATTCAACCGGCGCGCCCCAGGAAGTGCCGGCGTTGTTGATCAAGATGTCGATCCGCCCAAATCGTTTGACGGTGGCGTCGGCAACCTCTTGAATGCTGGCGGGGTCTTTGACATCGCAGCCGAGCGCGAGAACTTCAACGCCCAACTTTTGCAATTCCTCGGCGGTTCGCATGCAGCGCTCTTTCTTGCGCGCGCAAAGGACGAGATTCGCGCCCATTTCGGCCAGGCCTTCGGCCATCTGTCTGCCGAGGCCGACGGAACCACCGGTAACGATCGCAACGCGTCCGGTAAGATCGAAGATTTGTCTGGTATTCACTTTATTTGCAGCACTACTGAGAGAATTCTTTCATGGTGACAAACGTTTGTTTATAACACATGTTAGTCACTAACGCTAGTTGCAGACGGACCGGCTACGAGTGGTCCTGTTGGAACTCAGTATCCAGGACGAAAATGTACTCGTTCATCAGCGCCGTGCCTAGCCCTTCGCAGATAGCCTAGATGTGCAAAAGGCGGCGATCACACCGTTTCCGAGCACCACCAGAACCATGATGCCCATGAATTCGCCGAACATTGGTGATTGCATTCGATTCCTCTCAAACGTACTTCATGAATCGGCGACGGCGGCCGACGCGATTTCGCCGCGCTCGTGCACGTCAGAACGCGAATTGGAGCGCGAGGCTGATCTGGCGCGGCGGGTTCGCCGAGCGAAACGCTAGCGGACCGGCCAATTGATCGGCGGACGTCGGTACGAAGCCCTTAAACCTGTACGGGCCGTTCAGGAGATTTACGATTCCCTCAGGCGTCG
>JBAVQA010000175.1:0-7937 GCA_049693595.1 Candidatus Acidiferrales bacterium | reverse complement strand
AAGGCTTTCATGCTTCGGGGCAACTATCTAGCGACAGTCGACGAGAAGGGCCGGATGAAAATTCCGGCGGACTTCCTGGCGTTACTGCGCAAGACATGCAAGAAGTTTTACGTAACCAGCGAGACCGGCGGTATGGCGCGCATCTATCCCATGAAAGCGTGGGAAGAGATCGAGAAAAAACTCGCGAAAGTTTCCTCTCACAACCGGGCCAAGCAAAAGTTCCTGGCGCGGGCAAACTACTACGGCCAAGTGGTGGAGGTGGATGGGCAGGGGCGCATTCTAATTCCACCGACACTTCGGGAATCGGCGCAAATGAAGGGTGAGGTAGACGTTCAGGGCCAACTGACTTTCCTGGAAGTCTGGAATCACGCGCAGTTCTTGGAACAACTGAACCGTAACCCCATCACGGCGGAAGACGAAAAGGAATTGGATCTACTGGGCATCTAGCTTTTGAGCGTTCTGCACACGCCGGTTCTGCTTGAAGAAGTTCTGAACTGGATGCGGATTCGGCCCGAGGGCACGTATGTGGATGCCACGGTCGGAACGGGCGGGCACACGATTGAAATCGCCCGCCGGCTGACCACGGGGCGTTTGGTGGGGATGGATCGCGATCCGCGTGCGCTGGAAATAACGCGGGAGCGATTGGGGCCGCACGAGCGGCAGGTGACTCTAGTGCACACAGAATTCTCAAAGATCGGCGAAGTGGTGGAGAACCTGAAGCTTCCTCCGCTGGATGGCGTAATTGCCGATCTGGGGATTTCAAGCCTCGAGCTGGACACTCCTGAGCGCGGATTTTCTTTTCGCTGGGCCGCGCCGCTCGACATGCGCATGAATCCCGATTCGCCGCTCACCGCGGAAGAAATTGTGAACTTCTGGCCGGAGAAAGAACTGGCCTACCTTCTCTACAAGAACGCCGAGGAGAGGGACTCACGCAGAATCGCCAGAGCAATTGTTCGCGCGCGGCCGATCCGCGATACCGAACATCTGGCAACGGTTGTGGCAGGGGGACGAAAAGCAAGGGGAAGGCAGAGACTGCATCCCGCGACAAAAACGTTTCTGGCGCTGCGGACAGCGGTGAATCGAGAAGAGGAGGAACTCGGGCAGTTTCTTTCGCGGACCCCTGCCACTTTAGCTCAAGGAGGACGGTTGATCGTCCTCAGTTACCACTCGCTGGAAGATCGCATGGTGAAGCATGAATTCCAGCGGCTGGCGCGAGAAAGAAGTTTTCGCGTGCTGACCAAGAAAGTGATTTTGCCCGGCGGCGAGGAAATCAGAAACAATCCCCGCTCCCGGAGCGCGAAGATGCGCGTAGCGGAGAAAGTGGCGACGGCGGAAAGCTCGGCGCCTGAGGCGTGGTCATGATCGAATATCACACAGTAAAACGTATCGATAATTCGCGGCTGGTTCGTCCGGCATCGCCCGCGCGCCTAGGTGATTTTTGGCGTCGGGTTGCGGCGGGCGGCGCCATGGCAGCTTGCCTGTTGGTTTACACCTGGCAGCATTTTGAATGCATCCAGCTCCGTTACGAAGTGGAGCAGCTTGAATCGCTGCGCGCGCAAAGCTCCCTATTGAATCAGCAGCTAAGCCTGGAAGCGCTCACGCTGAGCGCGCCGGACCGCATCTATTCGATTGCCGGAAAAGATCTCGGACTGACGATCCCAGTGGCCGGCCAAGTGGCTCCGGTGGAAGCAACGGGTGATCGAGTGCTGGCGCAAGCAGGCACGGTTTCTCAAACCCCGCGTCCTTGACACGAAATTGATAGCGGCCCGCTGTGCTGGGCCCCTCCCCGCGAAGCATTTCCAACGTTCGCGGGGCTAAGTCTTTTCTGGGATAGGCCGGAGTACCATGGAGCAGCGCAGCCTGCGTCGCCGCTGGTTGGTTGTAGGGGTCGTGGCATTGATTTGGATGGCGGCGGTGCTCGCGCGCCTCAGTTATCTCCAGCTCTTCTGCTATGGCGAATACTTCGCAAGGGCCCAGCACCAACAACGGCACGTATTTGAAATCAGCCCGAAACGCGGCACGATCTATGACCGCAAGGGTAGGGAACTGGCTATCAGCATCCCGATGGATTCCGTGTTTGCCGATTCCACGGACATCAAGGATGCTTCCCTGGTCGCAAGACTGCTCTCGCGCGTTCTGAATATTCCCTCCGAAGAAATCGAAACCAAGATACGGGAGGCGCGCACGCCCGTTCGCCTGGCAAAAAAGCTTTCACCTGAAATCGTCCAGCGTATTGATGACATGAACTTGAAAGGCGTTTTCTTTCAGAAGGAAAATCGCCGGGTCTATCCGCAGCGGCAGAGCCTGGCGCACGTGCTGGGTTACGTGGACACGGACGAAAAAGGCATCGGCGGCATCGAGTACGCCTTCGACAAACAGATCCGCGGAAAGCCGGGCCGCATGATGGTCATGTCCGACGGCAAACGGCGGTGGTACGACCGCAGCGAAGCCGCTGCCGATCCCGGAGCGAGCGTGACGCTCACGATGGATGAAACAATTCAGTTCATCGCCGAAAAAGAACTGGAGCGCGGAATGGAGGAGACTCGCTCCCTACATGGGAGCGTCGTGATTCAGGACCCAAACACTGGGGAGTTGCTGGCCTTGGCGAATTTTCCGCCGTTCGATCCGAATGACGCCGGGAGTTACTCCGATGATGTGCGCATGAATCGCGCAGTTACTGCCGCCTACGAACCCGGTTCGACCTTCAAAGTGGTCACCATGACCGCAGCAATCGAGAACGGAGTCACCGACCCGGACAAAATGGTGGATTGTCAGATGGGCTCGATTCTCCTAGCCGGCAGGCTGATTCATGATTGGCACAAATTCGGAGTCCTCAGCGTTCGCGACGTTCTCGCGCATTCCAGCGATGTCGGCTCGATCAAGGTTGCCCTTCAGCTCGGCGCTCCCAGGTTTTACGATGCGATTCGTTCCTTCGGGATCGGCCAGCTTACCGGAATCGAATTGCCCGGAGAAAATCGCGGAAAGCTTCGCCCGGTCGAGAATTGGAATCCAAGCGCTATCGGGTCGGTTGCCATCGGACAGGAAGTAAGCGTGACGCCGGTGCAAATCATTTCGGCGATTTCCGCGATAGCAAATGGCGGAATGCTTTACAAGCCGCGTGTGGTCAAAGAAATTCAGGGCGGAGTTTCTTCGGGGCCGCTTTCGCGTCCTGCTCCACAACAGGTGACGGACGCTAAGACCGCGGCCACCGTTCGAGGAATGATGGAGACGGTCGTTTTATCCGGAACCGGCACGCTCGCGCAGCTCAACGGTTATACCGCCGCGGGCAAATCCGGCACCGCGCAAGAAATTGATCCGAGCACGGGGCGCTACTCACCCAACAAATACATTGCTTCGTTCGTCGGCTTTGCGCCGGTGAACGAGCCTGCGGTCACCATACTCGTTGTGTTCGATTCGCCGGAGGGCGCGCATCACGGTGGAGAAATCGGCGGACCTGTTTTCAAGCGCATAGCGGAAGAAGTGCTCGCGTACTTGGACGTTCCGCACGATATACCCGCGCCTTCAGAACTGGAGACTGCAAAGAATATCCAGCATGCTCGCGCTCCGGAACAAGACTTGAGTGACGAAATTAATGTGAAGCGTTTCAAAGCGGCAACGGAACAGCCGGCGGTCCCGGCGGCCACCACGGTCGCGTTCAGCGACGAGGACGCGGTGATAGTGCCGGATCTGGCAGGAGAGACCGTTCGAGGCGTCACCGAAGACTGTTCGCGCCTGGGATTGGTTCCGTCTCTGATTGGCAGCGGAGTTGCCTTGGAGCAATCGCCCGAGGCCGGAGCGCGCGTGGTGCATGGAAGCCGCGTAACGGTGCGGTTTGGGCGTGTGGCGGCGGAATCGCCGTCCGCGTCGGCGCAAAGGAATGTAAATTGAAATTTGTAATGGAGAGCGGGCCCGAAGTGAATTCAGGCGGCGGTGTGGAGCGCCACCATAAACCGACCATAGCTTTGCGCGAACTAATAGACGGGGTTGAGCGAGTTGGCGTGAGCGGTCCTGCGAACCCCAGCATCCTCTCTCTGGCGTGCGATAGCCGCCAAATTACGCCGGGCGCGCTGTTCTTCGCCCTTCCGGGACAAAAAGCGGACGGCATTGAATTTGTGTCTGACGCGATCGCGCGCGGCGCCATTGCAATTGCAAGTCCCGAGCCACGAAGCGCAGAGATAAAGCCCGGTATCACATGGGTTGAGCTAGTCCCCGGAACCGAGCGCCGGGCGCTGGCCATCGCCGCTGCAAATTTCTACGGGCACCCAGCCAACGCGCTGAAGCTCGTCGGTGTGACCGGAACAAACGGGAAGACGACCACAACTTTTCTCGTTGATTCCATTTTGCACGCGGCCGGATTTATAACCGGGCGCATCGGCACCACCGGCTACGAGACGCCGCGAGGCAGCCGCAACGCCGTAAACACAACACCCGAATCGCTGGACTTGCAGCAGATGTTTGCGGAAGTTCGCGACGCGGGCGGTACGCACGCTGTGCTGGAAGTAAGCTCACACGCGCTGGCGATGGAACGAGTCTGGGGCTGCCACTTCGCTGTGGCGATTTTTACGAACCTCACACGCGATCATCTGAATTTCCACAAGACTTTCGAAGAATATTTCGCGGCCAAGCGCCGCTTGTTTGAGGGCATGGGTAACGGAGCGCCGGATGTCGCCGTAGTCAACGCCGATGATCCTTACTCGCCTCGCCTTGAGGGCCTGGCAAAACGCACGCTGAAATATGGCTTGAACGAGACAGCCGAACTCACCACGAAATCCTTTTCCCTGCGATTTGACGGCACTCAGTTCACGGCGCAAACGCCTGCCGGGAAGATCGAAGTGCGCTCGTCGCTGGTCGGGCGCATCAACGTGTACAACATTCTGAGTGCGATCGGCGCGGCCATCGCTCTGGAAATCCCTCGCGCGAAAATTGAACAGGGAATCGCGAATCTCGCATTGGTGCCGGGCCGTTTCCAACAAATCGACGAAGGCCAGCCGTTCCTGGTGGTCGTTGATTACGCGCACGCGGACGATGCCATCCGCAACCTGATCACCACTGCGCGCGAACTGAATCCCTCGGGGCGGATCATCACGCTTTTCGGAGCCGGCGGAGAACGCGATCGCTCCACTCGCCCGCTGATGGGCGAAGCCGCCGGAGCGTTAAGCGATCTGGTGATTCTTACCGACGACAATCCCCGGAAAGAAGACCCGTTGCTCATCATGAACGATGTGGTGGTGGGATTGCAGAAGGTAAATGCGAAGTACCGGATTGAGCCGGATCGCGAAGTGGCGCTCGAGATGGCCATTGAAGAGGCCCAGCCGGGAGACATCGTTCTGCTGGCCGGAAAAGGTCACGAAAACTCTCAGATTTTGCGCGACCGGACGTTCGAGTTTGACGATCGCGAAAAGGCCCGGGCGATATTGCGGCGCAAGGGTTATTCCAAGCAGTCGGCCAAAACATAAGGGATTTCGGCACGAAAATCGGCGATTTCCGAGATCTAGGTTTTGAGAGCGACTATCAACCCATTGGAGACGCAATGCGGTGGACAGCAGTTCAAGTGGCCGAAACTCTGGGTGTCCCAGTGCCCGCGGGGCTCGATCCCATGGCCCGGATGGCCGGCGTCTCGATTGATTCTCGCGCCGTTCAACCAGGAGAACTGTTCCTCGCCATACGCGGTCCGCGTCACGACGGACACACTTTTGTTGCCGGAGCGATTTCTCGGGGAGCTACGGCCGGGGTGGTGGCGCGTGAAAAGTTTCCAGAGTATCCCGAAGAAATCCGCCGCAAACTTTTTGCCGTGGACGACACGCTCGTCGGGCTGCATCGCTTGGCCTCGCGTGCCAGTGAGATTTGGCGCAAGGCGAAGCCGGGTAGGCGAATCGGCGCTGTGGCCGGGTCGATTGGCAAAACTACCTCGAAAGAAATCCTTGCGGCGCTTGTGGCCGCGCGGTTCCGCGTACTGAAGACGCAAGGGAATTTGAACAACGAGTACGGTCTGCCGCTTACGTTGCTGCAGCTCGATGATGAACACGACGCGGCCGTGGTGGAGATGGGCATGTCGCATCGTGGAGAGCTCGCGCGGTTGGCGCAGATTGCTCCTCCCGATGTGGGCGTGATTACGCGCATTGCCGTCGAGCATCTGGAGTTTTTTTCTTCGATTGAAGAGATAGCGCTGGCCGAGCGCGAGTTGATCGAAAACCTGGCGTGGCCTGGCGCCACGGCGGTACTGAACGCAGACGACGAGCGTGTAGCTCGGTTTGCCGACGTGGCGCGCGGAAATGTGATCTGGTTCGGAACCGGCGCGCGTGCGCAGTTTCGCGCCGAAGCCATCGAGGAACGCGGAGTAGAGGGTTCAGCGTTTGATTTCGTTTCGCCGAGTGGCCGCGCGCGTTTGGAATTGCCGCTGATTGGCCGCCACAACGTGATGAACGCGTTGGCGGCTTTGGCAGCCGCGAGCGTGTGGGGCATCGGTGCGGCAGAGGCGCAGGCTGTGTTTCCAGCACTGCTGCCGGCCGACAAGCGCGGAGAAGTAGTTCGATTTGAAAACGGACTCACGGTGATAAACGACAGTTACAACTCGAGCCCCACAGCGTTGAACGCGCTGGCTGAGCTTCTCGCGGCGACGCCCGGATATAGCCGGAGAATTCTCGCAGCAGGCGAGATGCTGGAACTTGGGACTTCCTCCCCGGAGCTGCATCGCGAATGCGGAAAGCTCGCCGGATCGCTCGCACGAATTGACTGGATCGTGGGCGTGCGCGGCGATGCAGCGGAACTCATCCGCGCAGCGATTGACGCCGGACGTTCGCCGAGCTGTGTAAAATTCTTCGAAAATTCGGATGACGCGGCGAAGTTCCTGGCCGAATTCGTCGCCGGCGGGGATCTTCTTCTGCTGAAAGGCTCCCGCGGCGTCAAGATGGAAAGAGTTCTGGACGCAATCGACGCGCGTCACAAACGAGCCGGATCGAAGCGCGCCGTCGTTGAAACAATCGAAGCCGGGCGAAAAGGCTCGCGCTGATGCTTTACTACCTTTTCTTTTACGCGCTGAGGCCCTACTTCAGCCCGCTGAACGTATTTCGCTATATCACCGTTCGGACAGCCGTGGCCAGCGTGACGGCGTTTCTGCTTTCGCTGCTGATGGGCCCGTGGGTGATCGAAAAACTTCGCGAGCTGCAAGTGAAGCAGTACATTCGCGAGGAAGGCCCCAAGGCGCATCAAAAGAAAGCGGGGACTCCCACCATGGGCGGCGTGTTGATCGTGGCTGCAATTGTGATTCCTACGCTGCTTTGGGCGGATTTGCGCAGCCCCTACGTGCTGCTTGCGATTGGAGCCACGGTGGCGTTCGGTGCCATAGGATTTGTGGACGATTACAATAAAGTGGTGCGGCGGCGGAATATGGGGCTGTCGCCGAGCAAAAAATTCTTTTTTCAAGTGTTGACCTGCGTAGCGGTCGGCGTCGCGTTGCTCGTTTTGCAATCGCACGGAGCGTATTCCACGCAGTTGAGCGTGCCGTTTCTGAAACGGCTGCATCCGAATCTGGTGATCGATTCGCTGTTGATCCGGAATTACGTGTGGCCGCTGGCCTTCGTCCCCTTCGTTCTGTTTCTTGTGTTTGTAATCGTCGGCAGTTCGAACGCAGTGAATTTGACCGACGGCCTGGACGGCCTCGCGATCGGATGCGTGCTCGTTTCTTCCACCGCGCTGACCGTGCTGACTTACGTATCGAGCAACGCACGCATGGCTGAATACTTGGAGATCCAGAAAATACCGGCCGCAGGCGAACTCGTGATTTTTTGCGGCTCGCTGGTCGGCGCTTCGCTGGGATTTCTCTGGTACAACGCGCATCCTGCCGAGATGTTCATGGGCGACGTGGGGTCGCTCGCGCTCGGCGGCGCGATCGGTGTCGTGGCCGTAATCATCAAGCAGGAAATTCTGCTCCTTTTTAT
>JBAVQA010000174.1:0-3238 GCA_049693595.1 Candidatus Acidiferrales bacterium | reverse complement strand
GCCTTACGGACGCTGCATCACGGACGCACGCTGGCGTTCTGCGTATAGCAAAAGAAAACCTCAGTTGGAAATGTGGGAGTTGCTAAATGCGGAGGGAAAGCGTCAGGGGCGCGGAGATGCTGCTTTGTCTTGGGACAAACGGATTACTAAATCCTGGGGTTGCTCGGCCACCGCGAGACGGGGATTTGCTCACAGCGTAGGAACCGACTGCTCGCCATTTCAGACGGGAAAGATTCAAGTCGGACACAGATTTGTCGAGCAGTTGAGCTTGGTCTATATGATGACAGCTCGAATCATTCATGGAGAACCGGGCTCCGTGATTCGCGCAATCTTGGCAGTTGGACATATCGCGATGCGCATCGTGATGATGACCCGGCAGGTCAGAATGCGAGTGGCTTTGGGGTGCGGTGTTGCAATGTAGCTCGCAAAACGAGCCAAAGCTGCTGGTCGCGCAGGAGAGTACGCCCGCGAGAATCAGACCAATCATTTTGCGAATGAACATTAATTCGACGATACGCCTTAGCTTATGCGCGCACAAGACCTTCTTGGGTTCAGAAGTTATCGTTTGGCGCCCCGACGGCGAGGACGTGATTTGACGGAGAGGGATGTCCGTCCCTGTTATATACCAACGAATGACTTTTTCGCTCTCGTCCAGTAACGGGTTGCACCGCACTCCATGTAAGCGGAGCCACATTTCGGCACGTCCTGCCACTACCAAATGTTTTTCTAACTTATTTGTTTTCAAAACAAAGATTGAAAAGGAAGGACTTCCCAGAGATGATACGCCTGACTTGGGCGCAGGAGGTCTGGAGTTCAAATCTCCACGCCCCGACCGTTTTCCTCAAACTGATCTAGGCGTCTGCTAACCATCTGTTGGGAGGTGACAAAATGTCCATCCTGGGCGCCAAGACCCAAGAGTTTGTGCCGTCGACTACGAGCGACGACGCGGCGATTGCCTCGCTCAAATCCGCATTCGCCGCGCAACGCGCCGCCTTCCACGCCGACCGCTATCCCATCCTTGAGGAGCGCAAGTCGCGCATCGGCAAGCTCATCGGCATGCTGCTCGCATATCGCGAGCGCATCAGTGCCGCGCTCAGCAAAGACTTCGGCTGTCATCCCGTTCCGGCCTCTGACCTCATCGAGGTGCTGGGCCCCGTCGCTCGAGCGCAATACGTTCTTGGCAAACTTGAGGAATGGATGCGCCCCTCTGCGCGCGAAATTGACCCTGCAATGATGGGCACCGCGCAAGCCTACCTCCAGAGCCAGCCGAAGGGCGTCATCGGCAATATCGTGCCCTGGAATTTTCCTTTCGATCTCTCCGTCGGCCCGATGATCGAAATGCTCGCCGCTGGAAATCGCGTGGTCGTCAAGCCCTCCGAGTTCACTCCCGCCTCGGCAGATCTCCTTCGCGAAATGGTGGAGGCGACCTTCGATCCCACGCTGGTATATGTCGCCGTCGGCGGCCTCGACCTTGCGCGCGCTTTCTCCGATCTCCCGTGGGACCATCTGCTCTACACCGGAAGCGCAAACGTCGGCCGCCAAGTGATGCAAGCGGCCGCGCGAAATTTAACCCCCGTCACGCTTGAGCTCGGCGGCAAGTGTCCGGCGTTACTCACTCCGGGCTCAGTCACCGCGACAAACGTCGAATCCGTCATCGGCACGAAGACCGTCAAGAACGGACAAATGTGCATTTCGGTGGACTACTGCCTCGTCCCTCGCGCCGAGCTGGATGCCTTCGTGAAGCTCTCGCTCGACTTCATGCAACGAGTTGCCTCGGACTATTCGCGAAGCCCTGATTGCACTGGCATCATTTCCCTTCGCCATCTCGACCGCCTCGCCGCGATGCTGCAAGAGGCGCGCGATCGGAAAACTGTAATCGTCGAGCTCGAGCCGAAAGGCCGCACCGACCGCGAGACGCGCCGCATGCCCATTTCGCTGGTGATCGATCCGTCGCCCGATCTGCGCATCATGAAAGAAGAGATCTTCGGCCCCATCCTGCCGGTTGTGCCGTATGACGACCTCGACGAAGCAATCGCGATGATCAACGCAGGAGAGCGCCCGCTCGGACTGTACGTCTTCGGCGATGACCGTGCCGAAACCGACCGCATCCTTAATCAAGTCACTTCAGGCGGCGCGGCCGTGAATACCTGCGCAATTCAGGGCGCTCTCCCGTCGCTCGCGTTCGGCGGCGTCGGCATGAGCGGAATGGGTTGTCACCATGGAATCGAGGGCTTCCGCGAATTTTCCAATCAGCGCGGCGTAGTTGTCCGCGGTGCGGGAGATCACTTCGACGCCTTCTTCGCGCCCTATGCAAAAGCGGCGGCAATCGTGAAAGCGGCGCTCAGCTAAATCAGGAATCCGTCACTCTCTCGAGGGAAGGGCAAAAAATATGGCGTTGAAAGATCTGAAGGGAAAATGGGTGCTAGTAACAGGAGCCGCGTCGGGGATCGGCCACGAGACGGCGCTCGCATTCGCCCGAGAGGGAGCCAACATCCTGGCAATTGACCTAGACAAAGAGCGCCTGGCCGAGACAACCCGTTTGATCGAAGCGATGGGCCGCCGCTGCCTGCCATTCGCTTGCGACGTCAGCGACGAATCTGCCGTCAACGCGCTCGCAGCAAAAGTCGCAGCCGACATCGGCACGCCGCACGTAGTCATCAACAACGCGGGCATCGGTTTTCTCGGCTCGTTTCTCGAAACGCCCGAGAGCGCCTGGAACCAAGTGCTCGGCGTGAACCTGATGGGCGTGGTCCATTTCAGCCGCGCGTTTTTACCCGCGATGATCGCCGCCGGCGACGCGCGCCATTTGGTGAACGTAGCGTCCGCCGCAGGTCTCCACTCCGTTCCGAACCTGAGCGCCTACTCCGCTTCAAAACACGCCGTGATCGGCCTTTCCGAATCGCTCTCGATGGAGCTGATAAAAACCAATATCAGCGTGACGGTCGTCTGCCCCGGAATCATCAACACACCAATCGTTCGCAACCGTCGCGCGCTCGCCCCGAGCGTACCCGAGTCGGCACTCGCGCGACTCGACAAACAGTATCAGGCTAAGGGCGCGCATCCCTCGCTAGTCGGCTCGCGCATCGTCCGCGCCGTCAAACGCGGCGAAGACCTCGTCCTCGTCGGCCCCTCCGCCGCCACCGTGTACCATTTGCGCCGCCTAGCCCCGCGCTTCCTCCACAAAGCCGGCGTCTCCGGCGCCCGCTCCCTCGGCTATCTCTGGTCAGACTGACGCCCA
>JBAVQA010000173.1:0-14236 GCA_049693595.1 Candidatus Acidiferrales bacterium | reverse complement strand
CACGAGAAGGGTTCGTTTACGGGAGCGGCTGGGAGACACATCGGGAAATTTGAGCAGGCGCATCGCGGAACGCTGTTCCTTGACGAGATTGGAGATATGCCGATCACGATGCAGGCGAAACTTTTGCGCGTGCTGGAAGGGGGTGAGATTGAACGGATCGGCGGGGATAAACCGATCAGCGTGGATGTGCGGATTGTTGTGGCGACGCATCGCAATTTGGAAGAGCACGTGCGACAAGGAACATTTCGCGAGGATTTGTACCATCGGGTGTTTGTGTTTCCGATTGTGGTGCCGCCGCTGCGCGAGCGTTTGGAAGATATTCGGGCGCTGGCGGAACATTTTGTTTGCCAGTTGAGCGAGCAGAACAATTGGAAGCCGAAAAGTTTTTCGCCGGATGCGATTGCGGAGCTGGAGCGCTATCCGTGGCCGGGAAATGTGCGGGAACTGCGCAACGTGATCGAACGCGTACTACTGCTTTCTGACGGAGACGTGGTGGAGGCGGCTACTGTCACGCGCGCTTTGCCAGCGACGGACCAGGGAAGTGGAGGAAGCTTTAGCAGGCCGGCGGCGTTTATGACCGGGATTCTGAGCCAACGCGTGGAGAGCTTCGAACGCGAGACGCTGCTTGAGGAGCTCAAGCGGAATCACAATCATATGACGAATACGGCTAAAGCGCTGGGGCTGGAGCGAAGTCACCTTTATAAGAAGTGCCAGCAGCTTGGAATTGACCTTCGGGCGATTCGATCGGAAACCTAAGCCGATTGATTTACTTCAAACTGAATCCATCCGACTTCCGCTATTGATCCGCGAGGTACTTCGTCACGCCGTTCGACTGCGCTCAGGACAAGCCGGCGCTACGAAAGGCGCACGGCGAAGCGCTCCCGTTTAGATCGAGTTTTATTTTGACGCGCTTGCGGTCGCCATTCGGATGGCGAGAGGCGACCCGTCCGTTGGGCCTAGCTTTAGGCCGAGCCACGCTGCGACCGTCGGCGCGACGTCAATTAGTCGCGCGTGATCTAGTTTTCCGGGAGCGATTGCAGGACCGTAGAAGATCATGGAGGCGCGCATTTCTTTTCGATCGGGGAAATATCCGTGCGTGCCGCCGCCCCTCGATGGGCCTTTGAGATCTCCCGTGTAGCCCGCTGCGAACGATGTGCCGTCGTTAGCCTCCAGCGCAAGAAATGCGTTCGGATCGCCGCCCATTGCGACGATCTCGTCATGCGAGGCGATGCGGCGGATTCCGCTGCCTTCTGTGCCTGCCAGCGGATCGAAAATATTGTGCAGCGCGGTGCGAGTGGCGTCATCATTCGGATCTTTCACGTAGAGGTAGGCAGAACCGCCGTCGATTATCTCGCTAGCCTTCCAGTCGGTGACGCGGCCTTGGCCTTTCGCGTCGAGGCTGATTAAGCCTTTCTGTTGAAGCAAAACTCCCGGGCGCATTTCCTGCGAGATGGGAGCGAAGCCGTGGTCGGAAAGAATTACGAGCACGGACGTCTGCCAGGTTCCTGCTTTTTTCGCCGAGGAGATTAGACGGGCGATTTGTGCGTCGGCTGTTTCGGTAGCGGCATTAGCTTCAGCACTGAAGGGGCCTTTTTCGTGTTCCCAATGATCGACCATGGCCAGATGCAAGAGCAGCAGGTTGGGTTTGAGATTCTCGATGGCGTAACAGGCGACGTCGGTCCAAATGGCATCCGTCAACTCAATGGCGGGAACATCGGTCTTAAAATCCGGGAATTCCTTGGCGACTTTTTCGAAGATGCCTGGAGTGGAAAGCGCACGAAGGAGTTTCATATCTTCGGGGATGCTCGCGCGCCAGTATTCGGGGACGTTCAAATCCGCTTGCGCGCCGACTGTTACGGGCCAATGAATTAGCGCGGTTTTGAAACCTTCCTGGCGCGCGATTAGCCAGAGCGTTGGCGCGCGAATGTCTTCGGCGTACCAGCGGTAGCCTGCAAAGTTTTGGTTGAGCGGATCCCACGCGGGATTGGTGAAGATGCCGTGCGTTCCAGGGTTCACTCCGGTGACCATCGAAGTGTGGGAAGGGTACGTGACCGTGGGCATTACCGATTGCACGCCGTCACTCGACGCGCCGTTGTGGACCATTTCGCGCAAGGTGGGCACTTTCAGGCCGTGGGCGTCCGGTTCCGTGTAAGTTTCCGGCTTCATGCCGTCTATGGTGACGATCAGGACGTGTTGGATGGGATTCGCAGCAGAAGATTGCGATGGAAATGTTGTTGCGCCGATAGTGGCCGCAGCATTTCCGGTCGAGGTTTGCGCTTGCGCTGAGATTGCGGCTAGTAGGAAAAGTCCGGCGCAGAGAAGTCTTGCTGCCATACGTCGCATAGGGCTCCTTCCAATGATCGTTCGTACAGTAACTAAGGGACCGACCCAAATACAAGCACGGCAACATTACGAGAATATTGCGGAGTTTTGCGGAGGCGGGAAAAGACGCTTGAGGAGCAAGTGAGTAGGTAGATAAGTCACAAACATTAGAAAGAGAAGCACTGCGGCGAGGTGCAAAGGAGCGGGACCCCAGGCGCGATGGAAAAAAGGATCGGTGTAAACGAAGTTGATATTCGTCTGGGGAGCTGAGGCGAATCTTGATAACACAACGATGGGAACCACGATGAGGCATTGCGTAATCCAACCCCGACGGTCGTATCCAGTTCGATGCAAGGCCCAAAGAAGCAGGAAGGGCATGAGTACATGAAATAGCGAAAGCAGGCGCACCCACAGCGGAAAGTTTGGGTCGAAGAGGTATTCGGTGCCGCCGATGAGATGGCGGCCGGAAAAAAATCTCCAGGCGGCGTCGAGAGCCCAGACGGTGTCGATTAGAAGCGATCCAACGGCCTGGCTGGAGAGCAGGAGAGAGTTATTGTTCCAAAGGCCAACGCACGTTAGAAATACGGCAACGTCGCACAGATGCAGGAAATTTGCGGGGCCCCAGGTGTGCCAATAAGCTGGGACCCAAACGAGCAGCCAGAGGAGAGCGGTCCATCGCAGCCAAGCCGGAACGCGATCGCGGGTTGGAGCAGGTGAGACCATTCTGCGGCAGCTCGGCGGAATCGTAACAGAACGTCTGGCGAAAACACTAAGCACTTGCGCAGCGCGCGGGGCGGCGATATCGTTTTGCTGCACGATGGCGATCATCGGAAGGCCAGCGGAGACCCGCGCCATACGCTGGAAGCGGTTGCGTGCTGGCTGCCGCGCTGGCAAGATGCGGGCTTGCGCTGCGAAGGCTTAGACGAGATTTAGGCGGTCATAGGCGGGCTGAGCGATGGATGAAAAAAGGTATTACGATGAAAAGGAAGAAACCAAGCAGGTGACGCTGGTGTGCGTTCACTGCCGCCAGGAAAACGCTTATCCGGTACGCTATATCGTGCGCACGAAGAAGGCGCAAGTACCGCCGGGTGGGAACGAAGAGGATCGCGCGAAATTTGCGAAGGCGCGATCCTATATGGTTCGCGTGGACAATATGGTGGCCTGCCGAAATATTCGCTGCCGAAAGAGATTTGAGCTTACAGGCCAAAGCGTTTTTCTGATTTAGCGTCGAAACTTTATGGAGCGGTCCCAGAAAATCGGTCATAAAGGATTTTCAACCGCTGAGACATCGTGCTCGGAGCGCGCCTCTGGTTCTAATCCCGGTCGTTCTTAGAATGGCCGCCAAGCACCGAGGCAGCTGCCTGACCGTCCAAAATTTCGCGAATCTTCTGGGCCAGCGCCTCCAGGTTGAACGGCTTTTGCAGGAATTCCATTCCACCTTCCAGCACGCCGTGACGAAATACGCTATCGTCCGTGTAGCCGGAAATGTATAGGACTTTTAGACCGCGGCGGGCGGAAGAAATTTGGGTCGCGAGCTGGCGGCCGCTGAGGCGAGGCATCACTACATCGGTGATTAACATCTGGATCGCGCCCGGATGCATGGCTGCGATTTCGAGAGCCTGAATTCCATCGGAAGCCTCCAGAACGGAGTATCCGCAGGCCGTCAAATATTCGCGAACCAACTCACGCACACCCTGTTCGTCTTCCACGAAGAGAATCGTTTCCGTTCCTGACGCCGGAACGGAAAGGACTTTTTCCGCATGGGGAGTTTCGGCGGCCGCGGTAACCTTCGGCAAATAAACTTTGAATGTGGTGCCATGGCCAAGCTCGCTATAGACCCAGATGTAGCCGCCGCTTTGCTTCACGACGCCGTATACCGTGGCGAGGCCCAGGCCCGTGCCTTTGCCGGGTTCCTTGGTAGTGAAGAAGGGTTCGAAGATGCGAGCCTGAGTTTGGGCGTCCATGCCGCAGCCGGTATCCGTGACGGTGAGCATTACATAAGGCCCGGGTTCCAGTTCGACGACCGCGTGCTGCGCGGTGTAATTCTTGTCAATCTCGACGCTTGAGGTTTCGATGGTCAAGCGGCCGCCGGCCGGCATGGCATCGCGAGCATTGACAACCAAGTTCAGAACAACTTGCTCGATTTGGCTGGGGTCGGCTTTCACGTTGCCGAGCTTCGCTCCAGGGAGAAAAGCCAATTCGATATTCTCGTCGATTACGCGGGAAACCATTTTAATCATTCCGCCGACTACCTCGTTGAGATCCAGAACACGCGGCTGGAGCACTTGTTTACGGCTGAAGGCCAGCAACTGGCGCGTGAGGGACGCGGCGCGTTCGGCGGCGGTTTGAATTTGCTCCACGTTAATCCGCTGCGGAGAAGCTGGAGGGAGGCGATCCATCAACATTTCTGCGTGCCCCTTCACGACCATGAGCAGGTTATTGAAATCGTGAGCGACGCCGCCGGCAAGCTCTCCCACCGCCTGCATTTTCTGTGCTTGACGCAACTGATCCGCGAGATGTTTACGATCGGTGATGTCGAGCGCTACGCCGATGACTCCGATCAATTCCCCTTCGTTGCCCTTCAGCGGCTGGACGTGCGATTCCAAAACACGATTTAGCCAGCGCAATTCGTAGGTGACGGATTCGCCATTCAAAGCTTTTCGATGGGCAGCGATGGACGGGAATTCAGGGTCGCGTGTTTGGAAGTATTCAAACAGCGTCTTCCCGACCAGTTCATTCGAACGCAAGCCAAACGCTTCGAGACCTGCGCCGACCGCGGAAGTGAAACGCAATTCCGTGTCCGTATTCCAAAGTATTGCCGGCATTTTTTCCATCATCACGCCGAGGCGCGTGCGGCCCTGATGCTGTTCAACCTGGGCGTGTTCGAGATCCTCGAGCATGCTGTTGATAGCGGTGCCGAGATAAGCGAGTTCATCCTTGCCAGGGACTTCCAAACGAGCGGAAAGATTTCCGCTGGCTCCGATGTGCGTGATTCCGTCGCTCAGGTTCGCAACGCGCGAAAGTATCACGCGCTCCAAGAGGTAAAGCGTACCGGCGCCGAATATCAGGCCGGCGGCCAGGAGCAAGAGCGAGAACTGAAGCAAAGTGGTTTGACCCTGCTCATAAATAGTTCGCTGAAGAGTGATGCGGAGAATCAGGGCGGGGCGACCGTAGATATCGTTGAGGACCTCGTGGGCGGTGAGGGAATCTTCGTCTATGACGTGAATATACGCAGCAGGTCGCGGGGAAATCGCGCTGGGTGCGAACGGGGAACCAACATTGGGGGCCTTGTCGTCAATGCGCTCAATTGAAATGGGGACGTGAATCATGTCCGAAAGACTGCGGATTTCAGCCGAGTCTAGCGCCCGGCCCATAATCAACGTTCCTACGATGGGTCCGCGAGAGTCGCTTGTCAGGACCGGCCGGGAATCGATAAGCACCGGACCATCCTTGAGCATGAGGATGCCCGTCATTCTACTATCTAGATTCTTGTGATTAAGTATCGACGATCCGGGTTTGAGATTCACATCGAGGCCGGTGGGGAGCGGTGCTTCGCTGCCGCGAACGAGATCGAAACCTTTTGAGAAAACCTTGTGACCTGAGTTGTCGAGAATGACGACGAAGCCTATTTTGGTTTGTTGAAAAGTGGAGGTGGGGAATTCAGATTTGACGAAGTCCGGATTCTCTCCGTGCAGGTATGCGTAAGTTTGATCCCAACTGGCGTACTCACTAGTCGTGCGGTCGAGCGTATTTAGCTCGTTGGTTAATGCGCTGGCGGCGCGATCAAGGTTCTGACTGGCGAAATCTTCTTCCAGCCGGGCATATCCGCGGAGCAAGAGAATACGGGAAAGCAAAAATAAACTGCCGACGGCCACGAACATCGTAAGGCCAATAATCAGCAGAGTCTTCTGCCGAAGCGAAGAGGGAAGGTGAAATAATCCGGTGCCTGTCGCGCCCAAGGCCAGCCTCTGATTTAGTATATCCGGCGGGGAGATAACGCAGGATTTAGCGTGTCGTAGTCGTACATGCGCCTTCGCTGGATGCGTTGCGAGAGGGCTGGAAAGGCAGCCTTTACAAGGCGTATGCTCCGGTACATCCCGGAGACGCCGGGGGGCATCACTTGGCTAGGTAGGATTGGGGGCAACACATGAGAAACGGTTCGCTCCGTCTGCAATTCGCTGGCGTAGTTCTCTTGGCGTTTCTGGGACTAGCTGGCTCCGCGTTTGCGCAGCAAGAGGGGCCGTTGCTTCCAGCACCGGCGGCACAACCTCCAGCCCAGAACCCTGCGGGGCAAAATCCGGCTGCAACTTCGCCATCGGCGGAGCCGTCGACAGGCGCGCCGTCTGCGCAGCCTGCGGGTTCGTCGGCCGGAGCGGCTTCTGCAGAAGCTGGGAACGCAACAGGGCCAGCGCTGATTCCGATCTCGCATACCGCGAATGCAAGAATTGCGGTGCCGGGTGGTACACACATCCCCCTGGTACTGCACAACGCGATTTCGACTCGCAGTGCGCGGCCCGGGGATCCTGTTTATTTTGAAACTTTATTTCCGGTGATGATTGACGGACGCGTGGCGATTCCGGCGGGATCGTACGTTAGCGGCGAAGTGACGGAATCAAAGCGTCCGGGGCGAGTGAAAGGGCGCGGCGAATTGATGATCCGGTTGAAGACGCTGATCCTCCCCAATGCGTACATGGTTGATTTGAACGCCGTGCCTAGCAATGCGGGCACCGGAGGCAACGAGACTACGAATAATGAGGGCAAGATCATCGGCGATTCCAACAAGAGCGGCGACATTGGCACGGTAGCAAAGACCACGGGCGCAGGAGCCGGGATTGGGGCTATTGCCGGGGGAGCCAGAGGAGCGGGGATTGGGGCGGGTATCGGGGCCGCTGTGGGTTTAACGGCGGTATTGCTGACTCGCGGGCCCGAAGCCGAACTGCCTCGCGGCTCGACTGTGGAAGCCGTTCTCGATCGCGCAATTCTGCTTGACGCGGACAAAGTTCAATTTACAGGTCCCGGACAAGCCTCGACACTAGCGGGACCTCCAAACCGGGAACCCCCTCGCAGCATTCCATTCTAGATTTAGGCGATTAGGAGTTGGCAGCGTTGCGTTTGGAGCTGCCGACCTGAACATCGCGCTCCGCGAATCGAAGCGGGGAGAATATCGCGGCGCCTGCGGCCATACTTTTGGTCAGAATCCAATCGCGAGCAAGTTTTGCGGTCACGGGAGCGAGGAGGATTCCGTTTCGATAGTGGCCTGTGGCGATGAACAGGTTTTCGATATCGGCAGGACCCAGGATCGGGAGATTATCGGGAGTGGCTGGGCGCAGACCAGCCCAGGTCTCCACAATTTCCGCGCCAGCGAGATTCGGCGCGAGCTCGATGGCGGCGTCCAAAATTTTGCGCATTCCACCCGCGGTCACACGTTTGTCGAAACCAACCTCTTCGAGCGTGCTGCCCGCGACGATTCGTCCTCCGAGACGCGGGACGAGATAGCCGCGCTCCGAGCGCAGGACGCGCCGTAAATTAACTTGGTCGGAATGCAAAGCGAGCATCTGCCCGCGGACCGGGTGAGTTGGCGCGCAGCGGGAAAGCCAGTCGTTTTCGACTGAATTCTCTCGGGCAAGATTCGAGGAATAACATCCCGCCGCGAGAACAACAAAGTTCGCCGTAATTTCCTCACCCCCTGCAATCAATCCGTTACACCTCGAGCCATGGCGCAGCAGCGATGTTACGTGGCAGCCTGAGCGAATTTCAACTTCGCGGTGACGGAGGGCAGCCAGGAGAGCGTCCATGAGCAGGCGGGGCTCGACGGTTGCTTCTTCCGGCAGCCATGCAGCGGCGCGGGCCGCAGGACCGATCGCGTTTTCCATGCCGCGCGCATGGTCGAGGGAGACGGGCTCAATGGCGATATCCAATGCGCGGAGCTCGGCGACCATTTTGTCGCGTTCGGCTTCTCCTTGGGGGCTGGGAAAAAGTTGAAGCGCTCCTACAGAAGCGAAGTGCGGGTGGAGTCCGGAAGCCTCTTCGATGGCGGATACGAATTTGCGATATAGCCCTAAGCTTTCTTTGGCTAGTGGGACGAGAGGTAGGGCGTCGGGGGAGTCTGGGCCGGGCGAGAGCATTCCGGCAGCGGCCCAACTTGCTCCACGACCAGGCTCTTCGCGGTCGAGAAGGACAACGTTAAGTTTTTCAGCGGCCAATTCAAATGCAATAGAGCTGCCGATAACTCCGCCGCCGATGATAGCAACGTCGAATACTTTCACATGGCCATATTAGCAGGAATTTTTTGGGAAGCGTGACGCGGCGTAAACATCGGGGGAAAATCAAATGCAGCAGCCGGTTACAGCGAATCAACCAATTCGACGGAGAGGACACGAGCTTTTTGGGCGAGATTTTGCGCGCGGGCCCAGTCGCCAGCCTTACTTGCGTCTTGAGACTGCGACACAAAGCTTTTTATTTTTTCGACCAGGTCGGTTTGCGCGGCGCTGAGTCGTTTGTCGGCAGATTGCTGAAGATTTTTCTGCGCGACGGTGATGTCTTCGTCCGTCTTGTGGCGATATGCGGCTTGGTCATTGGGCGACAGTTCGGGCGATATCTGTGGTGCGGGAGGACGCGACTGCTCAGGCGTCTCTGTTGTCTGAGGCTCCGCGGATTGTTTGTGCGGGGGAGGAGCGGGTTTCGAGCGCGTTGGAGTGACGGGCAAAGGAGACGCCTCAGTAGGAGGGGGAGCCGGCGGAGGCGCTTCCGCGATTTCGGGAGGCGTGGCGGTAGTATCCGGCGCGATGTTGGTGATGGGCTTGGAATCCGCAAGCTGCGGGATAGGCGCCGATGCGACCGGCGGAGAAGTCTTAACCGTCTTCTCGCATGCGGTGATTGCGAGCGACAACCCGCAAGCCAGAAGAGTGATCAGGCTTGTGACTTTCGTATTGCGGCTGGGCATTTACCTTTTTTCTTCAGCGAAGGGCTGGCTGAAGTCGCGGAGTTTTCCGGCCGAAGCGTCCATGGAGCGAGCCAGCGGCAGTTCGACACGGAAGGTAGTTCCGCGCCCGACCTCCGAATCAAATTCTATCCGACCACTGTGCAACTGCACAAATCGAAATGTATTGGCCAATCCAATTCCGCTACCTCCCGGCCTGGTGGTGAAGAAGAGCTGAAAGATCTTCTTTTGATCCTCCGGGGGAATTCCTTTTCCGGAATCCGCGACGGCGACAACCGCGGATTCGCCGCTGCGGCGAAGACTCAGGGTGATGCGTCCGCCGGGACTGGTGAAATCGGAAGCGTTCAGCAGCAAGTTCAGAACCGCTTGATGAATCAACTGGCTATCCACGAGTACGAGGGGAAATTCGGTTGGCAAGTCCACCCGAAGTTCCACTCCCGCCCGAGTGATGGCCGGGCGGGCCGCATCTAAAACGTCGTCCAGCAACGCACGAAGGTCGGTCTCTTCTAATTTAAGCTCGACCGGCTTGGTGAAATTGAGGAAAGTTTTGACGGCGCGATCGAGGCGGTCAATTTCACTGTCCAGCATCTTGACGGCCTGTTGCGCTTCAGGCTCCACAGGCATATTGGCTTTGAGGACTTCCAGCCAGAGGCGCATGGAATTGAGCGGATTTTTTACTTCGTGCGCAACGCCTGCCGTGACGCGCCCAATCGCAGCAAGACGCTCGGAGACGTGAAGTTGATTGCCGATGCGCTCAATGGATTCAACGTCGCGCAGGGTGACGAGCGTACCCATGCGCACTCCGTGCTCGCGGATGACCTGGGCGCTCAGCCCCATTCGCTGCACGCCATTGGGGCCCTCCAGGGTTACTTCCATACTTTCTACGGGGACGATGTCGTCGCCTTCTATGCCCAAAGCGCTGCGAATTGGATGTCCGCTCGGAAAAATCTCGCCGACACGGCAGCCGCGAAGCTCGTCGGGGCGGCCGCCAAGAAAATTTTCAACAGACGGGCTGACCAGCACAGCGCGGCCCTGGGCATTGAAAAGGAGCAATCCATCTTCCAGGCCGCTCATTACCTGATCGAGGTTTTCGCGCAAGGTGCTGAAGATTTCGCGCACATCGCGGAGTTGTTTTCCGATGCCGACGATTTTCGTACTGACCACGCCGAGTTCATCGCCGCGTTGTACCGGTTCCATATCGAATTCGCCGGCCGAGATACGGTCTAATTGAGCTGAAATGCGGTCGATCGGGGACAGAATGATTCGGCTGACTACGAAAGCGAGCATGGTTGAGAGCAGTACAGCTCCCAGGGCGTACCAACCCGCGGAGTGGAGCAGAGAGGAGATCTCGTTGCGAATCAGCGCGGAAGAAAGTCCGACACGAACGTCGCCAAAGGGTTCGGGACCGAGATTGAATGGGAGCGAATCCTCGAAGACCTGAGGCGGGCCGTAAAGCGTGCGAAGCTGCTGGAAAAATCCGCCGCGCACAAGCGAGGAAACCCCCGGCCGTACTGGCACTTTTTGTCCTCGTAGGCCGGCGTCGCTGGACACGAGGACGATACCGTCGCGGTCACTAATCGTAATCTCGTAAATGAGCGGCGAATATCCAATGGCGGATTCGATCACAGAATTCAGCGAGCTGCTATTGTCGAGTGTGCGGCGGGCGTATTCGCGTAGATCGGCAGCGCTCGATGAGGCAGGCGAATCGCCGCGTTCCGCGGCTTCAGCGAGGGCGTTCTTGCAGGTGGAGAACACCTGCTGCGCGATAAAACGAGCGCGGTCGTCCGACTGGCGAAGGGTTTGTCGCGTGAGCCGGGCGATATAGAGGGCCGAAACGGCGGTGACGACCGCCAGCACTACAAACGAGACTGCGAGGGTGAATTTAGTTCTCAGGCTGAGACGCATTGATCCGCCCCGCCTCGTATTCTTTTAATTTGTTATGAAGCGTTTTCAAACTGATGCCCAGCAATTCGGCCGCACGAGTCTTGTTCTGGCTGGTGGCGGCGAGAGTCTGCAGAATTAGTTCACGCTCGGCGGCATCCACAGTGGTTCCGATCGGAAAGCGAATTCCTCCGAGCCCGGAGTTCGTGGTCGCGGGCGTGCGGCCGAAATCAGCGGCGAGGTGTTGGCGTGCCACGGTCCCGCGGTCGGAGGCGATGGCAGCGCGCTCCAGCGCGTTGCGCAGCTCGCGAACGTTTCCCGGCCAGGGATAGGATTTAAAAAGATCCATCACGTCCGCGCCCACTCCCGTTACTTTCTTATGATGCTTTGTGGATATATCGGCCAACAGATGCTCGACGAGCAGAGGCAGATCTTCTTTATGCTCCCGCATGGGCGGCAAATGAATATGAAAGACGTTCAGGCGGAAGTAGAGGTCTTGGCGCAGATGGCCATCGGCGACTGCCTGCTCGGGATTCTTATTGGTGGCGGCCAGAACTCGAACATCTACGGGAGTCTCTACTTTGCTGCCCAGGCGGCGAACTTTGCGGTCTTCGAGAACGCGCAGCAATTTAGCCTGAGTTTGCGCGGGCATTTCCCCGATTTCGTCGAGCAGCAGGGTGCCACCGTCCGCGAGTTCGAAACATCCGATGCGACGTTCGGCGGCCCCGGTGAAGGCGCCTTTCTCATGACCGAAGATTTCGCTTTCCATCAGCGATTCAGGGATGGCCGAGCAGTTGATGGCTACGAAAGGACGTTCGGCACGGGGAGAGAGCATGTGAATGGAGCGGGCGACCATCTCTTTTCCTGAACCGGTTTCACCGGTGATAAGCACGGAGGCGGTGGAAGGTGCGGCCATCTCTACCTGGCGCATCACGTCCTGCATGGCTGGGGACGTGCCGACGAGAACTCCGAGTTTTCCTGCGCTGCGCAGATCGCGAGTTAATGCAGCTACGGCTTGTTGATCGCGTACTCGTCCAAACGCGCGATCGAGCAGAGCACGTAATACGGGAGGCTTCAGAGGTTTTTCGATGTACCAATAAGCGCCGGCTTCTATTGCTTGGACTACGCGCTCGTCGCTGCCACGCCCGGTGATGATGATTACCGGAATTCGCTGGATTTCCTCACCGAGATGGGCCAGCAAGTCCAAGCCATTCATTCCAGGGAGCTCGACGTCAGCAAGAATCACGCTGGGCTGAAAGTCCTGAAACTTGGCCAACGCTTCTTCGCCGCTGGCGACACCCAGCACTTCGAAGCTCCATTTGCGAAGGAGGGCTTCGTAGCCCTTGCGGGCGTTGTCCTCGTCCTCAACAATTAATATGCGTTGCAGGGATGGCTTCTCGGGTGGCATCAGGAACTGAATCTACCAGCAGTTCCTCGTAAATCAAAGGGAACACACGATGTCCGGGGGCTGGCGCGCCCGGGCTAATCAAGTGGGGCCTTAGGTGTGGCCAACGCGGAGTGGACGTTCGAGTATCAGTTCGAGCTTGGTGTTCTCGTCGAGAGTTAACTCCTGTCCGATTCCGGAGGTGACCATGAACGCAGTGGCGGCGCCGAGGGCTGCTCCGATCGCAGCATCTTTGTTATTGTGGGCAGCCATGCCAACGGCACCGCCCGCGAGTGCGCCTGCGGCGGCTGCTTCTGCCTCGGTTTGATGATTGCTGGAAGTGGCTTCGATTTCGCCTTCGTGTTGGTACAACACTCGAATGGAATGAATGCCCGGGGTATCAATTAATTCAGCGACGAGAGGGACCCAACCGTTGCGGGTACGGATGTCGTCGAAAGCGAGCCATAGCTTGGCGCGACCGGTCTTTCCAGCGGCGAGAACCTTGTCTATATGGCCGCGGACTTCCGCGCCCGCGGGCAAAGTGGTTCCGTCCGCGGTCACGATTTCGTCCAGCGTTCGGGCGGTAAAGTGTTTACCGGCCTTGTCCACCTTGGTGCTGATCTGGTCGTGGACGGAGACCAAGAAGCGAGTTCCGGCGTGAACTTCATAGGGGGCGACGCCGGGGTTTTGCGAAGTAGAATCTTGGGCTTGCGCATTGGCCGGCAATCCCACGAAACCCGCCAAGACTATCATCGTCAGTAACAACTTTGTGCGTGACATGAACTCCTCCCGTTGCGTTTCGCTTGGCGCTTTCGCTGGAGAGAAAACGAGCATTCCTGCAAGCGTCTATATCAGATGACATTCCAGCGAATTGAGTGGCCCGCGCGTTATCTGGAGTAGAACCCGTGCGGGGCGAAGAAGTTGCAAAAAATAGTTCTGGAACTGCTAAGCGTGAATTATACTCGTGCCGCTTCAGCGACTGACTGGAAATCAGAGCCGCTGCCAGCCTTGTTGGGTCCCGGCGTCGAATCTGCGGGCGTATAAAGCTCCCGAATTCTGCTGCCATCTTTGGATCGCCGCTTGAACGCCCGCTAAGTCAGGTGAGGAAGCAGCCGAGGTGAGGAGGGGGAATGAAGTTTGGAGCGCGTGCAGCGACACTATTTTTAACAGTCCTCATTTTGGTTTCTACGCCTGTTTTTGCGGATGACGACAAGCCGAAGGACAAGAACGCCGCCACGACGGCTTCGTCTGCCGGCGATGCAAACGCTAAGAAGGATGCTGCACCGACTGATGCCAACGCTGCGCCGGCTCCCGGAGCAACTCCGGCAGTGGCCGCGCCGCCTTCTGCCGCCGCGAATGCTTCGGATGATGACGAAGCAACCCAGCAACACAAGTGGACTCCGATGCCTGCTTTGGACGGAACACCTGGGCTGTTTACTCTTGGAACCGGGGACACGCTACCGAAGGGCGGGTTCGACATCGTCGCGGGCGTGAATAAATTCTCACGGATGCCGGGAGATATCACGGTGCTTCAAGTGATCCCGTCATTTGGAGTGGGAATCACGAATTGGTTCACCGCGTTTCTTTCGATCGATGCGGATGAGCATATCCACGTGGATCAGCCAACTTTGCTGAGCTTGAATTCCACGAACGGCCTGCAATATCTGAATACGATTTATAGTCCTTTTCTGCCGTGCAGCATACCCGCT
>JBAVQA010000172.1:0-7625 GCA_049693595.1 Candidatus Acidiferrales bacterium | reverse complement strand
GCCGAGAACCGCGGCGAGAGCTTGCAAGGCGGTGCGCACCACGTTGTTGTAAGGCTGTTGCGCGGTCAACGAACATCCGGCGGTTTGGGTGTGGAAGCGCAGCGCCCACGAACGCGGGCTCTTGGCTCCAAAACGCTCGCGCATGGTTTTGTACCAGATGCGGCGCGCCGCGCGATATTTCGCGATTTCCTCGAAGAAATCATTGTGCGCGTTGAAGAAAAACGAAAGCCGCGGCACGAATTCGTCCACGTCCAGACCGCGCCGCAATCCCCATTCCACATATTCGATGCCGTCGCGCAAAGTGAAAGCCAGCTCCTGAATCGCGGTCGATCCAGCTTCGCGAATGTGGTAGCCGCTGACAGAAATGGGATTGAAGCGCGGCGTGTGCTTCGTTCCGAATTCGAAAGTGTCGATCACCAGCCGCATCGAAGGCTCGGGCGGGTAGATGTATTCTTTTTGCGCGATGTATTCCTTCAGAATATCGTTCTGCAAAGTTCCGGAGATTTTCTTCCAGTCGGCGCCCTGCTTTTCGGCGACAGCGAGGTACATGGCCCAAATCACCGAGGCCGGGGAATTGATGGTCATCGAAGTGGTGACGTCGGCCAGCGGAATTTTGTCGAACAGAATTTCCATGTCTGCAAGCGAACTGATGGCCACGCCGCATTTTCCTACTTCGCCTTCCGAGAGCGGGTGATCGGAGTCATATCCCATCAACGTGGGCAAATCGAACGCGACGGAAAGACCCGTCTGCCCTTGCGAAAGGAGGTAGCGGAACCTGCGGTTGGTATCTTCCGCTGCGCCGAAACCGGCGAACTGGCGCATGGTCCACAGGCGGCCGCGATACATCGTGGAATGAATTCCGCGCGTGTAAGGAGGTTCACCCGGATAGCCCAGGTCGCGCTCGGGATTCCAGTCCGGCAGGTCGGCTGGAGTATAAAGGCGCCTGATCGGGTAGCTTGAAACCGTGGTGAAATCAGCCGGGCGTTCCGGGGATTTCTCGAGCGTTGGACGGAGAGTCTTTTCTTCCCATTTCAGCTCCGCCGGCGAAGGTTTGCGCTTCGCATCGATGCCGCCCGCCGAATTGGACTTCAGCGGATCAGCAGCTTTTTCGCCAATTTTTTCGGCCATGGGCAGGGCTCCTCGGACGGCGGGCAACTCTCAATTTACAAGCTGCTATTGTTCATTCTAGGGCAAGGCGGCAGCGCCAGCAAGCTGCGGAAATTGAGTGCGTCCTGGAGAGAACCATAGGACGCCGGGCCATAAGCTGCCTCTTAAAGAAAATCCCCGCTTGGATTCGACCCGCTTACTTTGCTCCGATCGGGCTGTCGTTATCCGGCGTGCCGGGAATCTGCTTCTCGCGATAGACTTTGCCTCGCAGGGCGTCAGCCAAGGTAATGCGGTTTACCTCGAGTGTGCGCCCCATCGCTTGATTGAAATTCACGAGAGCTTCTTCGAGGTTAACCTTGGCCCGCAATTCCGTGCCTTGCGCCGCCGTCAAATCGCGGGAGCGAAGCACGACGTTGTAGCTGGTGGACGAACCGAGCTGGTATTTCTTCTGCTCGGCATTGAGAGTCTGCTGCGCCAGGTCTCGCGCTTTTTCGGCGGCCGCGACCTGAGCGCGATCCTGCTGCAAGGCGATAATGGCATTGCGAACGTTGAGCACGATCGTGTTTTGAGTTTGGCGATACTGCGTTTGCTGCTGCCGCTCGTCCAGCAGGGCGCGAGCGTTGTCCGCCTGCGCCGAGCGGTTGCGCAGCGGAATGGCAAAGGTCACTCCCGCCGCATACGTTGGGAAGTTGTTGTTGATCAGGTTCGAGAAAGCGCTGCCCAAGCCGTTTGTCGCTACGGCCGTCGGGAAGATCGGGACCCCGAGAAATGCATTGGGGGCTATAGGAACGCCGTTCGCGTCCACGATGGGCTCGCTGGTTATCGCCTCAAAACTCGTGGGCGTGCCGGAAGTCTGAACGATCTCGTTTCCGGAGAGTCCGGTCTGGCTGAATTGCCCGTAAACGTTGAGCGAGGGAAGCAGCGCATTCTTCGTGGCTTTCACCTCAATGCCCGCGTTCTTCAGGTTGAGGTCCGCTTGATATATTTCAGGCCGCTTCTTCCAGGCTTCTTGCACGGCATCCTGCAGTGGCATATTTTCGACCACTTCGGGAGTCGAGATCGTGGTGGTAGGAATAATTTCGATTCCTATCAGTTCCGGCGCCAGCAGATTCTTGGTGATGTCGTTCAGCAGGACGGTCTGTTGCTGCAAGCGGGTAGTTTGCGCCACGATCAAGTTTTGCTGGTCGGTGGCCACCTGCGATTCCGCGGTGAGCACGTCGAGCGGCGCCATGGTCCCGATCTCCAGTTGCTTCTTATTGTCTTCATACAACTTGGTGGAAACACCCACCGCGGCTTCTTGGACCACTACGTTCTGCCGGTCGAAAACCAGCTCCCAATAATCGTTGGAGACTTGCGTGACCGTGGCGATCACCTGCTGCGCCAATTGCGATTGGGATACCTTGATGAAGTTCTTGGCCTCCAGAATGTAGCGGGTATTCACCAGGATTCCGAAGCCGTTGAGTAACGGTTGCGATAGGGTAGCGGTCAAGACCGGCTGGACGAACGGGTTAAAAAGGTTTTCCTGCAAGTTCGAGGCCTGGCGCGTGGTGTTTAGAGTCACCGAGAAGTTTGCGCCGGTGTGAAACCCCTGGGAGAAGCCGAAATCGTAAGTGTAGGTATTCGCCGTAATCGCTTCCGCCGTAAGGGACGTCGTGCCGGTACCCGAAATGAACGGGTTGTTGATCGGTGTTGTCGATCGCGCCCATCCCACGCTTCCTGAAATCAGGGGATCGAAAGAAACGGATGGCGAACTTCCCAGCACCACCTGCTGCGTGGCAGCAGATTGCGGGATTCCGCCTGCTTTCGCCTTCAAAAGCTGCGTTTCTTCGATCCAGGGCTGGAACTTTTCCACGCTGATGTTCAGATTATTTTCGAGCGCCAGGGAGATCACGTCTTCCAGGCTAAGCATCAGCTTGTCTCCCTGAATCAATTGGTCGATTCGAGGCGAGTTTGTGAGCATCGGCTGAGCGATCTGCAGCGACCGGTAGGGGCCAGTTATGTCCGGGAAGAAGTGCTTGCCATGCGAATAGTCCGGCCCCAGCTTCATGCTGCGCGCTTCTTCAGCGGCAGGAGTATTGGGCTGGGCTTTGAGCTCACCACCCGTCGGCTCTTTCGCTTGCCCCGGCTGAGCTTGCCCAGGAGTTTGTTGGGATTGCGCTCCCTGCGGCGCCTGGGGTTCCTGTGCCTGAGCAAAAACCGGTGAAACGACAAGAGAAGCAGCCGTTAGAAACACCAGCGCAACATGAGTAGTCCTTCGAATCATCGTGGTTCCCTCTCAGAGTAGTGAAACGTCGAAATACTTGCAGGCCTCACTCTATCTAAACGCACGCGCAGGCCCATTTGTTTCAAATGACCTTTTTCGGTGCAAAGCAGCGGCCATGGATAACCAGTTGAAATTAGACGGTTAATCGGGAAATTCGGCTCACCGTTCGTTCATTAGCGAACATTACTGTGCGTAATCGAACAAACGGACATCGGAGTGTAGCATCGCCGCTCGCTTGCTGACAATTCTTCCGCGTAGATTGCGAAGTTTGCAACTCCGCATGCCGAGTCCTTGCCTTGCGCCAGAAAGCCGCGGTTTGGTGACGTAGGCGGGTACGTTGACACCGTCGTTCGGGTGGGCCTAACATGCCTGCAACCCACCATGCCATCTGTGCGCAGGAAGAGGATCCTTCACGACGGCCTCAGGGCCGCCACCGTTCTACTGGTGTGTCTTGGATGGTTGCTGCTCACGCTTGGTGCGCACGCTCAGAACGGCCTTCCCAAAACGAAACCGGAGGGCTACGTAAATGATTATGCGGGGGTGCTAAGTCAGCCAGCTCGCAACCTGCTCACGGCGCTTTGCACTGAGGTGGATCAAAAAGCGCATGCGCAAATCGCGGTAGTTGTCATCAAGTCCCTGGATGGAGAGCCCATCGAGAACTATGCGGTCGATCTTTTCAAGAAATGGGGGATCGGGCCGAAGCAGTCAGCGCGTGGAGTCTTGATTCTGCTCGCCATCGACGACCGCAAAAACCGCATCGAAGCCGGCTATGGCCTCGAGCCAATCCTTCCCGACGGCAAAGTTGGTGGCTTCCTGCGCGAAGCAGTCCCATACCTGCGCGACGGAAATTACGATGCTGCGACGCTTCTGATAGCGCGTCGCGTTGCGGATGTGATCGCACAGGATCGCGGAGTGACGCTCAGTGCCACGACATCTCTTCCATCGGCACCCGCTCCTCGCAGGAGCCAACGAGGGAACGGACCTGGTCCAATCGCCACGATAATATTTTTGTTTTTTCTCTTCTCTTTGATTGCGAACTTGTTCAGACGCGGAGGCGGCGGGAGACGTGGAGGCGGTGGGTGGGTGGGTCCCATGATTGGTGGAATGTTGATGGGAGGAGGAGGATTTGGCGGTGGGGGATTTGGCGGAGGCGGCGGAGGCGGCTTCGGCGGTTTCGGGGGCGGAGCGTCCGGCGGCGGGGGTGCCAGCGGTAGCTGGTAATTTTGCGCCGGCCCGCGCGTAGTTAGCTAAGGACATCGCGAATGGAAGCTAAACTTACAGAATTTGTGAACCGGCTGAAGGCCGCAATCCACGACAGTTTGAAGACTGTCGTGCTATACGGCTCCGCGGTCACCGGGGAATTCCGCGCCGAGCATTCGGATCTGAACGTCCTGTGCGTGGTCGATCGAGCCGATGCCGCGCTTCTCGAGAACGCGCACGGCGTGGCGGAGTGGTGGATGCGCCAAGGCAACCCGGCTCCGCTCATTTTCACCGTGGATGAATTGCGCCGCTCCGCCGACGTGTTCGCCATCGAGCTTCTGGACATGAAGCTCCATCACCGCATTCTTTTTGGCGCAGATTTTCTCGACGATTTTGAGGTCCCGCTGCACCTGCACCGCCTGCAGGTCGAACGCGAACTTCGCACAGCGTGGCTGCGTCTGCGCCAAGCTATCCTCGCTGCGCCGCTCAGCAATAAAGTTCACGTGGATATCATGCTCAAATCTGTTTCGCCGTTCTGCGCGCTTTTTCGGCACGCGCTGCTGGCCCTGGGCCACGATATGCCCGAGACGAAACGCGAAACCGTGGACGCGATCGCGTCGCTTACCGGCGGCAACCCCACTGCATTCCAGACCGTTCTCGATTTAAGGGAAGGGAAGCGCAAGAAGAGCGAAATTGACGTTGAGGTATCGCTCAATGCTTATCTCGAACTGGTAGAAGTCGTAACGAACGAAGTAGATCGCCGGCTCGAATCGGCCTGAAGATTCTTGGGACAGGTTCTCTCGCGGGTGACTGAATAGGTTTGCACAGGAGGCTTTCATGAAAGCAGTAGCAGCGATCATCGCCGTTCTCGTCATCGTCGCGCTGATCGTCGGCGGTTCGTACGTTTCACATCGCAACCAGATGGTCACGCTGAATGAAACGGTAAAATCCAACTGGGCTCAAGTGGACGTAGTCCTGCAACGCCGATCGGACCTGATCCCCAACTTGGTGGAAACGGTGAAAGGCTTTGCCGCGCACGAAGAAACCGTCTTCGGGGATATCGCGAAGGCTCGTTCCGCTTTGATGGGTGCTCAAACTCCGCAAGATAAAATCGCTGCGAACGGCCAGCTCGACGGCGCGCTCAGCCGCCTGCTCCTGATCGTGGAAAATTACCCGCAGCTTAAATCGAACGAAAATTTCCTGCGTTTGCAGGACGAACTCGCCGGCACGGAAAATCGCATCGCCGTCGAGCGAAAGCGCTACAACGACTCCATCCAGGCCTACAACACGTATATCGGGCTATTCCCGAATAATATTTACGCGGGCTGGGCCGGCTTCAAACGCAACGACGCGTATTTCCAGGCTTCAGAGACTTCGCGCGAGGCTCCCAAAGTTCAATTTCCCGCCGCCAAACCCTAACCCCCAAGGCCGTACAGCGAAGCAAGGGGCCAGCAAGATCACTTGGACTGAGGGAAGCAATTCCTGGCGCAGGCGTGCGAGCGGACTGAGCTAGCGGTTCGTGCGGGGAGGGGCGGCGGTTGGCGCACTGGCGCGCTTGCGTTCGTTCGGGTCCCAATCGTTGGGAGGAAATGCGATACGCCAGAATTTGGGTGACGGCTCGGAAAATTCAAGACCCACTTCGGATTTGCCGCTGTTGTAATCACCTTGAAATATTACGGCGCACGCCAGCTCTTCCTGAGTCTGAGGATTGCTGATAACCAGCTTCTGACCTCGCTTCACCTTCGTTGCCAGCAGCACCAGGCAACCGTTCGCGTTCACGGTAATAGTCTTGGTCTTTTCTTGAAACAGCTCGCCTTCGGTTGAGCGGACCTCCAGCGACATACCAATCCGCACCCGCTGCGTCCGACGCGGCTCCGCATAAGTTTTGCCTTCCGTGTCGCGAGATGGTTCCAACTTTGCCATGCATGTCTCCCGTCTCTCGTTACCTAACAACCCTTACCGCTGGCGATAGTTCCTATTGGACGCTCGGTGGCGTCACGATTCTCATTTTGGAACGGTTCTTGATCTTGGCTTCCACCCCCAGGGTAACAATTGCAACAATGCTAGCTGATAGAATGACACAATGTCGCAGCGAGGCTGGCCCCTTTTCTAGCAGAATTGAAACAAGAGTTACTCCCATCCCGGAAGCCGAGCCTGACGCGGGCCATAAGTCCAATTTGAGCCGGTTTTTCGCTCAAGCCGTGCCATTTCTCAACATTACTGTTTAAAGAATCCTGTTGCTCTCATCTTGACCCTGCTTGCCTCCCGCGCTACGCTAGCAATCACCCAGTGTTCTGGAGGCGTCGCGCCCGCGATACTGAATGAAACAAACCGTCCGACTTGTCGGTGGCATCAGCGAACTTTTTGGTACCCTCGATGAAAACATCAAGCTCTTCGAATCAACCCTGCACGTCACGACCCATTTGCAGGATCACGACCTGGAAATCGAAGGAGCCCCCGCGCAAGTAGAGCGCGCGGCCCAAATCCTCGGCGAATACAACAACCGCGTCCGCGAAGGCCGTGTCCCCGCTAGCCAGGAAGTGAAATCGCTGCTACGCGTTGCCACCACGGCGCCCTCTTCCGAGCTACGCGGAGCTTTCTCGCCCACTCGCGTGCGCTCCTTCGGCAGGAAAAGCATCGCTCCCAAAAGTCCCAATCAGGCGCGCTATATGGAAGCGCTCGAAACGTTCGATATGGTTTTCGCTATCGGCCCCGGCGGAACCGGAAAAACGTACCTGGCTGTGTCTATGGCCGTCTCCGCGCTGCTCTCCAAACAAGTCACGCGAATTATTCTCGCGCGGCCGGCAGTGGAAGCCGGCGAACGCTTGGGTTTTCTCCCCGGCACGCTTCAGGAGAAGGTCGATCCCTATATGCGCCCTCTCTATGATGCGCTTCATGACTTGTTGGAAGCCGACAAACTGGAGAGCTTTCTCGAAAAAGGTATCATCGAGGTGGCGCCGCTGGCCTTCATGCGCGGCCGCACGCTGAACGATTCTTTCGTCATCCTCGACGAGGCGCAGAACACCACCAGCGAGCAAATGAAAATGTTTCTCAC
>JBAVQA010000171.1:0-13132 GCA_049693595.1 Candidatus Acidiferrales bacterium | reverse complement strand
GTATCCAACATGAAATTCAAGTGTCGCGCGTTATACAGGCTGGTGCAGTCGTCCGTAATCGTGAGTTCGTGGATTCTCTGAACGTGCCGCGCATTCTCGATGGCGATGGCAGCATAATCCGCCAGCGCTTCCAGCAGCGCCAGGTCGCGCTTGCTGAACCCTTCCGGCCCGATGCAATTGATTAGCTCAATTACCCCCAGGCACTGATCTCGAAAGCGCACGGGGACGGCCACGATCGAGCGCGTCTCCATCTTAGTCTTCGAGTCCACCTGTTTGAAAAACCGCGAGTCGGTGCTGGTATCCGGCACCACCACTGCTTCGCCGGTTTGCGCCACCCAGCCTGCCAGACCCTGCCCCACCTTGATCCGCACATCCTTCAGCGCTTCGGCGCCTTTCCCCGTGGCGATTTGGAAAAAAAGTTCGCCTCTGTCCAAGTCCATCAGGAGTAAAGACCAGGTGTCCGGCCGCAACACCTCATTGATCTTTTCCATGATGGTGCGAAGCACTTGGTCGAGCTGCAGCGAAGAGGTGAGCGCCTTCCCCAGCTCATGAAAAACCGTCACCTCGTTGCTGCTTTCGGGAATATCCGGACCAATGCCGGGAGTTCGGCGCCTTTCGACGCCAGTGAATGGCCGTGGATCCGTAGATCTCTTTATGCGCTCAGGAGCCACACGTTCCTTCGGTTCTGGAGAATCGTTGGGCAAGCTTCTCATTATAGGGAACGATTTCCGTTATCCGCAACGGGCTTAACAGCTGCAATTGACCAATGGCCAATAGGTGACCTATCGGTGACATTTGCTGAACATTGACACCCCCGCAACCCGCGCCTATATTTTGAGTGTCAGTCGGTCCGGCGGATGCCTTCTACACCTTTCGGTGAACATCTAAAACGCGAGCGGGAAATGCGAGGCGTCTCTCTGGAAGAAATTTCCGCCGCCACGCGCATCGCTCCGCGCTTTCTTGTAGCATTGGAAAATGAGCAATGGGACCAATTGCCCGGTGGCGTTTTCAACCGCGGATTTATCCGCGCAGTTGCCCGCTTCCTTGGTCTCGACGAAGATAGCCTGGTCTCGGAATATGCTCTCGAAACGAAAGGCCGCGCCGAACCCGGCGTGGTCGCTGACCCTCCGCTCGAACAGAACTCGCGCTACCTGGAGATTACTCTGGTAATTGTTCTAGCGGTTTTGCTGATTGCGGGCGCGGTCTTCGCCTTAGTTCATTTTGGACCGCAACTCGCCGCAAGATGGCACAAGCATTCGGCGCAGTCTGCCACCGTCCCGCAGCCGGCGCCTGGAGACTCCCATTAGCGCTGACCTCCGCGAAAGCATACGCGCCGGCAACGCCACGCCGGCACAAAAGCTCGCGGTTTTCTCCGGCGGAGCTTCCTTGACGGCCGAACACCGCGCGGAGTTACTGACTCTTCTTACCGCCGATCCCGATCCCGCTATTGCCGAACGCGCTCAGAGCGTGATTTCAACCCAGCCGCTCGACCCTTTCCTTGTGGCTATCGTAAGTCCGGATGCCGACCCTCGCCTGTTCTCGTATTGCGCCGACAATCTGTCCCAGAAACCCGGGATTGCCGACGCTCTCGCAAAAAATCCCTTTTGTCCCACGGGCGTTCTCGCGCATGTTGCCTCACGTTTGAGCGCCGCTGGAGTTCAATCGCTCCTGGACAATCTGGACCGCCTCAGCTCGGACACGCGCTTGGTTGTTGCGCTCACTCATTGCAAAGCCGCGACGCCCGAACAGCAGGAACTGCTGGTCGAAATACAAAAGACCGAAGGGCTGGCGGTGACGGAGATCGAAGAAGCCGCAGTGGAAATCGAGCCGGATGTAAAAAAGCGGGTAACCCTGCTTCAGAGGCTTGCTCACATGAACGTGGTGGAGCGCATCCAGCTCGCGCTGAAAGGCGGCCGCGAAGCACGCGCGCTTCTGATTCGTGACCCGAACAAAATTGTCCAACGGGGAGTGATGCAATCGCCGCGCCTGACGGATCTCGAAATTGAAAACTTCGCCTCCATGACCAATGTTTCTACCGAAGTTCTGCGCATCATCGCGGCGAGCCGTGTCCATATGAAAAGTTACACGGTGGTAAAAAACCTGGTGAAGAATCCCAAGACTCCTCTGGACGTCTCGATGCACTTGCTCCAGCGACTAAACGGTTTCGACCTTAAGCTTCTAGTTTCGAATAAAAATATTCCGGAAACGTTGCGTTCCACCGCCGCAAAAATGCATCGCCAGCGCGCCTCCGTTCGGCCTACGACCTAATGCGAAGTGGCCTTCGGCGCATCGCTCGCGCCCGTAGCTGCCAGAGAAGATATGATCTTCTTCTTGTATTGCTCCGCTTTCGCGAGGATTTCGTTTTCGTTTAACGTAAGCATCCACCGGTCTCTCATCACGACCTTGCCTGCAATCACCACCGTCCGCACGTCCGTCGCCTTCAACGCGTAAACCAGTTCCGAATACACGTCGTACATCGGCGTGGCGTGCGGCGCGCCGATGTCCACCAGGATCAGATCCGCTTTCTTGCCCGTTTCAAGCGAGCCGATAATTTTTTCCAGATGCAGGGCGCGCGCCCCGTTGATGGTAGCCATCTCCACCACCTGTTTCGCAGGCAACGCGCGCGGATCCATCCGCGCCACCTTTTGTAGTTTCGCCGCAAGATCCATTTCTTCGAACATGTCCTGATTGTTGTTGCTCGCAGCCCCGTCCGTGGCCAACCCGATTGGCTCGCCTGCCGCCAGCATTTCAGGTACGGGCATCACTCCCGCAGCCGTTTTCATGTTGCTGGAAGGATTGTTGATGCAGCCGACGTTGAAATGCGCAAGCGTCGCGATGTCGGCCTGATCCACCCAGATGCAATGCGCGCCAACCACGTCCGGTCCCAGAATTCCGGCGCGCTCTAGGTAAGCGACCGGCGTTGCTCCATGTTTCGCGCGGCTTTGCTCCATTTCGAATTGCGCTTCGGCAATGTGAATCAAAATGGGCGCCCCGTTGCGGCGCGCCAAGGCCGCTGCATCTTGCAAAGTTTTCTCGGAACATGTGTAGATCGAATGCGGCGCCACCGCGGCGATAATCAGGGGATCGCCCTTCCAATGGTCCAGATATTTCTGCGTGTAAGCAAACGCGTCGCCGGGAGTCTTATTGTCGGGTGCGGGAAAATCAATGATCGTCTCCCCTAACACGCCGCGCATGCCCGCTTCTTTGGTCACCTCCGCCACGACATCTTCGAAATAGTACATATCCGCGTACGTGGTGATGCCGCCGCGCAACATCTCGAGCACTCCCAGCCTGGTCCCCCAATGGACAAAATCGGGAGTAACGTTGCGCGCCTCTGCTGGAAAAATATATTTTTGCAGCCATTCATCGAGTGCCAGGTCATCGGCAAGTCCGCGAAACAGGCTCATCGCCGCGTGCGCGTGGCCGTTAATCAGCCCCGGCATCACCAGCGCGCCATGCGCATCGATCGTCAGCGCGGCGTCGAATTCGTTCTCGATCTCCGCGCGCGGGCCAACCGCGACAATCAAATCGCCGCGAATGGCTACCGCGCCGTCTTCAATCACTCGCCGCTGCCCGTCCATCGTTACCACCGTCCCGCCGGTCACCAGCAAATCCACTTTGTCTTTGGCGGATGCCGTTGGCGGCAGCAAAAGGAAAACACAGCACCATGTGAGCGCGATCACCAGCGCATTTTTCCAGCCCGCTCGCGACGTAAACATCCTGCTGTTTTGCATCTTTCCTCTGACGTAATTTTTCGGATTCATGAGACTCGAGATTGACCGCCCATTCCGCGGATTTCCGGCTGAGATTTCTACAGAAATCCCGAATCAAAAGGCCGTGGCAACAGTTTTCCGGCGCTCTCCAACTCGATTTTTCCTTTCAGGTTCGCGAGAACCACCGGCACATCGCCGCAAAACTCCCAGATAATCTGGCGGCACGCTCCGCAAGGAGGCGTCAGCGCATCCGTATCCGTCACCACAGCAATAGCCTCAAATCCCCGCTCACCTTCAGAGACGGCTTTAAAAATCGCCGTGCGTTCCGCGCAACAGGTCAGGCCGTAGCTCGCGCTTTCCACGTTGCAGCCCGTATAAATCCTCCCGGATTTCGCGCGCACCGCTGCTCCCACGCGAAAGTCCGAAAACGGAGCGTGCGCATTTTCCCGCGCCTGTTTTGCCGCCAAAATCAAAGCATCATATTCGGCCATGCTTTACCTCTCGGACGCTTGCCGCCAGGCATCCTCTCTTTTAATTTTTCTCCGCAGCAACGCGCGGAAGAACAGCTCGAAGCAGCGCGATGAATTGGCCCTTCATTCGCTCGCCCGTTTCCAATACCTCGGAGTGATCCAGCGGCCGGTCCAAAATCCCCGCAGCCATATTCGTAACACACGAAATCCCAAGCACGCGAATCCCCATGTGATTCGCAGCAATCGCTTCCGGCACGGTGGACATGCCCACCAGATCCGCGCCGATGATCCGTAAATACCGAATTTCCGCGGGAGTTTCATAGCTTGGGCCTAGAAGCGCGGCATACACGCCTTCATGCGCTTCGATGCCCAGCCTTTTCGCTTCCGCCAAGGCAATTTCCCGGTACGGCCGCCAATACGCCTGCGTCATATCCGGAAACCGCGGCCCGAAGCGCTCGTCATTCGGCCCGATCAGGGGGTTCGCGCCCTGCAAATTGATGTGATCGCGAATCATCACCAGCGCGCCCTGCTTAAACTTCGTATTAATTCCGCCCGCCGCATTCGTCAGAATGGCAGAACGAATTCCGAGCCGTCCGAATACTCGCATCGCAAACGCCGCTTCGCGCGCGGAATAGCCCTCATACAAATGAACGCGCCCCTTCATCGCCGCGACGGCGATACCGCCAACTTTTCCTATCGCCAGAACTCCTGCGTGACCCACCGCCGTCGAGCGCGGGAAATTGGGAATTTTTTCATACGGAATGCGCGTGGCATCCGTCAGCTCATCCGCGAATGCGCCGAGTCCCGAACCCAGCACGAGCGCGATCTTAGGGCGCAGCTTCGTTTTCGATAAGATAAATTTCGCAGCGCGTTCCGCTCGCGCATATTCCGAATCGCGCGCGGAAACTTTCGAACTACCCGGACTCATCGCAGCATGACTCCCACGATGGACGCAGACATCAGGTTCGCCATGGTCCCCGCCAACATCGCGCGAATTCCCAACCGCGCGAGTTCTGCTTTTTTGTTAGGAGCGAGCGCGCCGATTCCGCCGATCTGTATGCCGATCGAACTGAAGTTCGCGAAGCCGCACAGCGCGAACGTCGCAATCGTAAACGACCGCGGGTCCAGCCCGTCTCTCATCGGCCCGAGTCGCTGGAACGCGACCAGCTCATTCGTCACCATACGCAATCCGAGTAGATTGCCGATGGCGTGGCAATCCTGCCAGGGAATTCCGATCAGCCACGCAATCGGAGAAAAGAGCCAACCGAAAATCTGTTCCACGCTCGAGGGGAACCACGAAATCCCCACATGCATAAGCCCGTTGTGGACCACGCCGAAAATTCCGTCCACCAGATAAATCAGCGCAATAAAAGTAATCAGCATCGCGCCCACGTTCACCGCCAGATTCAAACCATCAATCGTGCCTCGCGAGATCGCGCCCAGCGCGTTCGTGTCGCGTTCCAACGGCGCCATTTCCACGCGGCCGGAAGTCACCGGAATCTGCGTCTCCGGCACCAGCATTTTTGCGAGCAAAATCGTTCCCGGCGCGGTCATGATCACAGCGGCGAGCAGATGCTTTGCTTCGACGCCATAAAGGATGTAAGCAGCCATGATTCCGCCGGACACGTGCGCCATGCCGCTCGTCATCACTGTCATCAATTCCGAACGCGTCAGCTCAGGAAGAAATGGCCGAATCGTCAGCGGAGCCTCCGTCTGCCCCATGAAGATACTGGCGGCGACGTTGAGCGATTCCGCGCCGCTCGCGGCCATCAGGCGCGTCATCACGCGCGCAGCTTGCTTGATGATGAATTGCATCACGCCGTAGTAATAGAGCAGCGCGAAAACCGCCGCGATAAAAATAATTGTGGGTAGCACTTGAAACGCGAAGAAAAAACCCATTGGCGAGCCCTTCTTGCCAAGGTCGCCAAAAACAAATTGGGAGCCGAAAAACGCGAAATCGAGCACCCAGTTCACCGCAGCGCCCGCTTTCTGAAACAGCAAGCGTCCGTATTCCCAGCGCATCACCAGAAACGCGAACACGATCTGCAGTCCTAGGCCCCAGGCCACGGTCTTATAGCGGATAGCGCGGCGATCCGTCGAAAACACATACGCCAGGCCCATCATGGTAATCATTCCCAGAATGCCTACCAGGCGGTGCATTCGACGCGCGCTCCTTTCTTCTGTCGCGTTAACTCACTACGTTTCCGTCGCACCAATAATTTTTCGCACCAGCGGCGAAACCGGCGGCGGCTTCGCGCCAATTTCAAAACTTCGTGACAATAACTCCACAGCGCGCGGTAGTCGCGAATCCAGGTTGTAGTGAACGGTGCAGAGATTCGCTCCAGCCTCGACCTTTTCGCCAATCTTCTTTTCGAGCACTATTCCGACGCCGGGATCTATCGAATCTTCCTTTTTTTCGCGTCCGCCACCCAGCATCATGCTGGCGACTCCCAGCTGCTCGCCACGAATCGCGGTCACGTACCCGGATTGCCTCGCCGTTACCTGCGCCGTATGTTTCGCGCGCGGCAGCCGCGCAGGATCGTCCACCACTTTCGCGTCGCCGCCCTGCAAGCGGATGATCTCGCGGAATGTATCACGTGCGCGCCCCGATGTAATCATTTCCGCCGCGAGCTTTCGCCCTTCACCCACGGTCTTCGTACGCTTCCCCAGGAAAAACATCCAAGCTGCAAGCTCGTCGCAAAGCTCGCGCAGGTCTTCGGGGCCGCCGCCATGCAGAATCTCGATGCATTCCTCCACTTCCAGCGCGTTGCCCACTTTGCGCCCCAGCGGCTGCTCCATATCGGTGATCAGCGCGACGATCTTCTTGCCCATGCGCGTTCCCGTCTCCACCATCAATCCCGCCAGATACTCGGCGTCCGATTGCTTCTTCATGAACGCGCCGTCGCCCGTCTTCACGTCCAGCACCAGCGCGTCGATTCCCTCCGCCATTTTTTTGCTCATGATCGAAGCGCAAATCAGGTAAGGGCTTTCCACCGTGGCAGTGACGTCGCGCAGCGCGTAAAGTTTTTTATCCGCAGGCGCGATTTCCGGCGTTTGCCCAATCAAACCGCAATGCGCCGACTCCAGCACGCGCCGAAATTCCGCCAGCCCTAAATTCACGTTGAACCCCGGAATCGCCTCCAGCTTGTCCAGCGTGCCACCCGTGTGCCCCAGTCCCCGACCGCTGATCATCGGAACGTAAAGCCCCGCAGCCGCCACCACCGGCGCAATCACCAGCGACGTTTTGTCCCCCACTCCACCGGTCGAATGTTTGTCCACCTTGGCCGCCAGCAAGTCCGGCCAATCGAGCACCACCCCCGAATGCAGCATCGCCTCGGTGAGTGCAGCAAGCTCCGCGCTGCTCATCCCGCGCCAAACCACAGCCATCAGCCACGCAGCGATCTGATAATCAGGAATTCGCTCGCGAGTGACGCCTTCAATGAGAAACTCAATCTCTTCGCGGGAAAGTTCCGCGCCGTCTCGCTTTTTGCGGATGAGGTCAACAACTCGCATGAGGAAGGATACGCGGCCAACCTAGCATCGAGCGCAACACACGTCAATGAGTCTAAGCGCCCGCTTTGCCGTGAAAAAATGCGGTCAGAACTTGGGAGGACGGGCGGCGATCTCTGCGGCAACGCGTTGCACTTCGTCGTGGACGAGGCCGTTGGATACCAGAACGGAAGCGCCACCGGGATGATACTCCGCGCCGGAAAGATCGGTAACTTTCCCGCCAGCTTCCGTCACGATGAGCATCCCGGCCGCCGTGTCCCACGATTTCAAGCCGAATTCCCAAAACGCTTCGAACCGGCCGCAAGCCACGGAACACAGATCGAGCGAAGCAGCGCCGTCGCGCCGCACGCCATGCGAACGCAGCGTAAATTCCCAATAGTAATGAATGTTCAAATTGTCGGTGCGCTTGTGCGTGGGAAATCCGGTGGACACCAGGCTCTCGCCCAATCGTTCCACTGAAGAAACATGGATCGGTTTTTGATTCAGAAAAGCACCCTCGCCGCGCGAAGCGTAAAACATCTCGTTCGCGACCGGATTGAACACCACTCCCGCAATCGGTTTGCCGTCTTCCAGCAAGCCGATCGAAGCCGCAAAGCACGGATAGCCGTGCGCGAAATTCGTAGTGCCATCGAGCGGGTCCACATGCCAGACGAACGCCGAAGCCGCGCCATCCTTGCCCGAACCTTCCTCCGCGACAATCGCATGCTCCGGAAAATTCCGCCGCAAACGCGCCACAATCGCTGCTTCCGACCGCCGGTCGGTTTCGGTGACCAAATCCACGTCGCCTTTGTAACTAATTTTCTTTGGGCTGGCATGTCCCGCGAGAATGATAGCTCCCGCCTCGCGTGCAGCTTCTATCGCGGTCTCAAGGTATTTGTTCATGATTTTGCAATGCGAATCTCGCGCGAAGTCCCCGCGCCTTTATCGCGGCGCCGCAGCGGTGAAATATTCTTTGCGGTAACGCACCGTATCTCCCGACTTCACCTGCAGCGTCACGTGACGATGGCTTCCCGGCGGCGGCACGGGAGTCGGATAGTATCCCAGCAAATATTGCGTGCGCAGTTCGCGGTCGATGCGCTCAAACGTCGCGTCGAGCTGCTGCATTTCGTCCACCAGGAACATAGCCCCGCCCGTGCTATCCGTAATCGTAATCAGCGCATGTTCGCCCGCCGTATTTCTCCCGCTTTCGTTCGCCGGGCGAAGCACGATGGAATAGAGCAGAGCCTCGGACGCGATCGCCGCGCGCCGCGCGTCTTCAAATTTCGACACGCTCGTCGTCTCCCCGGCATCCGTCACCATAACGATCGCCCGCCGCCTGTCTCCCGCACGCCGCCGCAGCGAATTCGAACTCAGCACAATCGCGTCGTAGATCGACGTCCCCGAGCCCGAACTGATTCGCCGCACGGCCTCTTGAAGTTTCGGCACGTCGGCGGAAAAATCCGAAAGCTGCGTCACCTTCTCGTCAAATTCAAAAATGCTAAGCGTGTCGCCCGGCCGCACTACTTGCCGCACGAAGTGAGCCGCCGCTTCCGTTTCAAATTTCATGTCCTTATATGTGCTCATGCTCGAATCAACCATCAGAGCAAGATCGAGCGGGCGATTGGTTTCGGCTTCGAATCGCTCAATTTTCTGCGGCACGCCTTCTTCGGAAAGTTCGAACACATCTTGCGGCAGGTCGGGAATAGGCTGCCCGTGCGCGTCGATCACGCTCGCAAGAATATTCACGAGATTCGTCTGCACCCGGATCACGTTCGATTGCTTTGGCTGTTGCGCGCGCAGAGATACTGCCGCGCCGGCACACGCTAGAACTCCAGCGGACATGCAAGCAACGCTGAGCCTAGCTCGGAGGGTTTTCGTCATTTGTTAGGGAAATTAGATTCATCCGGCGGAAAAATGGCTTCCTGAGAAGGTTTCTCGCCTTCCGCCCAAACTGCGCCGTCCGCAAAAAACTCTTTCTTCCAGATCGGCACCGCCCGCTTCAGCGTGTCGATCGCGTAGCGGCATGCGTCAAACGCGGCGCCTCGGTGCGCCGAGCTCACCGCAATCCACACGCTAGTCTCGCCAATTTCGAGCCGTCCCAGGCGATGAACGATAGCCACTCGATGAATTGAGAATTTCGTGCGGATCTGCGCGCCAATCTCGCGCATTTTAGCCAGAGCCATCCGCTCGTAAGCCTCGTACTCCAGGTACAGCGTGCGCCTTCCCTTAAAATTGTTGCGCACAAATCCATCGAAAACCACGACTGCGCCATCTTCCGGAGCTTTCAAATTTTCAAGAAGCTCGCGCGCCTGTATCGGCTCGTGCACGAGCTGAAAAACATCACCGCCGGCCGCTGTTTGCTGGCCGCCGCTGACCGGCGGCAGAAAAGCCACTTCATTTCCTTCCACCAGCGGAGCCCGCCATTCCGCATATTCCTGATTTACGGAGGCCGCGATCGAACTTCGAAATTCAACCAGCTTCGGAAACCGCCGCGCGTAACGTTCGAATAGATCTTCCACGCGAGCGCCTTCTGAAAGCTCGGCGACTTCTTCCGCAGCGCCGACGATTTCCTTGAGTTGCCCAAAAAAAAGTACACGCACGCGCATCGAATTCATTCTATCGCGCAGAAGGCCCCAAAGCGATGCAAGACCGATGCAAGAGTCCCGGACCGCGCCGGTCGAAACGAGCCGTCAGCTGGAACTCTTCACTTTTAACTGCCCAAGCGTCGAATTTGCGCTAAGATTCCCATCGATGAAGGACTGCGGGACGCCGCGTCCAGTGCCATATCTCCCGACTGATTGAAATGCAACTAATAGTGCGAACCCTTCAGCACTAAAGAGCGAGAGATTTCTCGCCTCGGGAGCGTCCGTTCGGCCCTTGAGTGCTCGGATTTCGCGATCGATGCGGAGGGAAATTTTATGAAGGTTCTTATTTCGGGTGCATCCGGACTTGTCGGCGCAGCGCTAACGGAATCTTTGCGCAGCGAAGCGCACACCGTAGCTCATCTGGTTCGGCCCGATGGCGCGGCTTTGGCCGGCGACATCCGCTGGGACCCAGCCAGTGGCTTCATCAACCTCGATGCGATGGAAGCTGCCGACGCCGTTGTAAACCTCAACGGCGCCAGCATTGGCGGCGGCCGCTGGACGCCCACGCGCAAGAAACTTCTTCATACCAGCCGAGTGGATTCGACGCGCTTTCTCGCGGAGTCCCTCGCGCGTCTTAAACAGAAGCCGCGCGTGTTGGTTTCTGCATCCGCCGTCGGATATTACGGCAATCGCGGCGATGAGATCGTCACCGAATCCAGCGCGTCCGGGAACGATTTCCTGGCGAAGCTCTGCCGCGACTGGGAAGCGGAAGCTCTCCGCGCACAATCGAGCGGTATTCGCACCGTACTGGCGCGTTTCGGCATTATTCTTTCGGCAAAAGGCGGCGCTCTGACGCAAATGCTCACTCCATTCAAACTGGGCATCGGCGGCAGGCTTGGAAGCGGCAAGCAGTGGATGTCCTGGGTTGCGCTTGACGATGTAGTCGGGATCCTGCGAGCCGCGCTTTCCAACGAGCAAGTCAGCGGGCCGGTGAACGTCGTGGCTCCCAACCCAGTGCAGAATTCCGAATTCACGCGCGTGCTTGCCGGCGCCATGCATCGCCCGGCAATTTTCCCCGCGCCGGCATTCGCATTGCGCGTCGCGCTTGGCGAAATGGCCGACGCGCTTCTCTTATCCAGCCAGCGCGTTCAAGCAGAACGCCCGCCCGCCGCGGCGTACGCTTTTCGATATGAGAATCTCGAGCCCGCCCTTCACGCGATTCTCGCAAAGCACTAGCCCGGTTATTGCCCGCCTTCGCTAAATTTGCAGCCGGCCAAATTTGTCAGGAGCAATAGGCGCGTGCAGCACCCCATCGCCTGATCGCCCTTATTTCAATACGTGAAGAACGTAAAGGGGTTTCGGTTCACTTGTTTTGGAGAGAAGAAACGGATTGATTACAGGTCCAGCCGCTCAAGCAGCCCGCCCAGGTTCGACCCGTCCACCACCAGGTCCGGGCGCTTGGTGGCAAAATCTTCCACTTCATCGAGCGCTTGAAATAACCGCATTTTTGCAACTGCGTATTCCTCGGTCCCAGTCAGCGCACGCCCTGTCCGCTTCGTCCACAGTTCGAGAGCGTCGCGGCGCACGAAAATGCGTATGGGGAACATCGACTTGCGGTCGGCGGAAACGTAATAGACGAATTCATTTCCTGCGGCGCCGTCCTGCTTGGCGGGATGCACGTCCTGAAACTGGTATTGGTAAACGTACCCGCTTTCCGCCGAGTACGCCTTAATCCGCCTCACTGTTTCCGGTTTCGTCATCCCCGCATTATTCGGCTGCGCTCTTTTGCTGTCAATCTCCGCCTTGATCCGGGACCGCTCCCAAAATGGAATCGAGCCTTTGCCATTCCGGGAATGAAAAAATCGAAAATCGCGAGTTTCATACGCGGGTGAGTTTTGTCCGACTTCGCGGGATCTATTCCAGAATGGAACGTAAATCCCCTGCGCGTCGCTGCTTACATCGAGCTTTTTTCTTCCGGCGACGGCCCGCGAGGAGTTAGGCAAAATGTGCCCCGCTTTGGCACACCCATTGCCCTACTGATTCTTGCAATGATATTTTCAGCCCAACTGAAAAGTTCGTGGTCGGATTACCGGCGCAGTCCGAATTCCAATTTCGCTGCGCTGCGAGTCCGTCGTCAGATTTTCACTCGCAAAGTCTCTTCGAGCGCTGCGTCAATTGTCCTCATCGCGCTCGCGGGCTGCGGTTATGCCGGAACTCCACCAGAACCACCGCCGCCCAACGTCACAGTTACAATTCAACCCGCGAGCGTCAGCCTCTTTCTTGGCCAAACCCAAGCGTTTCAGGCCACCGTCATCGGCAGCACGAACACAAACGTCACCTGGCAAGTAAACGGCGTTGCGGGCGGAAGCACATCCGCTGGAACAATTTCTTCGTCCGGCCTCTTCACCGCCCCCGCAATTCTGCCGCCCAGCGCGAGCGCAACCGTCACAGCCGTAAGCCAAGCTAACCCGAAAGACAGCGCTTCAGTCACGGTAACTCTGCAAGACAGCCTCGTCGTCAGCGTTCTGCCGCTGTCCGCCACCGTTTCAACGGGAGCGGCCCAAGTATTCACCGTCACCGTTACCGGAACCGGGAGCCCTTCAACCGCCGTCACATGGAGCGTGAACGGCGTCCCCGGAGGCAACGCAACCTTCGGCACAATTGTCTCGAACGGCTCAGCCTCCGCCGTTTACACCGCACCCGCAGCGCCGCCAACTCCCGCGACCGTGACCGTTACTGCAACCAGCGTCGCCGACACTTCGAAATCCGCAAACGCCAGCGTCACGATCTCCTGCAACAGCGCGAGCTCCATCTCGCCCCCCTCCGCTAACGTCGCACTCAGCGCAACGCAAACTTTCACCGCCTCCTTCTGTCC
>JBAVQA010000170.1:0-8173 GCA_049693595.1 Candidatus Acidiferrales bacterium | reverse complement strand
ACAAAACGCCTGATTCAAGCCCATCGCGGGAAAGTGTGGGTTGATAGCGTGCTCGGAAGCGGAAGTTCATTCTCATTCCTTCTTCCAATCAATATCGAGTGATTTTGAAAGTGATTTATAGGAGCGGACTAGTTTCGTTCCCAGGAATATGCGACCGATGGCTGAAAAAGAAAAAATACTAGTAGTGGACGACGAACCAAGCATTCGCAAATATCTTCAGACGCTGCTCGAAGTGGACGGCTACGATGTGGAAACAGTGCCGGGCGGCAAAGAGGCTCTCGAGAGGGTTGGGGCCGGCCTGCGGCCGCACTTCATTATTCTCGACGTATTGATGCCTGAAATCGACGGGCTCGAAACATTGCGGCAACTCATGCAAGTGGATCGCACGCTCAACGTGATCATGCTCTCCTGCTCCAATGAAGTGACCACAGTTGTGGAGGCCATTCGAATCGGTGCGCTCGATTACCTTACCAAGCCGTTCGAGAAGCCGGAGCTCGATGCCGCTTTTCTGAAGTGCCGCCAGAAGCAACAGTTACGCTCCGAAAATAAGGCGTTGCGGGAATATTGCGAAGCGCTGACCGAGGACCTGTCCTTCCTCGCCGCCAGCCCGCAAATGCTGAAGATCCGCCAGCAGATTCTGCAGATCGCTCCCGTTGACGTGCCCGTGTTCATCAGTGGGGAAAGCGGGGTAGGCAAGGAAGTGGTTGCGCGCATGATTCACCTCCGCTCTACTCGCCGCGTTCAGGCGTTTGTGAAGGTCAATTGCGCCGCGCTCCCAGGCGAACTGCTTGAGTCGGAACTTTTCGGTTACGAGCAAGGCGCCTTCACCGGCGCGGTTCGCTCCAAGCCGGGGAAATTTGAGCTCGCAAACAAAGGCACGATTTTTCTCGACGAAATCGCCGAGATGAGTCCGCACCTTCAAGCCAAGCTCCTTCACGTCCTGCAAGACGGACAGTATTCGCGTCTTGGTGCGCGGGCTGTTGTGAATGTGGATGTTCGCGTTCTTGCGGCCACCAATATGGATGTGAAGGAAGCGATGCGCTCCGGTCGTTTCCGTGAAGACCTCTATTACCGCTTGAATGTCCTTTCCATTCACATTCCGCCGCTGCGCGAGCGCACCGCGGAAATTCCGCTGCTGTTCCGCCACTTCCTGGTGAAATACAGCGAGAAATATCAGAAAGCCGCTCCGGACCCTTCAAAGCATTTGATCGAAGCCGCACTGAGATATCCGTGGCCAGGCAATCTGCGCGAACTGGAAAACTTTGTCAAACGGTACGTGATTCTCGAAGATGACGAAGGCAGTTTTCGCGAGTTGCTCGAAATGACCGGTCAGCAGCAGCGCTTGGTTCCGCGCGAAGCCGCTCCTGTTCCCAAAGAGATGGGCCTGAAGGCGCTCGTGCGAGGTTTGAAGGACGAAGCAGAAATGGAAGCCATCGCCGACGCTCTGGAGAAAACCAACTGGTGCCGCAAGGATGCCGCGAAAATGCTCGGCATCAGTTACAAAGCCTTGCTCTACAAAATGCGACAATTCAATCTGGACTCTGGACGCGGCGCGCGCTCAGCTGCCGCCAAAGCCGCCAGAGAAGCCGCGGCGAAAGAAGCCGAAGCCAAGGAAAACGCTCCCGTCATCCGCAGCTCTTAGACATTTCGAAGCTGGTTCGCGAGGTTCAACCCTCGCGTGACGTCAAGAGTCGGTGATTTCTTTATCGACTGCGATTCGAAATAATCGCGCAACTTGCTCCTAAAATAGAAGTGAACCAAGGCTAGCTCTGGAATGTGGGTCTAGTCCTATTACGGCAAAGTGTTGCATATGTAGGGCACATTCAAAGAAATAGCACTATCCTCCTTCAGGCTCCTTGGTCTAGTATTCCGCTCCGACAGAGGCTTTCGTCAGCTTAAGTGGCGTACGTTGCCGGGGTTCCGCCCCCAGCCGGGATTTCGGGAAACGGTAGTTGCTGTTTTCAAAGGATTTGTTCCGGACGCCATTTTTTGGCTGAGATGTTGGAATGAAAACTGCCACGTTCGATAGCGCACATTCGAAAAAGAACACTTGGTGTACTTTGGAAGAGGGATTGCTACTCTTACCGACGGGGGATGCTGTGAACATTAAACCAATCTTGACGGAGCGTCGCGCATGACGGAACGTCGCACGGCACGCCGGTACGACCTTTCGCTGCCTGTCAGCGTCCGGCTTCCCATTAACCGAGAGCCCGGTGCGCATGATGGCCAAACCCGGGACATTTCAACGCGCGGCGTTTACTTCATAATGGCAAAGGATCTCGCTCCCGGCACTGAAGTTGACTTTACCCTCACCCTGCCAGCTGAGATCACTCGCGGTACCGAGGTCTTTGTTCGAGCCCACGGGCGAGTGGTTCGCGTTGACAAGCAGAAAGACGATCAGCGTGAATCCATAGGAGTCGCTGCAGTGATCGAGCGTTACGATATCATTCGCGGCGAAACACCTCCGAATTAGGCTGGGCTTTGCAGCGTGGGAATTTGCAGGCTGAGTTGTGGTTTTGGTATTCGTTCTCTCCGCGACCAAGCTCGTATCTTGGGCAGAGTCTCTTCTCCTCTGCGACACGAAGCATTCTTTCTGCACCCAATTGCCCTGTCCTCTCTAACTCTCGCAGAGTTAGGGCCGCATGGATCGCACCGAAGACTAACGGAAGGAATTTTATCTTGCGTGTTGCAATTATGCCCGGCGCGGGAGTAGGCTCGGCAAAGCTGCATTCGCATTGTTCTGTGCGGAATTCAGTTTTCCTGGAGCGCCCATGAAGGTAGCGGACCTGATCGCTGATCGTCGCGAAGTGTATTGTGTATCCGAGGAAACCACGGTTCACGAGGCCGCTCGCTATTTACGCGAGCGCCAGGTTCGAGCCGTCGGAGTCTGCGATAAACAAGGCGTTCTCTTGGGCGTGATATCGCAAAGCGACGTTTCTGATAAGGTGGCCGCTGAAAATAAGTGTCCGGCCTGGATGCACGTGTCTGAAATTATGACGCGTCAGTTGGTGAGTGCCACTCCGGATACTTCGCTGGAAGACTGCTTGCGATTGATGGAGCAGCACGGCATCTACCATTTGGTGGTCCTGGACAATCAAAAAGGTTATCGCGGAATGATTTCCGTAACCGACCTGCTTCAGTTATTTGCTTCGGACCAAAAAGCACGCGCGGATATGCTGGAAGCTTTGATCTTCCCACAGCGTTGATTCAGCGCCTTACTCCATAATACTAACTCTCCGCTCTTCGAGCTTTGCCTACGCAGCCATACGTCGCGGTACTATAAGAATCTTCCTAACTGGTTGGTCTCGTGGGCACAGCGGTCTTTTTCTCTTTCCAAAATGAAGCTCCTTCACAGTTCTAGAGATGGAATTGAGAAACCGTGTTCCCGAAAGTGCCCAGGTTTTTCTGATTTTCCGCAGGGCCAAGTACTATAGCGCTCTCTCGTTTGTAGATCTCGCTCTCCCCAATCTCGGGTGCAACACACTGAAAACAAGTGGATTGAGTTCTCACGAACGCTCGATCGCGATTGCACTGAAGCCCCCTGCTCAGGCCACGTTTGGCGTTTCGTGTGCAAAGTAGATACAGGGCAGATTATTCATCCGGCTTTAACCGAAATACCTGGACGTTCATGGCATCTATTGCGGAAGCAAGAGCTCTACTTCAAACTCACCCGGTCGAGCTTCCTCCCGAACACGTGTACTTCGGGCCATCGGAAACGATGCAGGCGGTCAGGCAAAGAATCGACCGCGCAGCCGGCTTGAATGTTCCTATCCTCGTTCTAGGCGAGAGTGGAACAGGCAAAGAAGTCCTGGCGCGACTCATCCATGACCGTTCCCCGTGGCGCAACGGCCCATTCGTAAAAGTGAATTGTCCTGCGATCCCGGGGACTCTGCTCGAGAGTGAACTGTTCGGATTCCAGAAGGGCGCGTTTACCGGCGCAGACGCCTCGAAGCCCGGGCGCATGGAAACAGCTCACGGCGGCACTCTCTTCCTGGATGAAATTGCCGAGCTGGATGCAAGCCTCCAGGCTAAATTATTGCATGTGCTCCAGGACGGCTGCTTCACCCGCATCGGCGATCATGAAGAAAGGCGCATGGACGCGCGCGTAATTTGCGCCACCAACCGGGTGCTCGCGAAGGAAATAGCAAACGGCGGTTTTCGTGCCGACCTTTTCTACCGCATCAACGTAATCAGCATCACGCTTCCCCCGCTTCGAGACCGCCGCGCGGATATTCCGTATCTGGTCGAATATTTGCGCGAGCAATACAATCGTCGTTTCCAGCGCGAAGCAGGGCCGGTCTCCAATGAAATTCTCCACCTCTTGCATCAACGGGAGTGGCCGGGCAATATTCGAGAATTGGAAAACTGCATGGCGCGATATGTAATCCTCGGCTCAGAAGAAGCCTTCCATGCCGATCGCCACCAGCACCATGAAAAAAAGCCTCTGAGTTTCGCTTTCGAACTAAATGAAGACGGCAAAATTCCCCTGAAACGCATTGCCCAGCAGGTAACACGCCGCATGGAACACGACGTAATTCTCAAAGTCTTGCAAGCAAATCAGTGGAACCGCCGTAAAGCCGCGGAGATCTTGAAAATCAGTTATCGCGCGCTGCTTTACAAAGTCCGCCAAGCCGGTCTCCCTGCCAAGCGCCCGCTACGCAAGGTTACGGATTCCGAAGACGCGGACATGGCGACGATCGATAAATCTTCCCTCCTTGATTAACGGTTTCTATTGATTCATGCACAAGAGTCTTTCCTCTTTAACTCTTCAGTTGCTTCGTTTAGTTCCCTCAATTTCATCCGGCCGGGTGACGCGTAAGGGTCACGTGGGGCCGGATTTTCCTCTCAAAACACCGCAAACCCGGCCCTGCGGCCTATTGATTACCCCGTGCCTGTTATGAAATCGTCGGCGCTGTCCATCTTGCCCCTGTGGGCCAATTCCGTTAGCCTAACCACGATGGCAAAAGCTCCCGCCAAATCGAATCTGAAAGTTTGCCTTCTATCGCCGCATCCGATGGTACTCGACGAGTTCCGCCGCGTACTCGCGGATTCCGGCTATCAGATCGTGTCCCGGCAATTGGAATCCATGCTGGCGCCGGACCTTCGCAATCTCGAAGTTCCTCGCGCTGCTGTGTACGTTGTGGATGCTCACGCCGCGCGTCAAGCAACAGGCGCGCTTCTCGCAAACATCCTGGATCACAACGCTACAGCGAGACTACTGGTCGTCGGAGACAATCTTAAGGAAGCCGAAAGCCACACCTTGCTTCGCCAGGGCGTGAAAGGGATTCTGAATTATGAAGAAGCCCGCGAACAGCTTCCACGCGCACTGCCGCTGGTCGCGTCCGGTGGTTTTTGGGTTCCTCGTACCGTGCTTTCGCGTTTCGTGGATTCAATTCTGAATTCCACGCAGGGGCGTCGCTTGCGGGGAAATTCACCCACCGAGCTAAGCCGCCGGGAACAAGAGGTCCTCAGCGCGTTGCTCGAAAATCTTGCCAACAAGGAAGTAGGCGATAGGTTGCACATCTCCGAGCGTACGGTCAAATTTCACGTCTCCAATTTACTCGCCAAGTTTGGAGTGCGCCGCCGTGCAGACCTGATCCTTCTCTGCTATCAGCGTCGCGGCGTAGGGGCCTAGCTCCATTCCTTCTGCGCGTTTAGAAACCTTCCTTCACTTCTAGTATTCCAGCTTGAGCTCAATGCAAGTACGGATCGCTGCTATAATTCCGTGTTCGCGCTTCTCCCATGGAGATACTTGTAACCCTGTGGCGACCTTTAGCATTGAAAATTTCGGCTGTCGCGCAACCGAGGCTGACGCCGCAGCGCTTCGACACGCCTTGCTCGCAAGTGGGCTGAAACTCGTTGGCGACCACTCTTCCGCCGACCTCGTCGTGCTTAACACCTGTACCGTGACGGCTGCGGCGGACTCGCAAACACGGGATGCGGTGCGAAAAATTCATCGCGCGAACCCCACCGCTCGCATCATCGTTACCGGTTGTTACGCGCAGCGAGCTCCGGAGGAAATCGCCGCACTCGACGGTGTCTCCTGGGTGATCGGAAACTCGCATCAGACTGAAATCCCCAAGCTCGCCGGTGAATTAATCGGACAAACGAGCACAGGGATCGCTTTCTCGGCGCAGGCAACAGATACGGACTTCGTCCCGGTCTCACTGCTCGCCGCAGACCAAATGTCACTTGCCCGCGGCCCCGCCAAGATTCTGACGGGCGATATCTTTGCCCAGTCTTCCGTGCAAATCGCGCCCGTGACGGTGGCCCAAGGCGATCGCACGCGGCCGGTCCTGAAAGTTCAGGATGGTTGCAACAACCGCTGCGCTTATTGCGTGATTCCTTTTGTCCGTGGCCGCAGCCGCAGCCTGCCGCCGGGCATCGTAATCGCGGAAGCGAGGAAGCTCGTCGCTTCAGGCTCGCGAGAAATTGTTCTCAGCGGCATCAATCTTGGTGCGTATGGCCGCGATCTCTCGCCGCGCACCGGCCTTTCAGATATCGTTCATCGCATTCTGGAAGAAACGCCTCTCGAACAGCTTCGGCTCAGCTCCATCGAGCCGCAGGACGTCACTGAGGAACTCATCTCGCTTGTAGCTTCTTCGGATCGCCTGGCGCCTCATTTTCACGTGCCGCTGCAATCCGGCTCCGATCGCGTCCTTCGCGCCATGCACCGCTGGTATCGTGCCGGCCATTATGCCGAGCGCGTCAAACGCATACGCCAACTTTTGCCAGCCGCTGCAATTGGCGCAGACGTGATTGTGGGTTTTCCAGGAGAGACGGAAGAAGATTTTGAGGCTACCGTCGAGATGATCGAGCTTCTGCCGTTCACGTACCTCCACGTGTTTTCATTTTCCGCGCGGCCTGGCACGGAAGGTGCGAACCTGGCAGCGCCCGTCTCCGCCGCAGTCATTCGCGAACGTGCTCGCACGTTGCGCGCTCTCGCGCAGAGAAAATCGTCTGAATTTCGAGCTTCGCAGGCGGGCCGTTCCCTGCGGGCGCTCACACTTGCCGGCGGTGGGGACACGTGGACTCCGGCCATGACTGCAAATTATCTGAAAGTCCGAATTTCCGGCCGACTTCCTGCTAATCAATGGCACGAAACATGCCTGACTTCCGATGAAGTTTCAGCGGCAGTGCTCGACGCTGTTAGTTTTCAAGAATAACTTCCGCAAGCGCCAGATTCCCGCTGTGTGTAATGGTCAGAGAAATGTTTTTCACGCCCAAATCCTCAGCGATTCGCTTCGCGGCACCGCTCAGACTCAGCGATGGCTTCCCGCTCGGCTCTCGTATGACTTCGATATCGCGCCACCGAACGCCCCGTCGCCAGCCCGTCCCCAGCGCTTTCATCGTTGCTTCTTTCGCCGCGAAGCGACCTGCGTAGCGCTCGAATTTATTTCGGTAGCTTTCGCAATACGCCACTTCGCTCGGAGTGTACAAACGCTTGAGAATGGGCGCGCCGTGCCGCACGATGGCCGCCTCGATCCTGTCAATTTCCGCGATATCCAATCCCAGCCCGACTATCAATTTGTCCTTTCGCTGCATGGCGGACAGCCACAACGAAACGTAATTACGTGCGAGCCTGCACGAATTCGTGATTATACCTATAATTGATTTGGCGCTGGAGCACCACGCGCACCCGAGGCGAGCGGAGTGAATCCCGTAGCTACAAAAAGAAAAACTGTGCCGCGCAAGCGCTTGCGGAGAATCCCTCAATGGCGTCCGCGGCGAGCAGGTAGCCTCCGAATCCTGGAAGCTCCGCAATTCGCGAAGCTCAATTGGCTGGTTCACGGATTCAGCACGCGTACTGGCGGCACGAGCGAATTGGAAACCGATCGCGACGGCCGTTACGAAACCGAGAAGGTTTTGAATCTTGGTTTCGCCGAATGGGACACCCGCGAGCGCGTTCTAGAGAATCGCCAGAATTTCTTTGCGGTCTTGAATGCGAGTGACATGCGCCAAATAGGCATGCGCCAAATTCACTCGGACATCGTTCGCGTCGCGAATTCCGCTGACGCCGAATCACCTGTGCAAACCGCTAAAGCGGATGCTTTGATTACAAACGAGCCCGGGCTTCTGTTGACGGTGCAGGTAGCTGATTGCGTTCCGATTCTCCTCGCTGACAAAAAGCGCCATGCGATCGCTGCCATTCATTCCGGCTGGCGCGGCACGC
>JBAVQA010000169.1:0-22067 GCA_049693595.1 Candidatus Acidiferrales bacterium | reverse complement strand
ATGCTGTCTTCGCGCTATCACGCAATTGTGACGTCGATGCCGGCCGGCGTTCCTTCGGCGGGAGTGACCATGGACGAGCGTATACGCAACCTGATGCGTGAGCGCGGGCACGAAAGCCTGCTATCGCGCGTGGACGACGCTGATCTGGAGGATAAAATCGTAACATCGCTGCATCTTCTGGACTCGCAAACTGAAGAAATTCGAGACGCAATTGGGCGGACCGTCGCGCGCAATTTGCAATTAATGGCGCGCATGGGCGTCTATTTTGAAGAGCAGGTTGCGCGCCGGTATCCGGAGTCCCCCATCCGTCGCGGTGTGCTCGGGTGGCAGGACTATCTCCCGCCGCTCAGCGCCGGTCTGTGCAAACTGCTCGAACAACACAGCGGCGTGCCGGCGTGTTGACGGCCGAGTAGCGTGACTTTCCTAGAGAGCATTTTCGAGAGGCTTCACCAAGCCGGCGGAGCGCCGGTTCTTCGCGAAATACGTCACGGCAAATTGAATTCCGTATCGGGAGACGAGTTGCTGAGCATGGTGCAGGAGGCCAGAAACTTCTTGATTGCACGCGGCATGAAAAAAGACGATCGCTGCGCTCTGCTCGCTTCGAACAGTATTGGCTGGGTGGCGCTGGACCTCGCGATGATGGCCGAAGGGGTCATTGTTGTGCCGCTGTATTCGCGGCAAGCGCCGGCGGAACTCGTCGCCATAATGAAAGATTCATCGCCCGCGAGAGTCTTTTGGTCCACTGCCGCGCGTTCCACTGAAATCAAGAACCACTGGGCTGCCGCGCCACACATTACGCTGCTCGATAGCATTTTTGCCGGCGAGACTCAGAAACCCACGCCGCCGAAACATCACGAAGATTCGGATGTTGTCACGATTATTTACACCTCCGGAACATCCGGCGAGCCGAAGGGAGTTGTGCTGACGGCAGGCAACGTTAGTTACATGCTGGGTTGCACGAACGCGCGGCTCGATCAGCTGATGGCGCAGCACCCGGCCACCCAGGAACCGGACGACATCTTTCACTACCTGCCGTTCTGCTTCGCGGCATCCTGGATCCTGTTGCTCACCGCCCTATCGCGCAAAAGTGTGTTGACACTTTCGACGGACGTTTCCAAACTGTCCGATGATTTGAAACTTTGCACGCCTGATTATTTTCTGAACGTTCCCACGCTTCTTGAGCGCGTACGCGCCACAATCGCGGAGACAATTCAGAAACGTGGGGGCTTTGCGGAGTTTGTGTTCTCCCGAGCGCAGCAGGGATATTTGCGCCAGCGCAATAACGAGTCGCGTTCGTTCGACTGGTTATGGCTATCGCTCGCAAGACGGATAATGTTTCCAGAGATTCGCAAGAGCATTGGGCCAAGATTAAAGGCGTTGATTTGCGGTTCGGCTCCGCTTTCAATTGAGACACAACTGTTTTTCATGATGTTGGGAATTCCGGTGCTGCAAGCATATGGGCTCACGGAAACCACGGCGATATGCACGCTGGACGATCCGCTTCACGCGGTGCCCGGACGCGTTGGTCCGGCAATCCCCGGAGTCGAAATGAAGCTGGCAGAAGATGGAGAGATTCTGGTCCGCGGACCGAATGTATTTTCGGGTTACTGGCAGCGGCCGGATGCCACTGCAAAAGCGCTCGTGGATGGATGGTTTCACACGGGCGATCAAGGCGATGTGGATGAAACGGGAAACTGGCGCATTTCCGGCCGCTTGAAAAATCTGATTATTCTAAATTCGGGCCACAACATCGCTCCAGAGCCGCTTGAAGAGGAATTGGCGCGTCACGTACCGCAGGCTCAACGGATTATCCTAGTCGGAAATCAGCGAAGTTTTCTCGGCGCGCTGGTGACCGCTACTTCTTCAAATGGCGTGACGGACGCAGATGTGCAATTTGCAATCGAGCACGTGAATGGCGATTTACCGCACTATAAGCAGGTCCGGGCGTTTGTTATCCTTCCGGAGCCGCTGAGTGTGGAAAATGGGATGTTGACGACAAATGGAAAGATTAAGCGCGAAGCCATCGCAGCGCGTTTTGCGGTCGAGATCGAGCAGCTCTATCAGAAGAAACCGGCATGAAGACATTTCAAGGAAAAACACTTTCCTGGCGGATTGCGGATGATGCGATTGAGCTCACGCTCGATCACGCTCCGTGCAACGAAATCGGCTTGGCCATGCTGGCTGACCTCGAACACTTTGTCGCGGCGCTGGGAATACTGAAAGACGAAGCGCACGCGCTGATCATCGCAAGCGCCCGCAGCGAAGGCTTTTGCGCCGGCGGCGACCTTCGCGAACTTTTTCGGTTGTCGCAAGAAGTTACTGGCAGCGAGAAGCTCAATGGCTTGCGCGAATTTATTGAACGCATTCATCGCGTGATGAACGCGCTGGATGAAGCGCCGTTCACCACAATTGCAGCGGTCAACGGACTTACGTTTGGCGGCGGCTTCGAACTCGCGCTTACATGCGATTTGATTATCGCGGACAAAATGGCGCGCTTCTGCTTTCCGGAGTTGCGTTTGGGACTGATACCAGGGTTTGGCGGTATTCCGCGCCTCAAACGGGATTTGGGAAACGCACTCGTGCGCGACTTGGTTCTCACCGGCCGAAGCATCAACGCGACCAAAGCCCAAGCGATCGGTATCGTCAGCCAAGTGACGGCTGAAGGAGACGCCCTCCGCGTTGCGCGAGAAACAGCTGCCCAATTGAAAAAATTTGACCGAAGCACGGCCTTGGCTGCCAAGCGCTTTATCAAGCCGATTCCTTACGAAGAATTGCGCCGCGAAATTGATATCTTCTGCGAGCTTTTCATGCGCCCGGCTGTGGAGAAAGGATTGCGAAGGTTTGTGGAAAGCAAGGACGCACTGCCCTATCTTCCGTAGCATTGAGTTGGAACACCGCCACATCGCAGCCCCACTTGTGGCAACATAGAAGCTATGGGGTCCTTACAGAACACAACCGACGAAGTACTGCGGCTCGCAGCCGAACATTTCAAAGTGCCTCGAGAGCAACTGACTCCCGACGACGATTTCTTCAAGAAACTCGGCATCAACAGCCTGCAAGCGCTCGATTTGCTCACGCGAATCGAACACCACTTCAAGATCGAGCTTCCAGACTACGAACTTCAGGGTGTCAGCGATTTCCGCACGCTGGCCGAGCGCATCCAGTTGCGTCTCTGATGCTCGACCTTCGCGAATATCAATCGTTGGGCGAAGCTTTGCGCGCGGCGCTGGAGCGCTGGCCCGACGAGGTTTGCCTGATCGAAGCGGACCGCGAACGCGAAAGCGCCCGTTTAACCTACGGTCAATTCAAGCAAGCTGCTTTGCCGCTCGCGAGCGCGCTGCAACATGCGGGTTTTCAGAGCGGCACGCGCGCGGCGATCATCATGACCAATCAGTCGAAATGGCTGATCTCCGCTTACGCGATTTTCTTCTGCGGCGGCGTGCTGGTTCCGCTCGATTACAAACTTACGGCCTCTGAACAGCTGCAACTACTCGCGCATTCGAAAGCTGAATTTCTAATCGTGGAATATCATCTCTGGCGCGCGATCATGCAGGCCGAAAGCTTTAAGCGCCTTGCCGCTCGCGTCGTGCTCGTCACCGAAGCGCCCGCGAATGCCGACCTTGGCGGCGCAAAACGGTGGGAAAAATTCGCCGATGCTCGCGAACCGGTTTTCGTCCCGCGAAACCGCCAAGACCCGGCCTGCATCGTCTATTCCTCGGGCACGGGAGGCCGGCCGAAGGGTTGCGTCTTAACGCACGAAAATTATCTGGAACAGTGCATGGCTCTGACCGCGCTGTATCCTTTCTCGCCGGGCGTGCGCTATCTGAGCATCTTGCCGACGAATCATGCGATCGATTTCATGATCGGTTTTATCGGGCCTTTCACATGCGGAGCGGCAGTTGTTCATTTGCGCACTCTGCGCCCGGAATATATTCGCGAGGCTTTCACTCGCTACAAAATCACGTACATGACGCTGGTCCCCATGGTCTTGAAGAATCTGGAACGTGGACTCCGGCAGCGATTCGCCGAACTGCCAAAGGGGCGTCGCAGAGTGCTTAACGCTCTCATTGCGACGAATCGCGTGCTCACCCGCTGGCGGCCAAATCTAAAGTTAAGCCGCGCTCTGCTTGGCCAGGTGCACGAAGCTTTCGGCGGAGAGTTGCGCGCATTTTTCGTCGGGGGAGCGTTCACCGAGCCGTCTACCCTTCAATTCTTTTACAATCTCGGAATTCCCGTTGGAAACGGATATGGTTGCACCGAAGCGGGGACAGTCATCACGGTGAACGATTTCAAACCGTTTCGCGCTGATACCGTCGGAAAACCGCTCCCGGGCATGGAAGTTAAGGTTCTCAGTCCTGATGATGACGGAATCGGCGAAGTGGCCGTGCGCGGCAAGACGATCATGTCGAAATACATCGACGACCCTGAAATGACCGCGCAAACGATCGTTGACGGCTGGCTGATGACCGGGGATTTGGGCCGCATCGACGCAACGGGTCACTTGCAACTTTTCGGCCGCAAGAAAAACATGATCGTCACCGAAGAGGGCAAGAATATCTACCCTGAGGATATTGAGAATGCGTTCGAGGGCCTCGCGGTGAAAGAATTCTGCGTGTTCGCGGCAAATTATCTGTGGCCCGCGCGTTCGCTCGTGGGCGAACAATTGGTCATCGTGTTGCATCCTGAAGCGGGACAAGTAATCAGCCAGGAATTGATTGTTAATGTCGCCGATCGAAATCGCCGCTTGCTGAATTACAAACGCATCAGCGGCTACCTGGGCTGGGACCGCGATTTTCCGTTGACGGCATCGCTGAAAATCAAGCGCGGCGAATTGGCCGAACAGATCCGCGCAAGTGTCGAACGATCTGCGGTGGTACCTCTGTGAGAATAGCGCCAGTACCCGCTATGGAGCCGACGCGGTGAGCCAACCACACTTTCTCGCGATCGTGAATCCGGCCGCGGGCGGCGGACGATGCGGTAGATTTTCCAGAGCTACTCTAGGCCGTGTTCGGCGAGCAGGGATAGAAATCGAGGTGGCGGAAACTTCGCGCCGCGGTGAAGCCGTAGAGATTGCCCGCAAGGCCTACGATAAAGGGATTCGCAAATTTTTGGCTGTGGGTGGAGACGGCACTTCGTTCGAAATCTTAAACGGGCTTTTCCCAGCAGCGCAGAATTCAACTGAGCGGGTAGCGCTCGGATTCTTACCGCTGGGCACGGGAAACTCGTTCCTCAGGGACTTCACCGCGGATGGCGTTGAATATACGATTGAAGCCTTAAAGGCTGGAAAACGCCGTCCCTGTGACGTGGTCCACCTGCGACATTCGGAGGGTGAGCTTTATTTTATGAATCTGCTCACTCTGGGTTTTCCGGCGGAGGTAGGCGAGACGGCTAACCGGCGCTTCAAACGTTGGGGCGAGTTCGGTTATATTCTTGCGGTTTTCGCGCGCCTAGCTTCGCTGAAACATTCCGCGTTTCCTCACCGCTTGGATAATCCGGGGGAATGGAATTCCGATCCTGCGCTATTCCTTTCGTTCAGTAACAGTAAATTTACCGGCGGAAAAATGATGATCGCCCCGAATGCGGATCCGACGGATGGTTCGATAGAATATGTTCGCTGGGGACCGATCGGGCGGCTTGGCTTGCTCAAGGCGCTTCCCACGCTCTTTAGCGGAACTCACATCGAGCATCCGCTTGCATTTCGCGCCGGAGCCAGGCACATCGATTTTCGCCTCGATGAGCCCGCCAACGTGATGATCGATGGTGAAATTCTCCGCCTCAAATGCCGCTCAATCGAAATTCTGCCGGGCGCATTCGACGCGATCGTATGAGGAAGACTTACCTTACGATTCGCGCGCTTTTTTTATGGGCCATCAGCGGAATTCATTTCGCAGTGGTCTGTACGTTGCTCATTTTCCTCGCGATTTTCATCGATCCACGAAAAAATGACTGGCCTCAGCGCCTTTTCTTCCGCAACATTCTGCGCCTCATCGGAGTGCAATTTGAAGTGCACCGCTCGGCGGGTTTTGATCCTCAGCGGACGAGCATTTTCGTGAGCAACCACGTCAATATTTTTGATCCGTTCGTGGTTTACTCGGCCATTCCGCAATTTTTCCGCGGCTTCGAACTTGAATCGCATTTCAAAATTCCAATATACGGCTGGATGATGGGCAGGTTCGGAAATATTCCCGTCCCGGACGCGCCCAGCCGCGAAAGCCTGGAAGTCATGACGAAACGTGCTAAAGCCGCGCTGGATTCGGGGATCAGCTTGATCGTTTTCCCCGAGGGGGCGCGGACGCGAGATGGCCATGTCCATAATTTCAAAAAGGGGATTTTCAATCTTGCGCACAAATTCGGAATTCCCATCGTTCCGGTGAGCATCGCCGGCGCGTACCAGTGTTTTCAAACTGGAAATTGGGTGCTGTATCCGGGGAAGATCACTGTGTACGTGCACGACACCATTGAAACAGCGAGCGTCGAACGAAGCGAAGTGGATGCCTTGCGGCAGCGAGTGCAAGAGATTGTTTCGATGCCGGTAGAAAAATCGCTACAAGACAATCCGCCTGAGGTCTAAGTGGCGTTGATGTCCGGAAGCGCGCGCCCGGCGCGCAATTCTTGCCAGGTATAAACCACGCGGTGAATCACGGTTATCGTCGAGATTGTCGCGATGACCCACAGCACCTGAGCCATGCGATTGAATGCGCCTCCAATGATTAGCAGGACGAGCCGCTCCGGCCGTTCCATAAAGCCCACTTTGCATAACGGGATGATCGACTCCGCGCGCGCTCTTGAATAGCTCACCATAAACGAGCTGGCCATCGCCACGGCCGCCAGAGCCATATAGAAAGACCGGCCAATCAGGGTGTAGTAAACGACGAGTCCAAGGTAGAGAGCCAGGTCCGAATAGCGGTCTAGCGTGGAATCCAGGAAGGCTCCAAACGCCGTAACGCGGCCCACGCGCCGTGCCACTTGTCCATCGGCCATGTCGAGGAATCCCGCCAGAAAAAGTACGGCTGCCGCTTGGCGAAATCGTCCCAGGGCAAAGAGAACCGCCGCCCACGAATTCACGGCCAGCCCTAAAAAGGTGAACATATTGGGAGTGATGCCGGTAGCGGCAAGTCCGCTGACAACGTGGCGCAATAGCCATCCGCCACCTTCGCCGATCCAATATGTGATTGGGCGTTTCCGCCTTGGCTGCTCCGTTGCCATCGTTTGAAAATAATACACTGGAAAGGCGCATACGGATACGACCGCGCCGAGTCACGGTTGGTGTCGAATTGACCGCTGGCGACCCTTAGCGCTGCTGCAAGCGCATTTCCGGAACCTTCGCGGAATAGCGCAGTTTCGGTTCCGTGAACGTTTGCACTTCTTCCGGAGTGAATCCGGGAGCAACTTCACGGAGCACCAGGCCTTCCGGCGTCACGTCGATTACCGCGAGGTCGGTGATAATCGTATCCACGCAATCAATGGCGGTGAGCGGATAGCTGCAGGTCTTCACAATTTTAGGCGAGCCGTCTTTTGCGGTGTGTTCCATGGTAACGATGAGTTTTTGAGCGCCGACTGATATGTCCATCGCGCCGCCGATTCCGCCGGCCCCTTTCGCGCCCGGAACTCGCCAATTCGCGAGATCTCCATGCTCTGACACTTGAAGGCCGCCGAGAATACAGATATCGAGATGGCCTCCGCGTGTCATCACGTGCGCATCGTCCTGTGAAAAATAGGACCCGCCAGGAAGTAGCGTAACGGGAACCTTCATCGCATCGACTAGATCGAAGTCTTCTTCACCGGGCTTCGCGCGCGGGCCCATTCCGAGGATTCCATTTTCGCTGTGGAAATAGACGGTCACTTGCGACGGGACGTAAGCCGCGATCAAATTCGGAATGCCCCAGCCCAAATTCACGTATGCGCCATCGGGCAATTCCAAGGCAGCACGTTCGGCGATCTGCTCTCGCGTGAGCCGTGCTTTAGGCATATCGCTTCCCTTCGGCCTGAACGATACGGTCGATAAATATGGAAGGCGTAACGATGGATTCAGGATCGAGCTGTCCCGTAGCAACCACCTCTTCCACTTCGACGATCGTAGATTTCGCAGCGGTGGCCATAATAGGATTGAAATTCCGCGCCGCTTTTCGATAAACCAGGTTTCCCATGCGGTCCGCACGATACGCGCGGATGAACGCATAATCAGCGCCGAGCGCCTGCTCCAGGATGTAGCGCTTGCCTCGAATCATCCGTTCCTCTTTGCCGCGCCCAATCTCAGTTCCCACACCAACCGGCGAGAAAAACGCGGGGATTCCCGCGCCGAACGCGCGCATGCGTTCGCACAAAATTCCCTGCGGCACAAGTTCAAGCTCGATTTCTCCCGCGTCGAATTGTTCCTGAAAATACTTCGCGCCAGGCCCGGGAAACGCTGCGATAACTCGTCGAATCTGCCTGTTCTTGAAGAGAAGCCCAAGTTCCCCTTCGCCCGTGCCGCAATTATTGCTGATCACTCCTAGATTTCGCGCACCCTGCCGGGCCAGGCCTTGGATCAGATTGTTGGGAAAGCCCGCGCCTCCGAAGCCGCCGAACATAATCGTCGCGCCGTCGGGTATATCCGCAACCGCTGCATCTATTGTGGGGTACACCTTCTCTTTTGAAGTCATCTTAGCGACGTTTGAATAACCATGGAGAGCCTGGTTCCGTGTCCTGCGATGATACGGTAAGTCGCGTAATTTCCGAAATGCTCAGACCGTTTCATCTTGAGAAGCAAAACATCCCAGCCGCGCGCGAAGAATAATACAGATTTGTAGAGCGAGTGCAACTTTTTGACGCTCACCAGAGGCGCCCGCGATGAGGGGTCTCAAGTGTCTGTTTCATATTGTTCCGGCCGAGAGGATGTGCCATAAAGCTGGGCCAATGACGTTTACGTTGCTCGATTGGTCGGCGATTATCGCGTATCTCGCGATAACTCTTGTCCTGGGACTCTATTTTCGCCGGACTTCGACGAAGAGTTCGGAAGATTACTTCGTGTCAGGAAGGAAGGCGTCCTGGTGGCTGGCTGGCACTTCCATGGTGGCCACGACGTTCGCCGCCGATACGCCGCTTCTTGTGGCCGGTCTCGTTTACACGCAAGGAATCGCGGGAAACTGGATCTGGTGGGCGTTCTTGCCCTCCGGCATGATGACTGTGTTTCTGTTCGCCCGGTTGTGGCGCCGTTCGGGATTAATGACGGACGTGCAGTTCGCCGAGATGCGATACTCCGGCAAGCCCGCCGCGTTTCTTCGGGGATTCCGCGCCATTTATCTCGGGCTGTTGATGAACTGTCTGATTCTCGGATGGGTCACCAAAGCCATGATCAACATTGTTGGGACCACTCTGGGTCCGACGATGCAGGGTTGGCGCCTGCTCGGTGTTTTTTCGGGCGCGCTCAGCCGAGTTTTCGGGCCAGTATTCTCCGGGACGGACGGCCAGGCGCTGATTATCTGTATTTTCTTTCTGATTCCGTTTACTGGACTCTACGTTTCTCTGGGCGGGCTTTCCGGCGTGCTGTGGACCGACATGTTTCAGTTTGCCCTGAAAATGGGGATTGTGATTGCTATCGCGTATTACGCCGTTCGAGCCGTGGGCGGCATGCAATCGATGATCGATCAAATTGGCGCATTGCGCGCGGCGAATGGAGCATCCGACCCGCTGGCGTTTCTGCCGGACTTTTCGAAAGGATTTGCGAGCGACACTTTATGGACGCTGCCCGTCATTACTTTCGCTGTGTACCTGGGGGTGCAATGGTGGGCGTTCTGGTATCCCGGAGCCGAGCCGGGCGGCGGCGGATACATCGCGCAGCGCATTTTCAGCGCGCGTGACGAACGCCAGGGGCTGTTCTCAGTCCTGTGGTTTAATATCGCGCACTACGCACTACGCCCGTGGCCTTGGATCCTGACCGCTCTTGCGGCCATCATTCTCTATCCCGGCCTTCAGCATCCTGAGACCAGCTACATGATGATCGTGAACGACCATGTGCCGCACGCGCTGCGAGGCATCATCGTGGCGGGCTTCCTGGCCGCGTTCATGTCCACAATCGCGACACAGCTGAACTGGGGAACCTCCTACATCGTAGAGGATTTTTACCGGCGTTTTCTGGTTCGGCACGCCTCCGAGCACCACTACGTTCATGTTTCGCAACTCGTGACGGTGCTGTTGGTGGTTCTAACCGGCTACGTTTCGGCGCAACTAGCCTCGATCCGTTCGGGGTGGCAGGTCGTGCTGCAAGTGGGCGCGGGCACAGGCAGCGTGTATATGCTGCGTTGGTATTGGTGGCGCATCAATGCCTGGAGTGAGATTTCAGCGATGATCACGGCACTCGTGCTGACGCTTGCTTTGCATTGGGAAGCTCTGGCTAACGTGTTCCTCGGGCGTCCGACAATCTTCACCGGATCCGATACAGTGCTGTTCGCGAAAAATGTTCTGACTACGACGCTACTGACTACAATTGTGTGGGTAGTTGTCACCTTCTTGACAAAAAGAGAGCCCGACGCCATTTTATTGTCTTTCTACAGAAAAGTGCGGCCGGACGTGACCGGCTGGAATGCTATTGCCGCGCTGGCCCCCGACGTCCCAAGAACGCGCGACATTGGCCGGAATCTTTGGTGCTGGATTTTAGGCTGCGTGATGGTTTACAGCGCTCTATTTGGCGTCGGCAAATTGCTGCTACACCATTGGCTGTTGGGGATATTTCTAGTCCTGGTTGCGTCCGTATGCGCCTGGCGAATGGCTAAAGAACTAACTCACGGCCAGGGCGTGCTACACGCTTGTTGAAGGGAAGGAAATTCGAGATACTAAGCCGTTCTTGGCTCCATGAATTTTTCCATGGTCCGCAATTCTGGCCGCATGGTTGAGTGCAGAACATGTCCATAAGTCGGCGGGGCCTTTTAAAGCTGGCTGTGAGCGGGATGGCGGCCGGTTATGCGCCTCCGCCGGAGTTTGCTTCGACCAACGAAACGAAGGTTGGCCAACAACTCGCAGCCGAGAGCAGGAAACCCATTCATTTGGACCGGAACGAAAACGCCTACGGTCCCTCCCCCAAAGCCCTGGCGGAGGTTTTGAAAAACGCGGACTCGGCCAACCGATTCCCCGGTTCCACCGATGCGCTTATGTCGTCGCTCGCTCGCTTTCACAGCGTCAAGCCAGAACAGATACTTCTCGGGGCAGGATCGACAGCGATCATAAAGATGGGTGTGAACGCTTTCTTGCCTGACGGTCGCAAGCTGCTGCTCGCCGCTCCAAGTTTCGAATTGATCCAGGACTTCGCCACGTCCACAGGTGCACGGATCGACGCCGTGCCCCTGCGGCACGACTATGGCCACAATCTGGAAGCCATGCTCGCCGCAATTAGTTCCGACACCGGGCTCGTTTATATCTGTAACCCCAATAATCCTACCGGCACTCTGACGAACAGGCAGGAGATTGACCGGTTTCTCGAGAAACTCCCGGAACGGGTTCCCGTCATCATTGACGAGGCTTATCACGAGTACGCGGGAGGCTCTGGAGCCTACGTCTCGTTTCTTGATCGCCCCTCGTATCATCCCGGCGTAATCGTCACTCGCACTTTTTCAGAAGTCTACGGACTGGCGGGCTTGCGGCTCGGTTACGCATTCGCCCAGCCAAAAATTCTCAGTGCTCTGGCCCGAGAAAAACCGGAAATTGAAATAGGGTCCTTGACTCTTGCTGCGGGACTCGCTGCTTTGGCCGACACGGAATTCACTGCAGCCTGTGTGCAGCGGAACCAAAACGATCGGCAAGAATTTGTGAACCAAGTAAATGCCAGGATGCTCCGGGTTCTCGATTCGCACACCAACTTCAGCTGCTTAAATGTCATGCGCCCTGCCAAGGAAATCATTGAGCACTATCAGAAAAACGATATTTTCCTGGGTCCCGAGATTCCCGGTATGCCAAACTATGTGCGCGTGTCCTTCGGCGTTCCCGAAGAGATGAGAGAATTCTGGGCGGCCTGGGATCTTCTCGGCGAGCACCGTATGGCCATGTGAATTGTTGAATTTACGGCGTGCTCACCGCAGCTTCCTGGCCCGGCTCACGTCCCCCCGCTGGTGCAAGCGAACCTTGTGATTTCAACTTTACGGCCAAGTTTTTCCACTTTTTGGCCCTGAATCACCAAAACTCTGCGGCGGCTGTTGCAAACAAAGTGCTTGGCAAGGTTATCAAAATGAGATAGGTACTTAGTGCAAAGTCCAAGTGTACTTAAGCAACGAGGCTTTCCCCGTGACAGTCGCGCGGAAGAATGAACTCTTTTCACCCGGCCGGCGGTTTGAGTCTGCTGGCATGCCTCGGGAGGCGTTACCTATGTCGGTTTCTAGCCCGGTCGATCACTTACGGGATAAACCCCGCCAAAGCGAGAATTACTCTGCGAACGCGAAACACGGCTTCCTCGGATCAAACCGTGGTGTCTCAGTCTGGGTCCTGCTCGCCCTGGCAGTTCTGCTATTCCCAGGAGCGGCGGGTGTCTACGGCCAGGAAAATGTCGAGGGGCAGTGGGAGACCGTGCCGACGCTCATGCCCATCAATCCTGTTCACGTAAGCTTATTGCATAACGGCAAAATACTGATCGTCTCAGGCTCAGGAAACTATCCTCCGGACACCAGTTACGAGGCGGCGATTTGGGATCCTTCTAACAATTCGGTCACTACACAGCCCCTCGGCTGGGATATGTTCTGCAGCGGCATGGTTACTCTGCCCGACGGTCGCGAGATGATTTTTGGAGGAACCCTGCAATATGACCCATTCTTTGGGTGGCAGCGTACCTCCATTTATGATCCCGCCACCGGCCAGTTTGCCGACATGCAGGACATGGCCCACGGACGCTGGTATCCGACTGCCACAGAGTTGAGCGATGGAAGACTCCTGGTTTTTTCCGGTCTTTCTGAAACCGGAGCAACGAATTCGGAAGTTGAGATCTACAATGTTCAGTCAGGGTGGAGCACTCCGTACACTGCACCTTGGGTCCCTCCTCTTTATCCGCGAATGCATCTTCTTCCGAACGGCAATGTTTTCTATTCAGGCTGGACTACGCAATCCCAGTATTTCTATCCAGCCTCGAATACTTGGTCCGGGACGATTGCTACGACGAATTACGCCGGCAACCGTACTTACGGGTCGTCCGTCCTTCTTCCCCTGACTCCGGCGAATGGATACGCTCCGGAAGTAATGATCTTCGGCGGCGGTAATCCCGCGACGGCCACCACCGAGATTATCAATCTTTCTGCCGCTACACCTGCTTGGGTATATGGCCCTCCTATGTCCAATCCCCGCATCGAGATGAACGCGACCTTGCTGCCTAACGGCAATATCCTGACGCTCGGCGGTTCTTTGAATGATGAAGACACAACCACTGCAAGTTTCGCCGCCGATCTTTTTAACACCAGCGGGCCTATTACCGTCGGGCCTGCCGGAACGGAAAGCTATGAGAGGCTCTATCATTCCGTCTCGCTTCTTCTTCCTGACGGGACCGTTTGGGTCGCAGGCGGCAATCCGGTCCGTGGTACCTACGTGCCCCAGGTAGAGATCTACTCACCACCCTATTTGTTCAATGCCGATGGAACTGCCGCCACCCGTCCGGTCATTTCGAGCGTTTCGCCAGGGATCGTCGGCTACGGCACCTCCTTTCAGGTACAGACTCCCAATGCCGCAAACATTTCATCCGTGGTTCTGATGAAGCTAGGATCTACAACACATGCCTTCAACATGGACCAGCGCATGGTGGGCTTGAGTTTCACGATCGGTTCGGGAGCGCTCTCCGTCACGGGTCCGCCCAACGGCAATATTGCTCCTCCCGGTTATTACATGCTCTTTCTCCTGAACAGTTCCGGTGTACCTTCGATCGCGCAATTCGTTCAGGTGTCGGCAACACCTACGGACGTTCCACCGAAAGGCACGATCACCAGCCCAGCAGGGAATGTTGTGATCGAACCTGGCCAATCCGTGGTTTTCGCCGGCTCGGGTACTGCTTCAAGCGGGACGGTCGCTTCCTATTCTTGGTCTCTTCGGGGAGGCACGCCGAATTCGAGCGCGCTCGCTAGTCCCGGATCGGTTACCTACTCAACTCCCGGAACATATACCGCTTCACTGACTGTGGCCGATTCGGCGGGAAACTGGGATCCAAGCCCGCCAATTCGTACTATCCAGGTGAGACAACCCGCTCCTGTTCTTTCCAGCGTCGTCCCGAATTCCGGCAGCCAGGGCCAGACCAACATCACTGCCACCATCACAGGAAGCAATTTTCAACCTGGAGTCACGTGCAGCTTCGGGCCCAGTATTACCGTTTCGTCCTGCACGGAAAATTCCAGCACTCAGATCACCGCGATTATCTCAGTTCAATATAACGCTGCCGTCGGCACCAGTAATCTCACCGTCACCAACCCCGACGGAGGTTCTGGGACCTTGCCGAACGCCTTCACCGTCGTAACCGGCATCCCCAGCCCCGCTCCCACCTTGACAAGTGTGAGTCCGAATTCCGGTGAGCAAAATTCCACCGGTCTGTATATTAGCCTCGAGGGCGCCAACTTCCTCCCGAATCCCATCTGCGCCTTTGGCGAAGGGATCATCGTCAACACCTGCGTCTACAACTCCTCAACCTTGCTGATCGCAAACATTACTATCCCCGTCAACACCTTCGTCGCCCCGGGCAATGTGAGCGTGACCAATGCAGACGGGCAGAGCTCGACGCTTGTTAATGGATTCACCATCGTTTCCAGCTCCAACGGCTTTACGCCCATTCTACTGCGCGGAGGGACAACAGCTGCGTACACGGATATTCAGGGAATCATCTGGAACGCCGATGAGGACTTCACTGGAGGAGACCCCGCTTCGACGACTCACGCTATCGCGGGAGCGATCGATCCGATTGTGTACCAGTCCGAGCGTTATGGAGATTTCACTTATCAGTTCGCCGTTCCGAACGGCCCGTACAATATCACTTTGAAATTTGCGGAGATCTACTTCAGTTCCCCCGGCCAACGCCAGTTCAATGTGGCTATCAACGGCATCCAGGTTCTTCACAATTTTGACATCGTTGCGGCCGCAGGGGCCCCGTTCACCGCTGTTGACAAGATATTCGAAGCCACGGCGAGCGCCGGTAAAATCACTATCCAGTTCACCAGCGGTTTGGCGAATTACCCCAAGATTTCCGCTATCGAGATTACCAACTCCTCCGGCGTTTTAGTGCAGCTCAACCCGTCCGCCATAAGTTTGTTCCCCTCACAGACGCAACAATTCACCACGCTCGTGACCGGGACCACCGCAACGGGAGTCACATGGTCATTCAACCCGCAGTTGGGAACGCTCTCGAGTACGGGTCTCTATACCGCGCCTGCATCTATCGCAGCTGCAACAACAACTAATGTGGTGGCCACCAGCGTTGCCGACCCCATGCAATCCACCACAGCCGTGGTCACCCTGCTACCGCCCGTGGTTGCATTTGTTCCGACCTTTGTGAACTCGGGCGGCAATGCCTACACAGACACGCTGGGCAATTCTTGGGCTGCAGACAATAGCTTTACCGGCGGTAATACATCCTCCACAACACACGCCATTGCCAATACGCCGGATCCCACTCTTTACCAGACCGAGCGCTACGGTGATTTCAGCTATCAGTGGGCAGTTCCGAACGGTTCCTACATCGTCAGGCTGAAGTTCGCAGAGATCTACTGGAGCGAACCGAAACAGCGCGTTTTCAATGTAGCAATCAACGGCACAGCGGTGCTGAGCGACTTTGACATCGTGGCGGCTGCAGGTGCTCCAGACACGGCCATTGATGAAGTGTTTCCGGTGACTGTCGCGGGCAATCTGATCACGATTCAATTCACTAACGGCACGGCCGATTTGCCCAAGGTGAGCGCCATCGAGATCACTGCTGCCTCCGGAGTATCCATTCAGGTTAGCCCGACCACTGCGAGCTTATATGCCTCGCAGGCACAGCAATTCACAACCAGCGTTACGGGAAGCACAAATACTGCTGTGAACTGGACCTTCAATCCTCAAATCGGCACGCTGACAGCGACTGGGCTTTATACTGCCCCGGTTTCCGTCACGGCAGCGCAGACTGTCACCGTGACTGCAACCAGCCAGGCGGACAATACGCAATCGTCGGTTGCGACAGTGAGCCTTTTGACGCCAGTGGGTTCGTTTGCTTCGATCTTTGTGAACTCGGGCGGCAATGCCTATACGGATACGCTGGGTAATTCCTGGGCCGCCGACAATAGTTTTACCGGCGGTAAGACGTCTTCCACGACACATGCCATCGCCAACACGCCGGATCCCACTCTTTACCAAACCGAACGCTATGGTGACTTCAGCTATCAGTTCACGGTCCCGAATGGTATCTACGGCGTCACGCTGAAGTTTGCCGAGATCTACTGGAGCGGTGTGGGACAACGGGTATTCAATGTAGCGATCAATGGCACAGCGGTGCTGAGCGACTTTGACATCGTGGCGGCTGCGGGTGCTCCGGACACGGCCATCGATAAAACGTTTCCGGTGACCGTCTCGGGCGGTACGATCACCATTCAATTCACCACTGGTACCGCCGATTTGCCAAAGGTCAGCGCCATTGAGATCAAAACCTCTTCGGGCGTAGGCATTCAGATCAGCCCAACCAGCGCATCGCTGCTTTCCGCGCAGAGCCAACAATTCGGCGCTACGGTGACGGGAACCACCAATCTGGGAGTCAATTGGACATACAACCCGCAGGTTGGATCGCTTGTTACTTCCGGAGCGACGGCGGGCCTCTACTCTGCTCCAGCGTCCGTCACAACGGCACAGAAAATATCCGTCACTGCTACCAGCGTGGCAGACCCGACTCAGTTTTCCAGCGCCACGGTATCGCTAGTGCCTCCGTTTAGCCCCATCCTCGTTAATTCCGGCGGTGCGGCTTACACGGACTCTCTCGACCAGCTCTGGAGTGCGGACAAGGATTTCATCGGCGGAAGCACTGCAAGCACAACAAAGGCCATTTTAAATACGGCCGACCCCACTCTCTACCAGACTGAGCGCTACGGCGATTTCTCGTATCAGTTCATTGTCGCGAATGGAAGCTACAACGTTGTCCTAAAGTTTGCAGAAATCTATTGGACCAAGACCGGTCAACGCATCTTCAATGTCGCCATCAACGGCACGCCTGTGCTCACTAACTTCGACATTGTTGCAGCAGCGGGAGCCCCTTTAACCTCTATCGACAAAACTTTCCCGGTCACCGTGACCGCCAATCAGGTCACTATTCAATTTACTTCTGGATCCGCCGACCTGCCGAAGGTCAGCGCCATTCAGATTCACTAGAACCGGCTAAGAAGAGTGCCCGGGGTGGGGGTCGAACCCACACGTCCCGTTAAGGACAAAGGATTTTAAGTCCTCCGCGTATGCCATTCCGCCACCCGGGCTTTGCTGCGGCAAACTATCCTACCAAAAGTCTCACGACAGCATAGCCGATTCCAGACGGTGCCGGCTGGTTTGCATGCCCGTTCTCTGACGGTGGTCGTCGCCCAACTAATACACGCCGCGTGGTCTTTACCATCCGTGTGGTTGAGCGCCTCGCGACATTTTCAGTGTTGTATGCCGATGTTGTATGCTCGCATTGCCTGTTATGTGAACGTCGACTGGAGAAAAGCTTTCTATGCATTGTTTATCACGAGCGATTCCGCGTTTCTTGATAGGGTTGGCAGTTGCGGCCGCAGCTTTCCAGCTTGTACGGCCAATTTCCTCGGCGCAACAGTTTCCCTCAAATCTTTACTCCGGCTTGCACTGGCGATCGATCGGGCCATTCCGCGGAGGCCGTTCGAATGCTGTTAGCGGCGTGCCGGGCCAGCCAGATACGTTCTATTTCGGTTCCGTCGGCGGCGGCGTATGGAAATCTGAAAATTCGGGCCGCACGTGGGCTCCGATTTTCGATTCGCAGCCGGTCCCTTCGATCGGCGCAATTGCCGTGGCTCCGTCAAATCCGAACGTACTTTACGTGGGAACGGGCGAGTCCGATATGCGCTCGCAGATCTCGTTTGGCAACGGCATGTACAAATCAACAGACGCAGGTAAAACCTGGACCCACGTTGGCCTCGATAATACGCGACAGATAGGCCGCATTCTTGTGGACCCGCAAAATCCGGACATCGTTTTCGTTGCAGCTCTTGGTCACGCTTACGGCGCGAACCCGGAACGAGGCGTATATCGCTCCACTGATGGCGGCGCAAGTTGGAAAAGGATTCTGTACGAGAGCGATGACATCGGCGCGATCGACCTCGCATTTGATCCGCAAAACTCGCGGACGATTTACGCCACGCTTTGGAATACGCGTCGCCCACCGTGGAGTGTTTATCCTCCGTCCTACGGCCCCGGCAGCGGAATATTCAAATCCACGAACGGCGGTGACACCTGGCAACAACTCACCGGAGGCCTGCCCGCCGAACGTGTTGGCCGAATTGGAATCGCTGTCGCTCCCGCAAACTCGAATCTGGTATACGCAATTATCGACGCCAAAGAAGGCGGCATTTATCGCTCGAACGACGCCGGCGCTTCCTGGCACAAAATGTCAGACGAGAAACGCATCTGGGGCCGCGGCTGGTACTTCTGCAATGTAGTTGTGGACCCGACTAATCCGGAAACGGTTTACGTTTCGAACACTTCTCTCTACCGGTCCACTGATGGCGGCAAGAATTGGACGTCCATCAGAGGCGCGCCGGGCGGCGATGATTATCACCAGCTCTGGATTTATCCCGGCGACCCGAGACGCATGATTCTCGCCAGCGATCAGGGCACCGTTGTCACCGAAGACGGCGCGGCCACATGGAGTTCGTGGTACAACCAACCGACCGCTCAGCTCTACCATGTAGCCGCCGATTATCGCTTTCCTTACTGGGCCACGGGCGCCCAGCAGGACAGCGGCGCTGTCAGCGTTCCCGCGCGCAGCAGCCACTCAGAGATCTCGATGCACGATTGGACCGGGATATGTGCGGGCGACGAAGCCGGGTACACCGCTCCCGATCCGCTTCATCCCGAAATACTTTTTGGCGACAATGTCACGAAATGCAATGTGGTCACCGGAGAACTCCGCAACGTCTCTCCTGAGCTAAGCCGCCAAGGCCCATTCCGCAGAACGTGGACTCTTCCGCTAGTCTTTTCCGAAGCCGACCCTCACGCCCTGTATTTCAGCAATCAATTTTTGTTTAAGACTTTGGATGGCGGAAATAACTGGGCGCAGATTAGCCCCGATTTGACGCGCGAGGATCCCGGCGTGCCAAAAAACCTCGACGAAGCCGCGACCTCGGATGCGCCTTCGAACAAGCGCCGCGGCGTTATTTACACCATTGCGCCCTCGCCGATTCCCGCGAGCGCGGACTTGGTCTGGGTCGGCACGGACGACGGATACATACAGAAGACACTCGACGGCGGAAAAACGTGGCAAAACGTGACGCCTCCCGAGCTCACGCCGTGGAGCAAGATCGCGATGATGCAGGCGTCGCACTTCGACGCGAATGAAGCATACGCAGCGGTGGATCGCCACCGTCTGGAAGATAACGACCCTTACATTTACCGCACGCGCGACGCCGGCAAAACCTGGGAGCGCATCACGAAGGGACTGCCCGCGGGCGTGTACATGCAGACGGTAAAGGAAGATTCAAAGCGCAAAGGGCTGTTGTTCGCAGGCACGGAGCTTGGAGTGTACGTTTCGTTCAACGACGGTGACGAGTGGCAATCGTTGCAACTGAATCTGCCTCCGGTCTCCATGCGCGACCTTGCAATTCACGACGATGATTTGATTGTCGCCACGCATGGACGCGGCTTCTGGGTGCTCGACAACATTACGGCGCTGCGCCAAATCACTGACAAAGTGACGCAGTCGGAAGCGTACTTGTTCCAGCCGGCAGAAGCAATCCGCATGCACCCGGGCACTGACTACGGTTCCCCTATGCCGCGCGACGAAGCGCTCGCCGAAAATCCGCCCGTCGGCGCGATGATTGATTATTATTTGAAATCCGCTGCGCCAGGCCCCTTGCTGCTAGAAATTCTCGATTCCAAAGCTCAAGCTATTCGCCGCTATTCAAGCGAGGATCAGGCCCCGCCGGTGAAACCCGAAACGCTCCAGTTCCCGGCTTCTTGGAGACCCGCCCCCCAGCCCCCTTCGACCGCTGCCGGCATGCATCGCTGGATTTGGGATCTTCATTACACCGCAGTTCCTCTCAGCACTCATCTCGTCGGTGACGAATTTGTTGTCGCCCCACGTGGAGTAACCGCGCTGCCGGGCGTCTACGCCGTAAAATTGACCGTCGCTGGCCAAAGTTACTCACAGCCGCTGACAGTCAAGATGGACCCGCGCATTAAAACTCCGCCGGCAGACTTGCAGCAACAGTTCGAGCTCGCAACCGAAATCTCACGCCGGCAATCTGAAATCGGCGAAGCGCAGCGTAACGTCAAACAGCTCCTCTCGCAGGCCCGCCAGCTTCGAACGCAAGTTCAGAATAACGCCGCGCTCGTCTCGGCCCTGGATTCGCTCATTCAGAAGGGGGAAGACGTCGCCGGAGCTCCGCCGGGTCCCTTTGGCCTCGTTCCCTCGAAACCTCCGAAGGAACAGCCGGACCTGGCATCGCTGAGAAGCAAGTTCGCGGCAGTTTTCTCCGCCGTGAACGGCGGCGACGAAGCCCCGACTGACGAGGCCAGAAAGGCATTCTCCTCAGCCCAGCAGAGTCTCACGACGGTGATTGCGAATTGGACTGCGCTGATCGCAAAAGATCTGCCCGCGGTGAACACCCAACTGAAACAGGCCGGTTTCGCTCCGATCATCATCGGCCCTGCCGGTCCCGCGCCACCGGAAAAGCAACCGAGTGAATCGGATGACAATTAGGCGAGCAATTTACGGCCGAAACCGCGGTTCACTCATGAGCGGCTGTATAGGAGTGTAGTGCAAAAATGCCCAAGCCTATCGTCGTTGTTGGGAGCATAAATCTGGATCTGGTAGCGGCCGGCGAGCGTGTGCCTCTACCAGGCGAAACTCTTACCGGCAGGACTTTTTCGACCTTCCACGGCGGAAAGGGAGCCAACCAAGCCGTCGCGATAGGCAGGCTCGCATATCCCGTCAGCATGGTAGGCAAAGTGGGCGATGGTTCGTTCGGTCCGACGCTGAAAAGCGCGCTGCGCAAAGCCGGCGTTGATGTAAGGGCAGTCGGAACGGCGAAGGGTTCCTCGGGCGTGGCATTGATCAACATCGGCGACGATGGGCAGAACAATATTGTCGTCATTCCCGGCGCTAATGCAAAGTTGCTGCCGCAGGACATCATGCGGTCCTCCGCTATTTTGCGTAAGGCTGGAATGCTTTTGACTCAACTCGAAATTCCGCTCATCACCGTGGAGACGCTCGCAGCCTTTGCGCACAAAAACAAAATTCCGCTGATGCTGGACCCCGCTCCCGCGCGCGAACTTCCCAAAGGCTTGCTGCAATGCGCAACGTGGATCACGCCCAACGAAAGCGAAACTCGCATCCTCTGTGGCCTTAACGCCAACGAACCCGTGACACCGGAGACGGCCGAGCGTTGTGCCAATCTGCTTTTGGCGCGCGGCCTCAAGAATGTTGTGATTAAGATGGGTTCGCAAGGGGCTTTTCTGGCTACTGCCGCGGGAACTCGAGAGATGATTCCTCCGTTCGCGGTGAAGGCTGTGGACAGCACCGCTGCGGGAGACGCCTTCAACGCCGGCTTCGCGGTGAGTCTCCTCTCAGGTGCGGCGCCGGTGCAGGCGGCGAGGTATGCCGCGGCGGTTGCAGCCATCTCCGTCACGCGAATGGGAGCGCAGCCTTCGATGCCCTCCGCCCGCGACGTAAGTCGGTTTTTAAAATCGCATTAGAGCGATGCACGTAGCTGTGGTGCGGTTTTCCCTTCCTTGTCGACAGTCTTTCCGAGTACGTACACGAGCTGCCGTCGTGTATTAGGTAGCTGAGCGGAGGTAGGCATCGGACGAAGCGTGTTTTTCGCTTGACATGCGGCAGGGTCTGTATATTAATCCGTTTTAATAAATTTAATAAAAGGCATTCCGGGGTGCACGCG
>JBAVQA010000168.1:0-2833 GCA_049693595.1 Candidatus Acidiferrales bacterium | reverse complement strand
CCCTTCTCCTTAACGAACGTTAGTTGCTGAAGAGCAGGATGCCAGTCGGCTTGTCCTCTCCTACTTCGCCCACCGGGCGGTAGAAGAGCTGGGTGTTTTCGAGGTAGACCTCAAGGAACGCGGGACGCTCTGCAATACCGCCTGCGATCAATGCCTCGGATAGCGGATCCTCAACATAGCGCTGCAGGGCACGGCGCAAGGGTCTTGCACCATACGTGCGGTCGACTAATGTCTTCTCCAGAATCCACTTCTTGGCATCTTCAGTCACCGAAAGCGTGATCGCCTTCTGAATCAGATTGGCATTCAGTTGCTGGACCAGCAACTCCAGAATCTGGATCAGATCGGAATCCGAGAGCGACAAGAAGATGATGACTTCATCGAGCCTGTTCAGGAACTCTGGATTGAATGTCCGCTTCACCTCGTTCTTGACCAATTCCTCCATCTTGTCCATCAGCAGGTCTTCCCTGTCTGACTGGAAGCCAAGTCCCTGCTTCCTCTGCAGGTGTCTCGCCCCAATGTTGGAGGTCATGATGATGATCGAGTTCTTGAAATCCACCGTGTTGCCCAGACCATCGGTGAGCTGACCGTCTTCGAAAACCTGCAACAGGATATTGAACACGTCCGGATGCGCCTTCTCGATTTCATCCAACAGGACTACCGAATACGGCGAACGCTTCACCCGCTCGGTGAGCTGGCCGCCTTCCTCGTAGCCCACGTAGCCCGGAGGCGAACCGATGAGCTTGGAGACCGAGTGCTTCTCCATGAACTCCGACATATCGAAGCGGATCAGAGCCTTCTCACTGCCAAAGAGGAACTGGGCCAGGGTGCGCGCCATTTCCGTCTTGCCCACGCCGGTCGGTCCCAGGAACAGGAACGAGCCGATGGGACGATTGGGCGACTTCAGACCGGCACGGGAGCGGCGAATTGCACGAGACAGGGCGGAAATCGCCTTGTCCTGCGAAATAACGCGCTTGTGCAGCTCTTCTTCGACGCGGAGCAGCTTCTGGGTTTCTTCTTCCTTGATTGAGGTGATCGGAACCCCAGTCCAACGGCTCACCACATCCTCGATATCCTCGCGGCCGACAATGCCGGCAGTGGAATCATCGAGGTGATATTTGTCGCGCAGAGCGCGCAGATTCTCACGCTCCTTGCGCTCCTCGTCAGAGTAGAACCGCGCTTTCTCGAACTCATGGTTGGCAATAGCATTTTCCATGCGATGCACGATGAACTTGATGCGCTTCTGCACCTCGGTGATCTCTTCCGGCAGCGAGGTCTGGCGCAGCTTTACGCGCGCGCCGGCTTCGTCGATAAGGTCAATCGCCTTATCTGGCAGAAACCGATCCGGGATGTAGCGGTTGGAGTGCGAAACCGCGAAGTGGATCGAGTCATCGGTGTAACTGACCGCGTGGAATTTCTCGTAGCGGTCCTTGATCCCCATGATGATCTTGATCGCATCTTCTTCGTTTGGAGGCGGCACCTTGACTGCCTGGAAACGACGCTCGAGCGAGCGGTCTTTCTCGATCGACTTGCGATATTCCGACGGCGTGGTTGCACCGATGCATTGAATTTCGCCGCGCGAGAGAGCCGGCTTCAGGATGTTGGCCGCATCGAGCGAGCCCTCGGCCGAGCCCGCGCCCACCAGGGTGTGAAGCTCGTCGATGAAGATGATGGAGTTCTGATTTTCCATCAACTCCTTCATGATGGTCTTGAGCCGCTCCTCAAACTGGCCTCGGTACTTGGTCCCGGCAACGATGAGCGACAGATCGAGAGCCAGTACGCGCTTGTCGGCCAGAAAACTGGGCACTTCGCCATCGGAGATGCGCTGCGCCAGCCCTTCGACAATGGCCGTCTTGCCAACTCCGGGCTCGCCAATCAAAACCGGATTGTTCTTGGTGCGGCGGCACAGGATCTGCACCACTCGCTCGAGTTCCTGATCGCGGCCAACCAGCGGGTCGAGCTGGTTGTCCATCGCAGCCTGGGTCAGGTCGCGGGAGAACTCTACCAGCAGGCTGGATTCGCGATTCCGTTGGGAAGGTGGAGCCTTCTCCTGCGTAGCCCGCGCTAACTCCTCACGGATGGCAAGCAGACGCAGTCCGCGCTCATGCAATATCTCCGCTGCGAAGCACTTTTCTTCGCGCAGCAGTCCCAACAATAGATGTTCCGTACCGATGTGCTTATGCGAGAGACGCTCTGCCTCCTCTGCGGCATATGCCAGGACCCGCTTGCACTCATTCGACAAAGGCAGATCGACAGAAGTAGAAACCTTCTCCCGAATCGTCGTGTGCCCTTCAATCTGTTTCCGAATGGATTCAACCGAAGCATGGGAGCGGAGAAAGCGATTTGTCAGCGCTTTATCCTCACGCAAAAGACCGAGCAGCAAGTGCTCTGTCTCGATATATGGGGAACCAAACTGGCTGGCCTCATACCGTGCAAAGAAGATGACGCGCCGCGCCTTTTCTGTATACCGTTCGAACATGTTCCCCCTTAAAAGTTGTCTCCGAAGACGTAACTTTCGACGCTCACGGCAACTTTCGTCCTGTTCCATCTTCCCGGAGCCATTGGCGCCCGGGAAAACCACTCGGCTGGGCGGATATAAGTTCCTACAATCTTACATCGATCTTATATCGAGCCAGCCACTGTCACGACTCACCCTTTTGGGGTAAACCGTTCGTACCGTGCCTGCGCTCAAACTTCGATCGCAGACACTTCCTCCACTTTTCCATGGGCCAACCGTAAGACCCGATCACAACGCCTGGCAAGAGGCATATTGTGGGTTACCAGGATCGAGGTAAGACCATGGCTTGCGTGCAGGCTCTCTAACAGGCTAAACAGG
>JBAVQA010000167.1:0-3375 GCA_049693595.1 Candidatus Acidiferrales bacterium | reverse complement strand
GGATGGACTCCACGGCTGAAGTTGCGCCTTTTCGCCTGCTTTCTCCGGCGCTGCGCAATAAATCCGCGCTGCTAGTGCCGTCCGATGGTGCTGGGAAAATTGTCGAAACCCCGATCGATCCGCCGTTCCTTTCAACACAGCGTGTGGAAATCGATGCCGAGGTGAGCGACCTCGGCAAGCTTTCGGCCAAGCTGTGGTACTTTCTTCGGGGCGATAACGAGCTCGCGCTTCGTGTTGCCTTTCGCCGCACGCCGCAAACGCAATGGAAAGAACTCGGCCAGACGATCGCAGCTCTCGATGGCATCCACGGCGACGTGACTTCCGTAAAACCGAGCGACCCTTCGGATACGCAAAACCCTTTCGAACTCGATCTCGAGTTCTCGCAGGCGAATTTTCTTGATTGGTCCAGCAAGAAAAGCAAAGTCATCGTGCCATTGTTGATGATCGGTATGCCGGATGCCTCCGAGGACACGGCTGAGCCGATTCACTTCGGAAGCCCTCTCGACGTCACTATGTCGCTGAAACTGAAGTTGCCAAACAGTTTTACAGCGCAGGCCCCCGTGGCAGTTTCGATCGTGCGGGATTACGCGGCTTTCAAATCGAGTTATCGCTTTGAGTCTCACACGCTGTTAGCCGAGCGTACTCTTAACTTCAAAATGCGGGAACTGCCCGCTTCCCGCGTCGGCGATTACCGCGCTTTTACTAGAGCTGTCGAATCCGATGAAGGCCAGACATTGCTTGCCGAAAATTCCAACCCCGGCGCGCCGGAAATTCCCGAAGTTGCGACACCCGGCGAACTTCTCGAAGCGGGGCTCGCCGCACTGGATTCCGGAAACTTGAAGGCAGCAATTCCGCTTCTTAAGCGGGCGCTTGAACTGGATCCCAAGAGCAAACAAGGATGGAACGATCTGGGCCTTGCGTATCTGCGCCTGGGGCAGTTCGATGATGCTGGCGCCGCATTCCGAAAGCAGATCGAACTGAACCCATACGACGAGCACGCGTACAACTATCTTGGATTTACTTTGCAGCAACAGCAGAATTACACCGACGCTGCAAAGGCGTTCCAAAAACAGATAGAAGTAAATCCAATCGACCCGGTTGCGCACGCGGCTCTTGGCGCTCTCTATCTCGAAGAACATAAATACGCCGAGGCCGTTCCCGAGCTCGACAAAGCCACGATTTTGTCGCCAGAAAACGCCGAGCTTCAGGTCAGCTTGGGTCAGGCATACATCAACACCGGCGAAAAAGAGAAAGCCCTCGCCGTGTTTGAAAAAGGAGTCGAGTTAGCACAGACGCCCGCGGTTTGGAATAACGTGGCCTACAGCCTGGCGGATCATCAACTGGAGCTCGACAAAGCTCAGCAATATGCGGAATCAGCCGTTGCGGCGACGGCGGCAAATCTGAGGAACGTCAATCTCACGCATCTTTCGATGGATGATCTGCAAGCGGTTTCGAATCTGGGCATTTATTGGGACACCCTCGGATGGGTTCATTTCCAAAAAGGTGAGCTAGAAGACGCCGAACGCTACATTCGCGCTTCCTGGCTGCTCGACCAGCACGGCGAGGTGGGCGATCATCTGGCGCAGATTGACCAAAAACGCGGCGAAAAAGATCGAGCCATTCACATGTATTTTCTTTCGATGGGCGCAGTCCATTCGGTGCCGGAAACTCGTGCCCGACTTGTGGAACTGCTGGGACCGCACGCCAAGATCGAAGACCTAGTAAACCAAGCTAAGCCTGAACTTACTACGCATCGAACCTTCTCCATCGGGAAAGGCTCAGGCGAGAATTCCGAGGCTGATTTTCTGGTTCTGCTATCACCGGGAAACAAAGATCCGAAAGTGGAAGCTGTAAAGTTCGTGAGTGGAAACCAAAATTTGCGGCCGTTCGCAGAACGCCTGCGCGCGGTCGATTTTGGGCCGATGTTTCCCGATGCCACACCGGCGAGAATTGTCAGGCGCGGCACGCTGGCCTGCTCGGCCACTACCGGCAACTGCACCTTTACGCTGATTCTCCCGGAAAACCTGCGCACCGTAAACTGAAGATCTTCACATTGTCCGGCCAAATCGTCATACGGGCTGGCGCAAGCCTTGCGCGAACGAGGATTTTTTCGCCTAAACCTCTGCACTCATTAAATGTCCCAGGCTGCCTGTGACGCGCAGCCGGTCGGCGCGGTCTTTGAAATAGCGCCTGTTGATCTCGTCCGCATCGAGATCTTCTACGCCGCGAAATCCGATTCGCTGAAGCCGCTCCGCCAGCGCGCTCGGTTCAAAAAACGTGCGAAAAGGCTCACCCGCTGCGGCCACGCGGTGCGATAGAGCGTCCAGAGCCAGGCGCCCGACCCAATTCAATGACGAACGTGGAACCGCATAGTCGAAGGCGATACCTCCGCCGGCCGGACTCGAGGCGATGAAACCGAAGGTGGCCATCACGGCCTCTTCGGTGAGGTACATGGTGACGCCCAGCCAAGAAAAGAAGGCGGCTTTCGAAGCATCGAATCCCGCAAGTTTCAATCCTTCAGCAAGCGTCTGCCGTTCGAAATCCACCGGCGCGTAGGTTACGGACGGCGGAATTGCGATCCCCGCTGCCGCGAGTTTCCGGCGTTTCCATGTCTGCGTGGCTGGGTAGTCCACTTCAAATACGCGCAGCGCAAAATCTCCGAGAGGGTTTCGATACGCAAATGTGTCGAGGCCGGCACCTAGGACCACGTATTGCCTCACTCCGCGTCCCAAGGCTCGCACCAGTTCGTCCTCTGCGAACCGGCTGCGCGCCACAAGGAACGCGCGAAGGTTTCGCGCCACACGGCTTCTATGCTTATTCCGATCGGCTTCCAATCTGGCTGCTGCCTCCGGCCCAATAATCGGCAGCGCGATTGGATCCACTAATACTTTGGGGTCATCGAAAAGTTGGTGCGCCGCGCGCCGCATCGCTACACGCATCGCCGTCCGGCTGGGTCGTGCTTCCTGCATGGATCAATTTATACGACGAAAAAGTCTCTTCGTTCTAGCTGAGTTTCTGTGTGGCAGGGGTTGATTGCAGCAGGGGCGTCACTTAATCTCGAGGACTTCTTTTTCTTTCAGCGCGGAATAATCTTCGATTTTCTTCGTTTCCGAATGCGTCAGCTTTTCAAGCTCGTCGAGGGATCGTTTCCGATCGTCCTCGCTGATTTTCTTGTCCTTCTCCAGCTTCTCGACCGCTTCCTTGATATCGCGCCGAATATTGCGGACCGCCGTTCGATGATTCTCCAACACCTTGTGAATGTGCTTCACCATGTCTTTACGGCGATCCTCGGTGAGCGGCGGAATCGGGACGCGTACTACTTTGCCGTCGTTCGTCGGATTCAAGCCAAGGTCGGTGGTGCGAATCGCTTTATCG
>JBAVQA010000166.1:0-9543 GCA_049693595.1 Candidatus Acidiferrales bacterium | reverse complement strand
AAGCCTTTTCTCTATCAGGTGGCGAGTAGAAAGACAGCATGACGAGCAATGGAAAGCCGCGCACCCTCGGCTGAAAGGAGTCCCAATTATGACACATGGCAAGATAATCTTCCGTGCTTTGGTCTTTTCGCTTTTGCTCTCGGTCTGTGCGCTTCCAGCCGCCCAAGGGTTGCGAGCGTCCCGTGTAATTGGAGCCGTAGTTCAAGGGTCCCACTACGATCCCGTGAAAGGAATCGTGACGGTCAGTGTCCTCAACACGTCCCAGAAAGACATCACTGCAATAGACTTTAACATTATCCTGACGTATCCAGATGGTACCGCCGGTTCGCATGGGTGGAGCACCGACTTCCTGGGCGGGATGATTTCTACAATCGAGCAGGGCCACGAAATCGAACCCGGCGCAGGCAACGGCACTTTCGAAGCGGGAGCACTTCGCGACTTTGAGATCCCCCAGACCACGCCAATTACAGACATTAGGGCGACTGTAGGCGTCGTTATCTATGCCGATGGCATGGCGGATGTGCTAAACGAAACAGCCTTCAGGCAGATCGTACTGCAAAGAAAGGGCCGAGTGCTTGCGATGCAGAAGGCGGATGAACTTCTAGCCAACGCGCTCGCGGACCCAAAGAACGACCATCCAAGCGCTACAGTGGCAGCCCAACTAGAAGGACTGGCCAACGTCTTGGCGAACAATAAAAACCTCACGGACGACCCCACATCGTATGAGGGGCTTGGTTTTCTCGTGATAGCACAGGATCTCAGGAATGCGCCGAAGGACCCTACGGGACGGAGTGCCCAGGAGGAAAATTACCTGCGGGCACTGATCAAAACTCATGAGAGCCGCATCAGTCTCATCTTGCCTCAGACGGAACTCACGAAGGAGGGGCAGCGATGAAATCCCGTATCGCTCTTATCGTCAGCTTGCTGTCAATCTGCGCTGGCTCCGTGCAGGCGCAGGAGAACTGTTGCACGATAGTACCAGGTTCAGTTCAGACAAGCGCAGCCACGACGACAGTGCCGCCTTCAGGGACTAATCCCGGTGGAACTTATACTTCAAGTGAGACACAGACGTATACTATTACGTGTACTAACTCACAAACTCAAATGCCGTGCAGCAAGGCAAACGTGCCCAATAACGTAGTTACTGCGACTGGGACGGGCGCTTACAGTGGCGCCGCCAAGGAGTTTGTGGCTTGCAACCCCATTTTCCCCCCCCGCTGACTACTCAATCGTCCAGTACGGCAACGCCACCCACCTTTATGACTAAGGGCATAAGTCAGACAGGTCCTGATACAAACGGGAATTGCGTCGAAGGAAGTACCACGTCTGATACCAGCACTTGCGTGGCGGTTGCTTGCTCGAGCGAGGGTGGAAGCGGCCCCCCTCCTTCCAACCCCGTAGCCTGCAACCCCTGCAATGGCGACGAGGGCCCCGGTTGCTGTTCGCCTGTCGTCATCGACACAACCGGGCACGGCTACTTCTTAACCAGCGCCAGCAATGGAGTGTCGTTCGACATCTCCGCCGATGGCATTCCTATTCAAATTGCATGGACCGCTCCGGGTTCGGGCGATGCGTTCCTTGCGCTCCCTGGAGCTGACGGTTTAGTTCACAACGGAGGAAATTTATTCGGTAGCGGTTCCCCGCAACCCCCGTCCGCGCACCCAAATGGTTTCGCGGCACTGGCAGTTTATGACCTGCCCGCGAACGGTGGGAACGGCGACGGCATCATCGACGCGCGAGACGCTATTTGGACCTCGTTGCGATTGTGGATAGACGTGAACCACGACGGCATCTGCCAGCCGGAGGAAATGCACACATTACCGTCGCTCGGTGTAAATTCGATCAGCTTGAAGTACAGGGAGGATCGAAAGACAGACCAATACGGTAATGAGTTCCGCTACCGGGCCGGCGTTGACCCCAACGATCCCGACCCTACGCACGTAGGTCGCACGGCATACGATGTGTTCTTCGTGACCTTGAACCCGATCGCTAAGAACAAGAATTGCCCTCAACCTCCAAAAGGAGCAACGCAGGGAAGTGTGCCGTCAGCGACTGGTACTGGCAATCTTCGATAAAATCCACTGCGCAGCAAGAAATGGGAGGAGGATTGATCTCCTCCCATTTTGTTTAAATCTTGCCAACGAACTGTTCGGTTGGGCGGGCGACCTAATCCTTTTGTTTCGATGATTTTGCTGGGTGACGTGGCGGTATTCCGGATAGTACCATACCGATACTTTGCTTCTAAGTTGTCGCCACGCGAGAGCAAGGAGAACAAATGCGAACACTCGTGTATTTACTATTGATGGTGACGTTCGTAGCGATTCCAGTTTCGGCACAAGGTGTTCCCGACATCCACCAAACTACAACGGCGCCTTCGGGTGCACGGTTTGAAATCATTCAATCAGAGGCAGCAACACAATGGACATTCCGGCTCGATCGCTTTACCGGTGAAGTCTCTCAGCTAGCAACAACGAAAGAGGGCGAACCTGCATGGCAAAAAATGCAGGTCAAAGGCCGTAGTTCATATAATGAAGCCAAATATCAAATCTCCACCGCTGGCGTCGTGGCACGATTTACCTTTCTCATCGACACTGTTTCTGGAAAATCATGGCAGCTGCATTCCTCAAAGAAAAGACTTCCCGATGGAACCGAACAGGAAATGTACTCGTGGGAACCGTTTGCTCAGTAGAGCCGGTGGCCGACCCTCAAACCACACACCCAAGTCAATTCAAAGCACGGACGAAATTTGAGGATGCCGTATCCCTTCGGCCTTTGAAGGGGTACGGGTTTTGACGTGCGGTCCTAAGTTTCCGTCTCGAAACTCCATCTTCGAATTCCCGAATATGTAATTTATTACCCTTGACTTATATTTACTACTATGATATCGTACTTCGGGCGTTATTGACACCCGACGAGGAAGCTATCTGGCCAAGGCCACGGGCAGTCGAGGACGCAGTCGCAAGGCCGAAGTGTCCGTGTATTCTTTACCTGGAGAACTCCACAGCGCTCGCGCCACCGTCGCCATCCAACCATGCGCCCCATTTCTAACCGGTTCTGCGTCACAAACGGAATTCGACGTAACTCTCTCAAAACAAACGACAGAAAAATCTCTAACCGGGGCCAGAACAGCGATTAGCGTTTCGCGAAAACACGCTTCAAATCGAGAACTGACGATGCGGAGAGCATCGGCATCCCGAGCGCAACGAGGGATCTGCTTTGCAGTTTTTAATCGAGAACACTTGGAATTAGAACATGCTCCAACTCACTGAAAACAAACAACACGGACCCGTTCTAATCGAGAACTTTGAACCAAACGTGTGCGCAGGTAATGCCGCGCAAAAGGCGAAAAGAGCCGGCGAGACGCCGGCGCTACGAAAAGCGACTGCGCTCAAGGCTGAGCTTTGCTTAGGACTTTGGTCGCGACTGCAGGGCCATGGCGACGAGGGCGCCCATGAGGACGGCGGGGAAAAGTTGGCCGACGACGGATTCTGCGATGGTGAGGGAGCGGGCGAAGGGGAATACGGGGTTGATGTCGCTGCCGAGGGTGGTCAGCGTCGTAAAACTGTAGTAGGTGAACTTGGCGGTGAGCTGGTCCAAATCGGCAGGCTGGGTAACGAAGCTGAAGGCGCCGGGATGAAGTTGTTCAACAAACTGGAAGGCTGAGGCGAAGGCCAAGCCGATAAGAAGGTAGGCGCTGATGCCGCCCTGGATGCGGCTCCATGTGATCAGGCCGCCGCGAAAGGTGACGAGCAGAACGATGCGCACGTACAGCAGCAGCGAGATGGTGACGAGCACGCTGCCGAGCAGATGAAGAAACATCGTTGGATGGACGCGCCCGGCGCTCAACACCACAGCAGTTGCGGCGACGACGGTGACAACGACAGCCGTGGCCGTGCGGCTTTGGTCCACCACCAGCGCGGCGGAAATCATCAGCACGAGCACGGCGAGGTCGAGGACGATGCGTCCGTGAAGGCCGGCTTCGCGCAGCGGCGTGATGACGAAGATCAAAACGCACAGAGCCATGTTCATGAGCGTGAGGCCCAGGTCGCCGGACCAGAACTCGCTGATGTGCGCGCGGAGAAAAGAAGTGTGGATTGGGTGTGGATCGTTCGCCATGAAAAGCGCCCTCCGATGGATTGCCGGCCTGCGACGGGCGGAATTATAGCAATGAGGATGCTACGAGGAGTTAGTACAATCTCCTGCGAACTCGCGCGGTGTCCTAGCTCGCCTCGCATGCATTCGCCGCCGCGGTTTTTAGGGGGTCGGAGCTTCAGCTCCGACAACAATAGCGGCGCGCAGCGCCTACCTTTCGCGGAGCAGTTCCCGCGAGTTGTCGATTTTGTGGCTCGCGCCCAAACCAGGACACCACCCGAAATCGAGATGAACTACAAGACCAAAGTGCCGGCGGTCGTGATCCTGGCGCTGGCTTCCAGCTTGGGCGCGGAAGCGGGCGGCGTGCAAAGCGCGGCGGGCACTGTTGTGGTGATTGGATTGTCGCAAACTAAAATTGTGATCGCGGTGGATAGCCGAGGGTTCGACGACGCCGGAAAATATCGCGACGATATTTGCAAAATCGTGCGACTTGACGACCACTCGGTGTTTACTGCTGCGGGGAATATCATTCACGCGAGCAACGGGCGAGCCCTTTGGGACGCGCAGAGTGAAGCTCGTCGCGCTTTTCAGGATGCGCAAAAGGCGGGGAGTTCGCGGCTTCTGCGAGCGGCGGCGCAAAGCTGGGGCGAGCGGATGGTCGCGAGCATCAATCAGGCGCTCGTGTCCGATCCTGCGGGTTCCACGAAAATGGTGGAGGACAATATTTTTCTTACCGGCGTTTTCGCGGGCGTTCAAAACGGCGCCACGGCGCTGTATCAGGTGGAAATCGCGTTCGAGCCCGCCACGCGACAGGCGAGAGAGAAATTTTATGCCGAGCGCCCGCGGCCGACCATGCACTTTGCCGCGTTGGGGCGAAACGAAATTGTCATCGAAGTGGTGGCGGACAAAACCCATTTTGCGCGAGTGGAGCAGAGGAAGTGGGCCGTCGCCGAAAGAAGCATTGCGTTGAGAGACAGGGACGTGCGCTGGGCCATGCGCTTGGTGCAACTCACCGCGGAGTATCATCCCAAGAAAATCGACGTGGGAGGCCCCACCGACGCGCTCGTAATTACGCGCCGAGGAGTTCGTTGGGTCGACCGCAAGCCGGCATGCAACCCCTAGCTGACGGGATTCTTTTTCAACGCGATAGAGCTGAACTTCTTCTCCAGGCAACGACAATGAGGATCAACAGCGGCAAGCCGGGGAAGATAGCGGCGTACCCGTCGCGGAGGATGAAGAGATGGGTGAGGATCGCGCCAGCCATGACGCAGGCCAACAAGGCCGCGGCAATCGCCGAGCTTCTAGGGATCAACAGTAAGACCGCGCAGATTACTTCGAGGCCTCCAGTAAAATAACGGAACCATTGGCCCATTCCGACCTTTGCGAACAATTCGATCCAGAAAATTCCATGCGGATTGAATTTGCTCGCGCCGGAATAGAGAAACACCAGAGCCAAGAGACTCTGGAGAACCCAAAGCGTGAGGTTTAGGACTCGGTCCCATGCGACTTTCACGGCCACCTCTGAGGGGAGCGCGAGCGATTGTCGCACCAAACGAACGTGTTTGGGGCAAAGTGGGACAGCGCCGAAGATCCGACCGGACACCCGCCTCGACTTAAGGTTTCAGGAGGAAAGTCAAAAGCCTCAGGTCTGAAGACCCGAGCTACATAAAGGCTGTTAGAATCGGGGCGCGAAGGGAGGGGGCATGAAAATTGATTTGCTGGCGATTGCGGCGCATCCGGATGACGTGGAGCTGACCTGCGGCGGCACGATGTTGAAGATGGCGCAGGAAGGATACCGTACCGGGATTCTCGATCTGACGAAGGGCGAAACGGGTACGCGCGGGACGCCAGAGGTTCGTCTGCGCGAAGCCGCGCGGGCTGGCAAAATTCTGAGGGTCAGCGTGCGGCGAAACCTGGGGTTGCCGGACGCGCGGCTGGAAATGCGCGAAGAATACAAAATGGCAATTGCGGAAGTGATTCGCGAGCTGCAGCCGAAGACCGTGATACTCCCCTACTGGGAAGGGCGGCATCCGGACCATTACACTGCGGCGAAACTTGGATACGAGGCTTGCTTTGTGGCCGGGCTGAAAAATTATCCGCTGAGCGGGCGTGCGTTTCGCCCGTTCAAGATTCTGTATGCGGCGGCGTATGAAAGTGCGCGGCCGACATTTTGCGTGGACATTTCGAAGCAGTTCGAAAGGCGACGGCGAGCCATTCTGGCTTACAAGTCGCAGTTCGAGCCGCCGGAGAAAGAACGCAAGTCGAAAGTCTATTTGCCTCTGGACGAGTTGGAAGCGCGGATGAATCTGACGGCTACGGCTTACGGCCGGATGATTGGAGTGAAGTACGCGGAGGGCTTCATCGTGAAGGAAGCCATGCGTGTGGAGGATGTCGTCCGGATGCCGGTGCGATCCATCTAAGTGGGGCTAGAACGAGTCGGATTCTTGGGTGTAGCTGAAGCCTGGCAGGGCTTGCGAGGCGCCGCGCTGGTCCACTTTGACTTTTACGGTGCCTTCGGCTTCGGCGCCGGTTTTGCGGAGGAGGGCGAAGGTGGCGATGGCTTCGTTGTAAATCTTAGTAATCAAATAAGATTCGCCGGATTCGTCCTTTTTCCAGACTTGGCCGACTTGGATTTTGCGGGCGGGCACAATACGAATGTAAACAGATTCGAAGAAACCGTCAATATCGCAGGGCCGGCATGATTCGCAGGGGAAACCCCTTGCGCCCGAGCCACGAGGGGATAAGCTACAGCCGGTGAGGCCCACCGCCGATCCTCGAAGTTCCGCGGGCATGAAATCTCGGCAGACTGGGAAACTCTTTCCCGGCATCCATCATCCAAGCAATTATCGTGAGGATGCTGGGGGCGGGGTGTATAATTCCGGCAAAGCTCCTCTGGAGGCATGCATGAGAAAGAGCCTGGCAGGGCAATTGGGGGCGCTGGTCGTAGCTGCTTCGCTGCTTAGTCCCGCGACATTCGCAGGATTCCCTCAACAGTCCACACAACCGCCTGCAAATCAACAGCCTAGCAGCCAACCGCAGCAGCAGCCGAGCCAGCAAGCCGCTCCGCCTGCCGCGCAGACTCCGGAGCCAACACAGCAGCCAGGCCAGCAGACCTCGCCCGCGCAAGCCCCCCAAACGCAGCAGCAGCCGCCTGCGCAGACTCCCGTGGCGCCGACCGCGCAACAGACGGATACGAGTGCGCAAGACCAAAGCGCGCCGGGAACTGGAGCGCAGTCACCGGACAATTTGCCGATTCAGCAGATGCCGACGGACCCCAACGTCAAGGCCGGCTCCAAGCAGGATGTGAACGCGATCGGCAATCGCAGCGTGGGACACGGACTGAACTTCTATTCGCTGGAACATGAAATCGCGCTGGGAAAACAATTGTCACATGAAGTGGAGAAGCAGGCGAAATTCATCAACGATCCGGTCGTGGTCGAATATGTGAATCGAGTGGGGCAGAACCTCGTTCGCAATTCGGATGCGCAAGTGCCGTTTACCATCAAGGTGATCGATTCGGACGTGGTGAACGCGTTCGCGCTGCCGGGCGGATTTTTTTACATCAACAGCGGGCTGATCCTACACGCGGATGAAGAGTCGGAACTTGCGGGAGTGATGGCGCACGAAATCGCGCACGTGTGCGCGCGCCATGGCACCAAGCAAGCGACCAAGAGCGACATCATACAAGTCGGCGCGTTGGTGGCGACGATCTTTATCCCTTACACCTGGGCCGGGTACGCCATCTATCAGGGAATGCAGTTCGCTATTCCGTTGACATTCCTGAAGTTCACACGCGTCGATGAGGCGGAAGCCGATTATCTGGGGCTGCAGTATATGTACAAGGCGGGCTACGATCCGAACTCGTTCGTTTCCTTCTTTGAAAAGGTTCAGGCGGATGAAAAGAAGCAGCCTGGAACGATCCCGAAGGTTTTCTCAACGCATCCTCCGACGCCGGAGCGCATCGTAGCGGCGCAGAACGAAATTGCCAAGATTTTGCCGGCGCGCGACGAATACATCGTCACCACCTCGGAATTCGACACGGTGAAGCGGCGGCTGCAGATGATCGAAATGAACTTGAAGGTGGACGACAAAAAGAATCCGAACAAGCCTTCGCTGCGGAAAAAGACCGATCAGCAGCCCAACAAGGGACCATCAACGGGAAGCGGAAGCGATCCGCAGTCAACCAGCAGCGACCCTACTTCCACCGATGATCCGGATCGTCCGACGCTGCAGAGGCGGCCAGATCCCAACGCGCCGCCGAATTAACGCGGACGTGTCGTACCTTCGAACAGATTCGCAGTCTATCAAAGTGAAAAGGGCGCCCGAGATGCGGCGCCCTTTTTTTATTTCGTGAAAGCTGTTCAAGGATTAATGAGCGTGGACTTCGGCGACGCCCAGGCGCTTCAGACCTTCGGCGTAGTATTTGCGATAGAGGATGTCCCACTCTTCGCTGCCTTCGAGGATTTCTTTTTTCTGCGAGGTGATTTTTGCGCGGACTTCGGTGTCCACCTGCTCTTCGAGCTTCAGCAGCGACGATAAAATAGTTACGATTTCCTGGCGAATGGTGTCGCGGTCTTCGACGAAATCCACTTCCGGTACAGACACAAGAAGGTCGATGATTCGATGAGAGATGCGGACGGTTTTCTCACGGGTCAGTCGCATGTCAGCGGAGAATTAATTTCCTTTCACGGGCGAGCTGGCCTTTCACTTTCTTGAACATTTCCTGATACGAAACGCCCGTGCGCTTCATTTCATCGGAGTACTTGGCTAAAATCTCCCGCACTTCTTCGTTGACGCGGTCTTCCACGGTGACTTCGTCCGCCATCACCTGGCGCACCTGGTGCGTGAGGCTTTCCACGTTCTTTACTTCGATCATCTTCTGGGCCGCGAGGCGCTTCACCACCTCTTTGGCCATATATCCGACAAAATCCCGCGACAGAAGCATTCTGTTTGGCTCCGCGAACGATAACGAGCATTTCAGTTTACTGGCAGGCTATTCGAAGTGTCAAGGCGGGGCGTTGCTAGCGATTTAGCTCACCGGACGCTGCAGACTTCTATTCTGCGGATTCCAATAGCGTTGCGCCGAAACGAGCAGCGCCAACGACCCGGTGATTATCCCTGCGATTATCGAGAGGGCAAAAACGATGTCAGCGTCATGAGCGGTAACGTCGGCGGGCTTGACGACGAGCCGAGTCCAGAGGAAGGCTAGAATGAAATAAGCTGCCAGGCAGCCCGCTACGAGACCTATCGCCGCGCAAACGGCTGGAATAATGCGCTTCGCCTTCTCCATCTTTCACCCCCGGTCGCTCTCGTGCAAAATAGTGCCATGAATCTCGCGAGCTCAATCGCGGGAAAATCTTAAGCGTGCTCATTCGCACAACTTCGCGCTGGGGTCAGCAAGGCGTTGAATTAGTTACAGTGTTCGGGCGCTGCAATGTTCTGATAATCTAA
>JBAVQA010000165.1:0-14543 GCA_049693595.1 Candidatus Acidiferrales bacterium | reverse complement strand
TTAATATCTACTCGTACGGCGTGCTTGTTGCCTCGGGCGTGCTGGCCGGACTTTGGTGGGCCCGCAGGCAAGCGCCACGCGCCGGCCTCGATCCCGACAAAGTCTGGAACATGGGGATCTATACAGTTCTGGTTGCGCTGCTCCTGGCGAAAGTCTGGCTTATTCTGAGCGACTGGGATTATTATCAGGCCAATCCGCGCGACATTTTCAGCCTGAACACGTTTCAATCCGGGGGAACTTTTTACGGCGGTATCGTCGGCGCCATCCTGATGATTGGCTTCTATTCGTATTTTCAGAAAATGCCGCTGCTCCCGGTAATGGACACGCTCGCGGCAGGACTGCCGCTCGGTCACGCTATCGGCCGCCTGGGTTGTTTTGCTGCGGGATGTTGCTACGGAAAGCCGACGACCGTGGCCTGGGGTGTTACGTTCACCAATCCGGCAGCGGCGCAGTTAGCCGGAACTCCGCTCGGCGTTCATTTGCATCCCACGCAGCTTTACGAAGCCGCCGCGGAATTTATTAATTTCCTGATTCTCGTTTGGCTCGGCAAACGCCAGCGCTTCACCGGACAAATCCTCGGCACCTATTTCCTTCTCTATGGGATCGAACGCGGCACCATCGAATTCTTCCGAGGCGATCCGGGACGCACGATGATGTTCCACGATACGGTCTCGCTGATGCAGCTTGTTAGCCTCGCGTTAATCGTTACGGGGACATTCCTTTGGTGGCGCGGGCTAAAGGGTCCGCCCAAGCCTTCCGTTTCCGTTGCACGCACCACGGTTGCGCGCTAGATGCTGATCGCCTCCAATCCTCAAGACCTCCATGCACGCAAAATCTGATATGCATGACCGTTTTGAATCTGACGAAGACTCTTCCGGGCGCGATGCCTTCGCGGTTAGCGCGGATAGCGCGGGCCAGCGTCTCGACCGTTTTCTGGCCGCGCATCTCAGCGATATAAGCCGGACGCACGTACAGGGTCTGATCGACGAAGGACGCGTCCTCGTGGACGGTTCCGCCAGGAAGTCCTCGCATCGTCTCGAAGTCGGCGAAACGGTCACCGTAAATATTCCTCCTCCTCCGCTTCCGGGCGTGGAAGCTGAAAATATTCCGCTTGATATCATTTACGAAGACGCCGACGTCGCAGTGGTGAATAAACCGGCGGGAATGATCGTGCATCCCGGCGCGGGTGCTGACGCCGGCACTCTCGTTGCCGCGTTGCTGCATCGCTTTGGTGGCGGCCAAGGTTTGTCCACAGTAGGCGGGCCTCTCCGGCCGGGCATCGTGCATCGAATCGACAAAGGGACTTCCGGAGTCTTGTTGATTGCACGGACTGATATGGCCCACTTGAAACTCGTCGAGGATTTTCGCGAACGCCGCATTGAGAAAACATATCTGGCGCTGCTGCACGGGAAGCTAAAAGGCGAGTCTGGGATCGTTGAGTTGCCAATCGCGCGCGACCTTCGTCGCCGATCGCGCATGACAGCGCGGCGCCGGGAAGGGCGCGAGGCGCGTACCGACTGGCGATTGCGTCTGCGGCTGGGCAGCTTTTCCTTCATCGAAGCCGGATTGCATACCGGCAGAACGCACCAGATCCGAGTGCATTTCTCCGCGCTCGGATGTCCGGTCGTGGGCGATACGGTTTATGGAGCGCCGCGCCAGGAACGCGTCGGCAACGAACTCTTGCCTCCGCTGCAAAGAAATTTTCTGCACGCTGTGCGAATTGCTTTCGTTCATCCGCGGTCCGGCAAACGAATCGAGTGCCGTGCTCCGCTGCCGCCCGAGTTGACGAGGTACTTTCAGGGTTTGGGGCGAGCTGTAAAAATGGCGCCTGGTGTGATTGACGCTGGATTGCGGGAGTTCCTATAATTGCTCACCGTGAAACCATTGCGCAGTCTTATCGTTCTGGCAGCGCTGATTTGTATTTCGGGGATCTGCGTGCACGCACAACAGCCCGCTCCTCCTCCGCGCCCGGACTGGAGCGCTCCTGCTTCGCAGCCTTCCGAAGCGGGACCGAAGGCCCCGCCTGCGCAGAATCCCGCAGACGCAGCGCAGCAGAACAAAGTGCCGCCCATTGTTTCCACCACCGGCCTGGTGCATCTAGTTGCCACCGTCACCGACCGCCGCCATAATTTCGTCACCGATCTCGAACAAAGCGACTTCAAGATTCTTGAGAACAGCACGCCGCAGGAAATCCGCTTCTTTGGACGCGAAACTGACTTGCCACTGCGCATCGCGGTGCTGCTCGACACTTCCAATAGCATTCGTCCCCGCCTCGCATTCGAACAGGAGGCCGCGATTGATTTCCTCGACGGAGTAATTCGCAGGAATAAAGACATGGCTTTTCTGATGACCTTTGATAATGAGCCGGATGTAATCCAGGATTACACTGGGGATCTCGGCCTGCTCACAGCTGCTATCCGCAAACAGCGCGCAGGCGGAGGGACCGCCCTGAACGACGCAATTTACCGCGCCTCCGAAAAACTCTTGAATCCGCCTGCGCCTCACGGTCCCAATCCGGAGGTACGGCGCGTGATTGTTGTGATCAGCGATGGCGACGATAATCTGAGCGACCACGCTCTCAGTGACGCCATTGAATCCGCCATTCGCGCCGAGGCCGCTATCTACACTATCAGCACGAACACTGACTGGCTCTCCATCAGCGGCGACAAACCACGCAAGATACACGTCGAAGGCGGAGACAAAGTGCTTGAGGAATTCGCGGACCAAACTGGCGGGCGCGTGTTCTATCCTTATAAGGTCGAAGATTTGGCGCAATCGTTTGTGGACATCGGAACAGAATTGCGCAGCCAGTATTTCATCGCTTATTCGCCGAAGGATACCGAAGCGGTGGGTAAATACCGCAAGATTGACGTCGAAACCGATCGCAAAGGTCTTACCGTTCGAACACGGAAAGGCTATTACTCAGTCGCTCCGCCGCCCGCAGGGAAATAGCGCCGAGCCAGGCAGGGGTTTACTTAAATGGAGCGTAATAACCTCTGCGCGCAAGAACCTTGACGTCGGGTCGGGCGATATCGACCTTAATTTTCCGGAAGGTTCCGTCGCGCTTCTCGTTGGTCGGATAGTAGCTGATCCTATATTGCGAGCGCAGTTCTTCTGAGATTATGTCAAACGCTTTTTCCAGTGACTTCTCGCTGTGAACGTTGATCACGCGGCCACCCGTGTCGTCCGACATTTTTCGAGCTACTCCCGCGCCGCCACCCCCCTGAAAGAAACCGGAATCCGAAATCAGAAGCACGTGGATCACGCCGTCGGCTCGCTGGCAAGCTTCAACAGCATCCTGCAATCTTAGTTTGCTGCCGGTGTCCTCCATATCGCTCATCACAATCACGGCCTTGCGTCCCGCTTCGGTCGCGAGTTCGTCGTGACACGCTAAATAGATCGCGTCGTAAAGGTCCGTTCCGCCGGCGTTGTTTCCTTGCGGGATCGTGCCCGGGGTCACTACTCCTCCGCCTGCAACGGAACTAATACTCGTCCGGCGAATGGCGCGTTCGAGAACGTTGGTGTCTTCCGTAAAGTCAGCGAGCAAGTCCACGTCAAAATCGAAGCTGATGACCATCGCTTCGTCTTTCTTCCGCATCACTTCCCGCAGAAAACGCGAAGCCGTATCCTGTTCCGTTCCGATCACGTTGTACATGCTGCCGCTAGTATCGATCAGCAGGCCGAGCGTGATCGGCATGTTCACGTCTTTCTCAAAGAAGGCAACCTTTTGGTCCTGGCCGTCTTCAGAGATTGTGAAATCAGATTGGGCCAGGTCGGAGACGATGCCGTTTTTCTTATCACGCGCCGTCACAAAAACGTTCACCAGGTTAGTCTCCCTCTTCAAAGTTTGCGGCGACTGCGCGGGTTGTCGCTGATCCTGTTGCGGTTGAGCGGGCGTGGGCGACTGCGGTGCAACTGCCGCTGAAGCGCGCGTTGGGTTCGCGGGCGAGGCTCCGCCTGCAACACAATACCCTGCAAGAGCCAGTGTGAAAAAGCCTGCCACGAGGCGGGTCAGCCGCATTGTATAATCTCCCCGGATTAGTCGTGCTACTTACGATGCAGTTAGGGCGCGGCCGGATGTTCGGCCGGTGTTTCCGGACATGAACTTTTCGACGATGCGGAACCGGTTATGGACGAGCAACTTGTTCAAAACGCGCCGAACGGCGCGAAACGAGATACGCCGATGACGCGAATCATTCTGTCGAGTGCCATTGTATTACTTCTTTGCGTTTCCGCGCACGCGCAGCAGCCTGTCCAACCTGGCACCACGCAGGCGACTCCTGCTACGCCGGTCCAGCCGGGGCAGACCGCACCACCCGGCAAGCCGCCGCAAAACTCTCCGGCGAAACCTGCACCGTCCACAGCGCCCGCGCAGCAGGCAGATACTCGCAATCGCATCAAGATCAGAACCGAACTCGTGATTGTGCCGGTCACCGTGAAGAACCGAGATGGACAGCTTTTAGGTGATCTTCAGCGCGATGAGTTTCGTATTTTCTCCGACGGAGTAGAGCAGCAGATCGTGTTATTCGATTCACAACCTTATCCTCTTTCCGCTGTGGTCCTGCTCGACAACGATCTTGCGGAGAAGGAAGCCGAACAAGTTAAGAAAAGTTTGGACGCGATCGCCGGGGGGTTCGGAGCAAATGACGAGGTGGCCCTGGTCACCTACTCGGAATTTCCACAGACGGTCTCCGATTTTTCCTTCAACAACGATGCGCTCTTTACCGCGCTCAAGCGCCTGGACCTGAGCTCGCACAGTTCAACCATTATTAACGACCCGACGACGGCCGGCCCGATTATCAACGGACAGACGCAACCGGACGGCACGGGAACCACAGGCCAAGGCGGCGCGCAGGTCCGCGGCTTCGGAAAAGCGGCCATCCACAATTCTTTGGACGACGCCGTTTACGCGGCGGGCCAAATGCTGAAAGGGCGCGGGCGCGATCGCCGGAAAATAATTTTCCTTATTACCGACGGCAGCAACACGCACAACAACCAGCATTCGTTCAACGAAACTCTGCACTCCCTGCTTCTCGCCGATGTCTCCTTGTTTGCTATTTCCGTCACGCATCAGACTCCGATTGGGCGTTCTATCATTCAGCACGGAACGGCTGAGGTGGATAAGTACGCGGCCGCCACCGGTGGCGATACGTTTTACGCCGCGCGCGAAAACGAATTGTCGCGCCTTTATTCGGCGGTCACCGAACAAGCTCGGAATGTGTACACAATCACTTTCGCTCCGCAGGAAGCGGACCGCAGCAAGGACTATCACACCATCGAAGTGCGCGTCCGGCGCCCGGAATTGGACGTGACCGCTCGGCAAGGCTATTTCCAGGCCGGAACCCAGTAATTTGGGTTGGTTTGAAGCAGTGAATGAATCGAGTGCGAATCGTAATACGAGGCGCGGCGGCTATGCGCATCGTGAGTCCGTCGATTTATCTGGCCCGCTGAATCGAAATTAACTGTTCGTGTGCGGGGCACAGCGGTTTGTAATCGCAATATACGCAGAGAAAACTCGGCTTGGCGGGGAATTCGCCGGCGCGAATTTGCCCGGCGACTTCATAGATAGTTTGTTTCGTTTTTGCCAAGGCCTTCGCGTCGCGCTCGCTCGTGACGGCTTCATTGGTTGTCAGATTATAAAAAACTAGGCGTTCCGGCTTCAGTTCCAGCACTTCTTCGGCAGCCAGGGCGTAAACACTTAGTTGCAAACTGTCCTTCGCTTTCTTGGCGTCCTTCGGTTTGCCTGTTTTGTAATCCACGATTTCCACTTCTTTTGAGCCCAGCCGGTTCACCTGATCCATGCGGCCCTTCACAATCACATCATGATCGAGGTGAAGCTCGAACGATTTTTCCTGATGAAGCATATCCGGAGGGGCGTCCAGGTAAGTGCGGTGAAAGACTTCGAGTTGTTCGCGTCCTGCTTTGCGGTACTCCTCTTCCTGATAATCGTCGGGAAAGCCCATGGAGCGCCATTCGCGGTCATAGACGGTCATCACATCTTCGAATGGGAATTTCCCGCGCTTGGCCATGCCACCGGCGAACTCTTTTATGGTCGTGTGCATCACGCTTCCGAAAGTCATGGTGGCGCGCGGGCCGCCGCGAATGCTCCACAGGTTTTGAAACAAGTATTGCATCGGACATTTGCTATAGCACTCGATGGCGGACGCGCTAAGTTGCAGGGGCTCGGCAACAGGCGGATGGTAGGCTTTGGCCCAGAGCGCCACGCGGGAGTAAGCGCGGGTGTTTTCATCCTGCCCAACGGTTGCGGCGAACAATTGCGACGGATCGGAAGACTCGGGCGCCGATCCAGTGGTTTCCTGCGACGGGGGCACGGTGATTTCCGGTGCGGACTGCGCTGTATCACCTTTTTGTATTTGCGCGTTCCTGAGAAAATCTTCCAGGAAAAGTGAAGGCTTTTTCCACTTGTTATTCACTGTCGAAAGCGTGAGGCGCTGGCGTGCTCGTGTGAGCGCAACATAAAACAATCGCCGCTCTTCTTGAATCTGAAAATCTCCCGTTGGTTTTTCCTCCTTCATCATTTCCGGAGGGAATTCGAACTTGACCGGGCGGGCGTTGGAAGGGAAGTCATTCTTATTCAGGTGCATGATAAAAACGTGCGGGAATTCGAGCCCTTTGGCCGAATGCACGGTCATTAACTGGACCGCATCGTCGGCCGATTCCTCCTCCAGGCAAATGTCACCCGAGGCTTCGGCGAAATAGTCCAGGTACTCGATAAAATCGCGCAGGTGCTTTTTCTCGCTCTTTTGTTCCCAGTCTTTTACAAACTGCACGAAGCGTTCGAGATAACGGCGGTCGGCTTCGAAAGGGAGCGGCGCAAGCTCGAGCGCAGAGATTAATTCGTCCAGCAACGAGCTGGCGGACGCCTTGCGCGCTGCCTTTCGAAAGCGTGTCAGAAAACTTACAAGTTCCGGCATACGCGGTGCCTCTGAAGCAAATTGCAATTCGCATTGCGCTGCGTCGATTTCTTCGCTAAGCGGTCGGCGTCGATTTTTATCCGCGCGTTCGGCGAGACGCACCAGGTCGCGCGGCTGAAGCTTCCAGTACGGCGCAGCGAGCACTCGGGCGCAGGCCACATTGTCAGAAGGCACGGCGATGACTCTTAAATAAGCCAGCAAATCGCGGACGACCGTGCTGGACAGAATCGAGAATTTCTTGATGACGAACGGGATTTTCCTCTGTTGCAGCGCCTCGATTAGCCGTTTTACGTGCGCGTGCTTGCGGTAGAGCACGGCAAAATTGCGCCAGGGATTTCCCGGCACGTGCAGGCGTTCGATTTCCGTAGCGATCCAGTGCGCTTCCTCTTCGGGGCGGCCGAATTCGGTAACGCGAATCTTTTCGCCGTCGGAATTGTCGGTAGTCAAAGTTTTGGGAGGCAAGAGCGGCGATTTTTCATTATGCGAAATCACTTCGCCCGCCACGCGCAAGATTCGTGTAGTAGAGCGGTAATTCTGCGTCAACGGCGCGATGAACCGGCGGACTCCGTCCGTGAGATTTTTGTCGGTGACTCCGCAGAAGCGTTTCAGGAAAATCGTGAAGCTGCCGAAAGAAGCTCCGCGGAAGCGGTAGATGGCCTGATCGTCATCGCCGACCGCGACGATATTTCCGCGGTCGCCGGCGAGCAGCCAGAGCAGTTCCAGTTGAACGATGTTGGTATCCTGGAATTCGTCCACCAGGATGTAACGAAACTGATCGCGCATGCTTTGCAGTAGCGCGGCATCCGTTCGCAACAGTTGCACCGTTTGCATCAGTTGGGCGCCGAAGGTGAGCAAGTTTCGCTCGCGCAACAATCTTTCGCTGACGCGGTAAACGCGCGCGAGCTCGTCCTGGCGGGCCAGTTCTTCCTCTTCAAGTTTCCGGACATCAGGATCGAGTGATTCTCGCCGTTGAAGGTAGGCTTGCCGTGACCTGTCAACGTGAAGCTGGTAATCATCGGGCGTGACCATCTCGTCCTGGCAGCGCGAAAAGAATTGCCGAAAATCGTTCAGGAATTCACCCGGCGCCGCCAGCCGCCTGAAGTGTTTCAGGTCAAGCTCGGCCATGTGGCATCGCAGCAGGATCCAGTGGTCGACGTCCTCGAGCACTTTCAAATCTGGATTGGCCACGCGAAGGATTTTTTCCAGGCAGAAATTGTGAAAAGTGCTGAGCCAGATGCCTTCGGCACGCTCGCCGACCCCTTTCACCACGCGAGACTTCATCTGCCCCGCGGCTTTGTCAGTGAACGTCAGGCCGAGGATGTTTTCGCCGGCAAGCTCCGGATCTGATTCCAGGAGGTAGCGGATTCGCTCGGTGATCACGCGGGTTTTGCCGGTTCCGGCGCCGGCGACTACGAGGAGCGGCCCTTCGCCGTGTTCCACGGCACGGCGCTGCTGAGCGTTCAGCGCGGCGAGGCTTTCACGTGAGGTTGTTAGTGACACGAGACAACTATGATAGCGGAATTCCTCTCTGACGGGTTACGCTTTTCTTTCGCCTTCGAGTTTCCGCATACTTGACGCCTCCGGCCTGCCGACCTAACATGACCGAATGACAGGTCTCCACGCGCTCCGTTCGCCTCTGAGCTTCCTGCAGAGCGAGCTTCAAGATATCCCGCACCGCGGTTTGCTTGACGCCGAGGAAACCTGGTGGAAGAGCGAAGGCGTCGCCATTTCGGGCGCAATCGACCGCGCTGGAACGCCATGGTTGCGGATGTTCGATCGTGGCGGAAAACGCGTGGATGAAATTCTTTACCCTAGCGAATATCAAACGATTTTGAAGAGGGGCTACCGATCCGGAGTAATTTGGCGCGCTCTGGAAGAAAAATCGCTAATCCCCACGTACCTGCTGATCTACAACATTTCGTTTTACGATCCCGGAATTTGCTGTCCTTACACCGTGTCACTCGGCACGGCGGTGCCTCTTGCGAAGTACGGCAGCTCCGAATTGCAGGCTCGCTTTCTGCCTCAACTTTTGCGAAAGGACGATTCCGTGTGGCAAGGCGCCACGTGGATGACCGAAGTCAAAGGCGGCTCGGATTTGGGATCCGCTGTCGAGACGATTGCCCGACCCGCGGGTGATTCATGGTTGCTGACAGGCGACAAATATTTTACGAGCAATGCGGGTGCAGAGTTAGCCGTCGTGGCCGCGCGCCCGGAGGGAGCAGCGGCTGGCATACGCGGGCTGGCCTTGTTCCTGGTGCCGCGACACCGCAAGGACGGGGAGCTCAATTATTTTGTGCGGCGGCTGAAGGACAAGATTGCAACGCGCTCCGTTCCTACCGGAGAAGTAGAACTGAGAGACAGCGAAGGCTACCTGCTCGGCTCGGCTGACTCGGGAATTTATCTCATCCTGGAAGTGTTGAACCTCTCGCGCGTAGCGAACAGCGTGGTGAGTGTCGCGTTGGCACAGCGCGCGATGGCGGATGCGCTTTCGTACGCCGAGCAGCGCGCGGCGTTCGGGAAGCGGATTCTGGAGCATCCGCTGCTTCATCATCAATTCGAAACTCGCCTGAAGGCGATGCGATCGGCGTTTGCGCTGGCATGGGAATCAGTTCAGCTTCTGAACGATGTGTGGATGGAGAGGGCGCCTTACTCCGACCGCTATCATCTGTTTCGACTGGTGGCGCATCTTGCAAAATACTGGACGGCCGAGTTTGCGGTCGATACGGCAAAGTGGGCTATGGAAGTGCACGGCGGGCTGGGTGTGCTGGCCGAGTATGGCGCGGAACGCTGGCTTCGTGAAGCGATGATTCTCGCGATTTGGGAAGGAACGTCGCATCGCCAGATACTCGATGGACTGGAAGTGATGGAACGGAAACAAGCGCACAAGTTGCTTTTTCGGCGACTGGCGGAGATCGCTCCTTCAAAGGCGCTTCAGGACATGGAATCCGAAGTCGAGCAGCACTTGAAACTTCCAATCGCGGAGAAGGAAGCGCTCTCCGAACCGCTCTTCAGAAAGCTTGCGATCTTCACGGCAGAAACGCTCGCTAGTAAATAGAAATAGGACAGGCACTACACCGGGCGATCCGGGTAGATCACCTTTGGAAATCGAAGAAGGATTAGCAGGGCGCAGAGAACAAAAACGAAAAACACGAGGACGCTTCCTTCGGGGCCTGCCGAGCCTCCGGTGAGCCAAGTCGGGCCCTGAACGGAGCTCTTCAGAAATCGGCCGACGCCGAGCAGTCCGCTATCGGGCGTGCCGTAGAAAAAAGTTTCGGCCCAGTCCCAGGCTGCGTGGAATCCGAGAGCGAACCAGAGATTTCCGGTGCGGCGGAGGGTGAGGCATAAAAGCAAACCGACCGCGATGACCTGCAGGATGCCGAGGGCGTTTTCTCCGGGATTGCCCAGGTGGGCGGCCCCGAATACGACCGAGGTAAACAGAGCAGCGGGCCAGAAGCGAATGCGGCGGGCGAAAGAGAAGAGCCAGTATCCGCGAAAGGCCAACTCTTCGCTGATGGATACAGCGAGAAATACGACAGCCCAGCCAAGCGCGTAACGGAATACTGTGCCTCCTGAGAGAGCCACGGAGTCAATCTGGAAGTGACCTGATAGGCGGAGAATCAGGAGCAGAGCGGAAAGAGCGGCGAAGCCCCACACCGAACCTTCCCAAAATCTTTTCCCGAATGCCTGACGAGGTGGAATGCCGTGATCGTCGAGCGGGCGCTTCTCCATGCGGGATACGATCCAGGTTGCCAGGAGGACAAAAAACGAAATGATGGCTTTGATAGGTAGTTCGCCCTGAATCGTGAAGACGGAACCGGCCGGTTGGATCCAGTGATGGAAAGCCCAAACAAAGGGCAGTGGAAGAATGAATGCTATTCCCACCCAGATTAGAAGACGATTACGGTCGGCACGCCCCCAAGGCTGAGGCTGCCTCGCGCTCGGCGCATGCTGCCGATCCGAGCCAGCGACGAGTTGCTGCTCGGTATCCGATTCCTTTATGGCGTTTGGACCGGGCTCGTCAATCAAGAACGAGGTCTCCCGCGGAAGAGCACATTAAGCCTAGTCAGGATATTCACGCAACAGCAGAAAAATTACTTGTGAACGACGCCGCAGGCGATGCGGTCGCCTGAGTTGCCGGACGGATCGGTCTTCATGTCGTCGGCCTTTGCGTGGATTACGATTGCCGTGCCGCCGTTGGTGAAAAGCGAGTGAGCGTCATCGCCGAAGTTCACGTCCTTGTCGGTGAGGCGGACCTTGGCTTTTCCGTCGGCGCCCACGGTGAAGTTGGGCATGTCGCCGGCATGGTGGCCATCAGGATTGTCGAAGCCGTGCTTCTTCCCGTCCGGATTAAAATGCGGGCCAGCGGATTTGAAGTCCGGCGCATCGCACTTCGCGTTCTGATGGAAGTGGATGGCGTGCTCGCCTGGCGGAAGATTTTCGAGGTTGAGTTCCAAGCCTACGCCGCCTCCCTTGTTCTCGTAGAGGACGACGTTGCCCACACTCTTGCCTTGGGCGTCGGTGAGGTGGACGACTGTTTTGGCTGCGATTGAGAGTGCGAAAGCGACGACGCAAAGCGGCAGGGCTATGCCCAATACTCGGTTAAGTTTCATGCGGGGATTATAGACCGGACGATTTTGCGAGGCAAGCTTATGGCTGGTGGCTTGAGGCGGCGAATGCTGCAGGATAGCGCGACGTTGGTCAAAACCCCTTCGGTGCGGATGATGATCCAGCACGGCCGAAGCCGTGCCCTGACGATTCGCGAAGTTGGAACACGTCCAGTCGAGCGGCGAATTGCGGTTCTTCGGCGCGCGTCTTATACTGCCTCGCGACAAACCTATGAGCGCTCAAATTGTGCGTGAACCTCGATGGCCTGCGGTGGTAGCGATGTTGGCGGCGGGCTGTGTGTATTGGGCGCTGCCGGAACCGCTTTCGGTGGGTCCGAGTTGGCTGCTGCTGGCGATTATTCTCGTGCTCACTATTCCGCTGGTGATATCGAACCATCAGGGGCATTTCAACGTCGCGCGGATTTTGACCTTCACGGTGAATGGCGCAATTACCATTGGCATGGTTGCTTCGCTGGCTTTTCTGATTCAAGGCATTCCGCATCATCGCGAGCCGGCGCAGACGCTGTTGCGCGCGGCGACTGCGCTGTGGGTGACCAATGTGTTGGTATTCGCGCTGTGGTACTGGAAGCTGGATGCGGGCGGGCCGCTGAATCGCGAGACCAGACGCGGCCGTTTGGAGAGCTCGTTTCTTTTTCCGCAAATGTTGAGCCAGGATGGCGGGGAAACGTCGTGGTCGCCTCGTTTCATGGATTACCTGTTTCTCGCGTTTAACACCAGCACGGCTTTTTCACCGACGGATACGGCCGTGCTTTCGCGTTGGGCCAAGGCGGGGATGATGACGCAATCTTTGATTTCGCTGACGATTGTTGCGCTGCTGGCGGCGCGGGCAGTGAATGTCCTCTGAGACCGATCCTGCTCGCTGAATACTCCTTCAAATATGGTGTGATGCGCTGCGTTTCAGCGGGCGCAGCATGCTGCGCCCCTACGGATTGGTGCGATGTGCGCCACCGCCTTTGTCCGTGAGACGATTCGGGGCTTTTCTGCGCCAGGCTGCGCGCAACGCGGCTTCCAAGATGTCGGGCGCGACTGCTGCCAGGCGGACGCGCGTAGAGCCTTTGCGCCCCCATCCGCCGGGGACGGGAGAAAAGATTTGCGGCTCGTCTTCGACCATTCCGGCCTGTTGCTCGGGAGTCAGCAGCAGGACGCCGTAGCCTTCCTTCTCGAGACCGAGCGTGGCGAAAATTTTTCCGTTTACACGGAAGTCGGCGTTGCCGAAGTGCGAGCCTTCGATTGCTTCCGGCAGGCTGAGAGCGATGCGGCGAAAGTCCGAGGCTTTCAGTTGCTGCCCACCTTTGCGCCGCATTTAGGAAGAGTGCGCTTGCAACTGGCGCTCGTTGAGGGTGTAAAGGGACGGGACCGGAACTCCTAAAATTCCCAGATAGACGTAGATCTGGCCGCGGTGGTGAATTTCGTGTTCGAGCATGGAGCGCAGCAGCTTCCAGGCGGTGATGGGAATGCCGTCCGGCGAGATGCCTTTTTTCTCGAAGTCTGCCTGGGTCATGCCGCTGAAAATTTCCATGGATTCGGAGTGCATGCGTTCCATGAACGCGAAGACGTTGTCCAAACCGTCGGCGAGTTCGCGCCCGCATCCTTTGTAACGGCTTGGACGTGCCAAGGCGCATTCGGCGAAGACGTAGCGTTCGGTGGCGGCAATGTGCCGCGCGAGATCGCCCAGAGTGAATTCACCGCTTCGGCAGGTCCACTCGATTTTGTCCGGCGGGATGCAGCGCACGAGGCGCATGGTGCGGCCGCGAATCTGCTCGAAATTGTGAAGAAAATCTTCGCGCTCCATGAAGCAACCTCCTCGACGCTAGTGGAGGAAATAATATACCCGGCTCGGACCAGCGTGAATAGGTTTTGAAAGCACGTCGATACGATTCAGCGCTTTATAGACTTATGTCGAGCATTCCATTCCTCGGCCGTGATTTCCCAGATCTCACTCAAGAGTTTGCCGGAAACGTACTCGCGTTCTTCAGTGGCGATCACGCGCATTCCGTTCTTCGCGGATATTCGGCGGGACGGTTCGTTAATGATGGCCTTTGGCGCACGCAGCACCTTAAATTTCAAGACGTTGAACCAATAGTCAGTTACGACTTCGGTCGCTTCGCTCATCAGGCCTTGGCCGTGCCAGGGAAGGCCTAGCCAAAAACCGCGATTCTGGCTTTCTACTTGTAGCAGGCTGATCGACCCAATCAAGTTCTCGGGTGCAGTCCTGAGGCGCAAGGTCCAATGCCATTGCTCGCCTCGTTGCATGGCCGGCAGAGCGACGTCTTGGTAAAAACGATAGGCGCCGTCGGCCGGATATGGCCAAGGCACGACATGCGATAAATAACGGACGATCTCCCAGTGAGGGAACAGCCGTTGAGTCTGCTCCGCATCAGTTAGCTCAAGAGGCTTCAGCAACAAGCGCTTGGTCTGCAGGTCGGAAATCATCGTTCGATTCTCTCTCGACTTTCGTTTTATACCCTAGTTTGACCGCGAAATCGCGGGCGCATATACTGACGTTTCTGGCTGAATTGCACGCCTAGGAGTGAAAACCATGGAACAGGCTGTCATCTTAAGCGCGGTGCGCACACCGATTGGGAAATTTATGGGAGGGCTTGCGCCGCTTTCCGCAACGGATCTTGGCGCAAAAGTGATTGCGGAGGCCGTGCGGCGGGCCGGCATCGAGCCGAACCTGGTGGACGAAGCGATCATGGGCAATGTGGTGCAGGCGGGGCTGGGGCAGAATCCGGCGAGGCAGGCGGCGTTGCGCGGTGGACTTGATTCGCGCGTGGCGGCGATGACGATCAATAAAGTCTGCGGTTCGGGACTGAAAGCGGTGGCGTTGGCGTCGCAGGCGGTGCAGCTTGGCGAGTCGGAGGTGGTGGTTGCGGGCGGGATGGAGTCCATGTCGAATTGCCCGTATTTGCTGAAGGGCGCGCGCAGCGGGTTTCGGCTGGGCAATCAGGAAATTTTCGATTCGATGATCACCGACGGCTTG
>JBAVQA010000164.1:0-5024 GCA_049693595.1 Candidatus Acidiferrales bacterium | reverse complement strand
CATGGCCTACCGCGTGCAGAAATTGCGGGAAGGATATTACGTTTATATGGTGATTCGCTCGAGCCACGGCGAAGTGGTGAAAGAACTCGAGCGCCGGCTGAAGGTTGCCGACCCGGTGATGAAATATTTGACCGTGCGTCTGGACGAAGAATTGAAGCGGCAAGACAAACTGAAGCGGCACCGCGAGCGCAGAGCCGCGCGCCGTCCACGCAAGACCGTTCCGGCTGCACCGCCAATGCCGGGGACAGAACCGCAAGCGGCAGCGCCGACGGCATAGCCGAGAACTTATTCAGGATATTTTTCAGGGAGAAATCGAATGGCAGAAGAAAACGCACCGCAGCAGCAGTCTTATGGATCGTCCGGAGGCGGAGGAGGCCCGCGGTCATCGGGGCCTGGCGGAGGTCCCGGCGGACGCCCGGGAGGTCCGGCAAAACGCGGCAAGCGGAGTTTTGTTCGCAAGAAGAAAGTTTGCCGGTTCTGCGTGGACAAGGCTGATTTCATCGATTACAAGAAGGCGGAGATTCTGGCGCCGTTCATTCAGGAGCGCGGCAAGATTCTTCCGCGCCGCATGACTGGAACGTGCTCGCGCCATCAACGCTGGCTGACAGTGGCAATCAAGCGCGCGCAGAATATTGCGCTGCTTCCGTTCGCCGCGGAACTGTAAAGCGCACTGTTTTCCTGTGTGCCTTCGGCGCCTGAGAATGGCGAAGCGAAGTTAACTGAGAAGGTTTGAGAGGACGCTATGCAAATTATCCTGCAGGAAGATGTGGAGAAGCTGGGCAACCGCGGAGAACTGGTGGACGTGGCGGCGGGTTACGCGCGCAATTTTCTTTTGCCGCGCAAGCTCGGCATCGAAGCTACTCCGGGCAACATGAAGCGCCTGGAACGGATGCGCGTGTCGTTCGCAAAGAAGGAAGCGACCGAGAAGGGCGCGGCGCAGACGCTGGCTGATTCGTTGCAGGGCGTTTCGTTGGCGTTTACGCGCAAAGCGGGCGAGAACGAGCAACTGTTCGGGTCGGTAACGTCAGCGGACATCGCCGAAGCGCTGGAAGCGCAGGGCTATCACATCGACAAGCGCAAAATCACGCTGGCCGATCCTATCAAGATCGTCGGTGATTACGAAATTCCGGTGAAGCTCCATCGCGAGATCATTGCGAACGTGAAGGTCACGGTAAGAAAAGAAGAGTAGGCAGCCGCGGCGATTTCGACGGCTTTACTTTCGCATTTGCGCAGCGGCCGCCGCGCGATTTTTCTTTCTTCTTTACATTTTTCCCGCGAAAAAAGACCAACGGCTACCGCAACAAGTTTTCCACTTTTCCGAAAGCGTCCACAGGCTCTGAGTCATTGACCTTCCCGCGATTACTGGCAACAATGTGTGTGCTTCCGCGCGGAAACACTTTTGCATCCAACTGCAAACAGAACCGAACAACGAAGAGGCCTTGCGCAGGCGCGCGGCTTGAGCGAAACTAGAGGCGAATAAAAAGCGAATCATGGCGAACGATACCACTATCGAACGGCCGCTTCCGAATAATCTCGAAGCGGAGCGCAGCATTCTCGGCGCGATTCTATTGGATAACCACGCGCTGAACGCGGCCATCGAAAAAATCCGCTCCGAGGATTTTTTCCTGTCGCAACATCGCCAGATATTCGAGCGGATGATTCAGCTAGGCGAAAAGCAGCAGGCTATCGACGTGGTCACGTTGATGGAAGACCTGTCGAGGCGCGGTGAGCTGGAGGCGGCGGGCGGCATCGCGTATCTCTCGCAGCTTGCAGACGGGCTGCCGCGCGTTACCAACGTGGAGCACTACGCGCGCATCGTGAAAGAAAAAGCCGTGCTGCGCAGCTTGATTTTTTCCGCTTCGGCGATTCAGGAACAGGCGCTGGCGGCGGGCGATGATGCGGACGTGATTCTGGACCGCGCCGAATCGGTGATCTTTCAGCTTGCCGAAGATCGCGTTAAGGTCGGCCTGATCGGCGTTAAAGAGCTCGTTCGCGATAATTACGAGCGGCTCGAGAAGATTTTCAGCGAAGGCCGCCGCATCACCGGGCTTACCACCGGGTATCCCGGGCTTGACAACGAAACCGCGGGGTTGCAGCCTTCGGAATTAATTATTCTGGCGGCGCGCCCTTCGATGGGAAAAACAGCGCTGGCGTTGAACATTTCCGAAAATGTTGCTCTGCGCCTGCGCGAACCTGTGGCGGTGTTCAGCCTGGAAATGTCGAAAGAATCGCTGCTTTTGCGTTTGCTGGCTTCCGAAGCTCGCGTGGATGCGCACAAATTCCGCACCGGACACATGGGCCGCGACGATTGGGGAAAAGTCACCGGAGCGCTGACGAATCTAGCCGACGCGCCGCTATGGATTGACGATTCAGCTTCCTCCACCGTGATGGAAATTGGCGCGAAAGCGCGGCGGCTGAAACGCGATCGCGGGCTTTCGCTTCTGGTCGTAGATTACCTGCAGCTCGTGGTTCCCACGCACACTGGGCGCGGCTCGAACCGCCAGGAAGAAGTTTCCAGCATTTCGCGCGGCTTGAAAGGCTTGGCGAAAGAATTGAAGGTTCCGGTTCTGGTTTTGAGCCAATTGACCCGCGCGCCTGAGCGCGATGACCGCAAGCCGCAACTTTCCGACCTGCGCGAATCGGGCGCGATCGAGCAGGACGCCGACGTAGTGCTGTTCATCAACCGCCCGAATTTCTACAAGACGGATTTGCCGGAAGAAGATCGCGCCAAGGCCGAGTTGATTATCGCCAAGCAGCGCAACGGGCCTACCGGGAGCATGAATTTCGTTTTCCTCGCGCGGCATACTCGATTTGAAGAGGCTGCGCCGGATGCATGGAGCACTTCCAGCCGCGAAGAGTAGCGTTGCCGCAGGGCCACAAACGTGTCGCAGCGCCCGCGTTTCACGTGACACAGCCGGGCTCGCAGGTTCGATCGAGCCGCCGCAGAGCCCCTAACCTCTGCATTTTGCTTGCGATTACCAGCTACTCGTTCTAAACGCTCCGTTCCGTGAGATGGCCCGCGACCTGCAATTACTCCTGCCAGGTGTTTACCTAAACGCCGCGTCCAATTTGGTTGATTCGGATTTCGTTCACGCGGCGAATCAGGAGTCTGGCATTCTTAAGACGATGCCGAAAGCCATCCATTTCGAGGGCAGGCCGGTTTGGGCGGAGATTTCGCTCAAAGCCATACTGCACAATCTGCGAGTGATTCGCCGCCATATCGGTGCGCAGCGGAAGATTCTCGCAGTGGTGAAATCGAACGCCTACGGGCTGGGCGCTGTGCCGATTTCCAAAGCTCTGCAGAAAGCTGGGACGGAATGGTTCGGCGTGACCTGCGCGAATGAAGGCATCGAGTTGCGCGAAGCGGGAATTCGCAAGCGCATACTGATCCTTACCGGTTTTTGGCCTGGCGAGGAAAAACGGCTGATACAGAATCAGCTAACGCCCACCGTCTCACGCGTGGACGACTTGCGCCACATCGAACGCGCGGCAAAGTCCCTGCGGGCAAAAGCACGCGGAAAATCTTCGCGCGTTCCTTTCCATCTGAAAATAAATACGGGAATGAACCGGCTGGGAATTGCGCCGGATGAAATTGATGCGTTCTGTCTGGCGCTTGCGGATTGCCCGCATATCGAGCTCGAAGGCACCTACACCCATTTTGCTTCGGCTGAAGATTTTACGGCGGAACAAACCGCGGTGCAGGAGCAGCTTTTCCGCAATTGCTTGGAGAGGATGCGTGCGCTGGGAGTTTCGCCGGGAATCGTGCACATGGCCAACAGCGGAGCAATCTGCGCGCGGCCAAGCACTTGGGGAGATATGGTGCGGCCCGGCGCGATTCTCTATGGGTATCATCAATCGTTTGACCCGCCACAGAAAAAACAGGAAGTGATGTGCGCGATGCCGCTGGAGCCTTGCCTTTCGTTGCGAGCGCGGATTATTTCGCTGCGCGAGATTCCGGCGGGACAGGCGGTGGGTTACGGCGCTCGTTTCGTCACCAGCCGTCCTTCGCGGATTGCGGTGATCAACGCGGGCTATGCCGACGGGATCGTGCGCGCGCGAACCAACCGTGGATGCGCGCTGGTGCGCGGAAGACGCGTTCCGCTGGTCGGTACGATTTCGATGGACTTGACAATGCTCGATGCAACCGATGTGGAGGGCGCAAAGCTCGGCGATGTAGTCACGATCTATGGAAAAGACGGGCAAGCTTCGATTGAAGTTTCCGAAGTGGCGCGCGAAATCGGCACGGTCACTTCTGATTTATTGTGTGCGTTAGGGCGTCGCGTCCCCAAATTCTACCTCTAGCCTCGCGTTACATTCGATGATTCCTACCTCGGGTCATCAACCCACGCATCAATTGCTCGAATTTCGCCGCGGTGTTATAGTGCGCCTATAACTTTTCATATTTGCTTTCACTTTTATTTCGGGGCCTAAAAATTTCATAAAACCGAGCATTCGGAAGAGCACAGGGACCAATTAATAGCGCGTAACTATCTATTCATACGCTTCATAAGGTGGAACGATGCAAAGGCCTCCTAACGTACCTAGCCGTCCGTCGGCAGTTCCCGCGCCTGAGAATCCCACTGCAAAGACGAACAGCCATCCCCGTGCCGGACAGGACAGCGTCGGCAGCTTTTGGGACATGCTCGGCATCCGCATTATTTTTACGGCGATTTGTATTGCTGCGGGCTTCCATTTTCGTCCGTTCAGCGTTTCCAAGGAATATGGCTCGGCCGTCGGGTTGCTGTTCGCGATAGCCGTCATCCTGTTCGAGCTGCGGCTTCGGCGCGCGAGTTTGCGGCGGCTGATAGGCGCGGCTACGGGTTCGATCTTGGGAATTGTGGGCGCGTACTTCACCACGCTGGTTCTTTCGCACACTTCGATGCCGGAGAGCACGCGCTCGTTCTTCAGCCTGGCGACTTTTCTGGTGATGGCTTATATCGGCCTGATCCTGGGCGCGAATAAAGGCGACATGCTCAATCTGCAGGCGCTGGGCGGGCTGTTCGGGAGCGAGCGCAGCCTGAAGC
>JBAVQA010000163.1:0-2176 GCA_049693595.1 Candidatus Acidiferrales bacterium | reverse complement strand
CCTATATTCTAGTCGCTCAAATCGCTTCTTCAATCACGATGGACGTGCGATTCGCCAGCAAAGCTCGGTTTTATCCCGAAGTGATTTTCCGTCCGACACAAATTGAGGGACAAGTCGCGCACTCCGGTGCTTCCGATCTGAAGCTGCATGGCATTTTCTCGATTCGCGGCTCCGACCATCCACTCGTCGCGCTGGTTCATGTGGAAATGTCCCCAGACCGCTCGAAAGGAAGCTGCACGTTTGACGTGCCAGACATCGCGTGGGAGATGAAGAATCCGAGCAATTTTCTTCTGAAGATGAAACCCTTGAACACGTCGAGGTGGAAACAGGTGGATCCATCCAAGTGGCCAGGTAGGTCCCTATTCCACCGAAGCTGTTCCCACCGACTCGAGTACGTCCAAGAGCCTATTCTCAAGGGCGTAATAGAGGACTGAGATTGACGTTAGGATGCTGCGGTCTTAAACTCCTAAGACCATTATGAGACGGCGATCGCGCTCTGCGTCAAAGACGGGTGCACCCACCGATGCGGAACTTCTGATATTGCGTGCGCTGTGGGAACATGGGGAAAGCACAGTCGAAGAAGTCGTCGGCCGGCTGTCCTCTAACCGTCCAGCGAATTACAAAACCGTACAAAGCCTACTCCGCATCATGGAAAGAAAGGGATTTGTCCAGCACACGCAGCGCGGCCGGGCCTTTGTTTTCAGGTCGCGAGTAACGCGCGATGAGGTCGGAGGCCGCTTGGCGAAGCGTCTTCTCGATCGCACGTTTGGAGGATCGCCTTCGGCGCTGATGATGAACCTGCTCGATCACAATACTGTAAACGAGCGGGAGTTAAACGAACTCGAAGCGCTGATTCACGATCATCGGCGGCGGAAAACGGAGAACGATGCGTCAAAGTAAATGAGCTCAAGCCACATTCCGGCGCTGGAGCTTCTCGGCGGCGCAGTGATCCGCATCCTAGCTGCGTATCTGTTGTGTTGCGCACTGGGGCGTCTTGCCTCGCGAGCAAACGTGCGGCACACCCTGTGGCTCGTTTTCCTTGCCGCCTCATGCTTTTATTGGCTTGCGGCCCTGAACCATATGTTGGACGTGCAGCGCGGTGCGCGTTCGGCATCCTCAACGACCTTGTTTAGCTCGTCGGCCCCCACTCCTAATCGAACAATAACGACGCTGACCATTCCGCATTCGTGGAATGGCAGCGTTGCTTCCGCCATGACTGTCATTTTCTGGATCTACCTCACGGGTGCGGCGGCGATGCTTGTTCGCTTCGCGCGGCGCCGTCTGCGCCTCCGCGAAACCGTATCCCAAGCCCGGCTCGTGACCTCCGAGCTCGAAGCGATCTTTGTCGAAAAGTGCAGCCGCCTGAAGATTTCACGGTGCCTGATTAGGGAGCTGCCGGGACTGAGTTCTCCGGGTACGGCGTACGCGTGGAATCCGATGGTGATCATGCCGGAAGGCATTGATGCATATCTGGATGATGAACAAATTGTAGACGTTCTTTACCACGAGCTGATGCATGTGAAGCGCCTGGACTTCCTGTGGAACACGTTCGCGGAGCTCGCCGCGTGCTTGCTTTTCTTCCATCCCGTCGTGTGGCTCGCGTTATGCAATTTGTCGCGCGACCGGGAACTAGCCTGCGACATGGCGGTGATGGACTTGCGGCACGGACGGCGGCCAGATTATGCGTTGTGCTTGACGCGACTGGCGCGCCGTCGGATTCTTGGTGTGAGGCTCGAGCCGCCGAGTCATCTGGGGATGCTGGACTCGTTCTTAGCGTTCCGCGTAAAAACGTTACTCGCCGAAAGACGGCGCCATGGGGCCGTGATTCGAGCATTGGCGACAGCCGCCGCCGCCGCAGCCCTATCTCTTTTTGTTGTCGGCTGGCCTTTGCTGACCCTTGCCGTCAACCTTGCGGGGGACGCGCCTCGAATTGTCGCCGCAGTCCCGTCTCTCGTTCGGCCCGCAGTCCGCCGAATCGAAGTCCCGAAGCGGTTCGCCCGGCCCCAGTCTCATGTCGATGCGCCGCAGACGCCCGAAGAAAAACCCGAGGTGGATGAAGTCGCCGCTCAGCCTGCGGCGATGCGCTACTCCCCGGTGAATCCTTCATTCGACGGCGACTCAAGCGGCGAACCGGGGGCGCTGATGGCCAAGACTTCCCGGGCGGACGGCAGGGACC
>JBAVQA010000162.1:0-6466 GCA_049693595.1 Candidatus Acidiferrales bacterium | reverse complement strand
CATCAAGAGCGATTCGCCTTCGACGAAGGCGAAGCTGATATTGATGTTGTGCGGCAAGCGATGCTCCATTGAGCCATTGATGAATGTTTCGTCCAAGCGCGACATGATACGTTCGGTCAGACGTTCGCGAAGCTTGCGGAGCTTTTCGCTTTCGGCGGCCATTTCGTTCTGGCAGATTTCGCAGGCTTTGCCGAGTCCAACGATGCCGGTGACGTTGAGCGTGCCGGAGCGCATGCCGCGCTCGTGGCCACCACCGTCAATGATCGCTGCAAGTTGGACGCGGGGATTCTTTCTGCGCACGTACAGCGCGCCGATGCCTTTGGGGCCGTAGATCTTGTGGCCGGAAATCGACATCAGGTCGATGCCGTCTTTTTGGACGTCCACCGGAATCTTGCCGACTGCTTGCACGCCGTCCACGTGAAAGAAGATGCCTTTTTCTTTTGCAATCTTTCCGATTTCCGCGATGGGCTGGACTACGCCGATTTCGTTATTGGCGTACATGATCGAGATCAGGATGGTCTTGGGAGTGATGGCTTTGCGCAATTCGTCCAGGCTGATGCGGCCGTCCTTCTGCACTGGAAGATAGGTGACTTCGTAGCCGTATTTTTCGAGACGCTTGCAGGTATCGAGCGTGGCCTTGTGCTCGGTGACCTGCGTAATAATATGATTGCCCTTTTCGCGGTACATTTCCGCCGCGCCCTTGATGGCGAGGTTGGTGGATTCCGTCGCGCCGCTGGTGAAAATGATTTCCTTCGGCGTGGCGTTGATGAGCTTGGCTATCTGACCGCGGGCATTTTCTACCGCTTCTTCCGCCACCCAGCCGAATTCGTGGTTGCGGCTGGCGGAGTTGCCGAACTTTTCCGTGAAATAAGGCAGCATTGCTTCGAGTACGCGCGGATCGACGGGCGTAGTCGCGTGATTATCCATATAAATCGGGAGCTTGATTGCCATTCTATTCTCCTAAACTCTTAACTCGACGACCTCGGACATTGGGGCTTCGTCGGTCATCTGTGAAATTGTGACTTTCCCAAGAACTTCCAAAATGCTGTCGTTCACTCGCCGGAGCGGTTCGCGAATCGAACAAGTGGTTGTTACACCGCACGCGCCGCGAGAAGTTACGCAGGACGTGATGAATAAGGGTCCGTCAATTGCGCGAATCACATCCAGCGCGGTTATCAAGGAAGCGTCGCGCGCCAGTGTGTATCCCCCACTCGAACCATGCCGCGCCGCGACCAATCCACCCTTGGCCAGCTTCTGAAGGACTTTAGCCATCAGCGGCGTGGACATCTTATATACCTCGGCGATATCGGCCGCGCTGCAGGAGCCGTGGCCGTTATGCATGGCCAGATGCTTCAGGGCGATTAGGCCGTAATCCGCCTTTTTCGATAGCTTCATCATTAGAGTCAAATACGACTGAATTAGTCGCACTTGAATTGTAAGTCTGACGCTTATGGCTTGTCAAGTTTAGATGCACGCACAAGCCTTTAAGACACAGCATGTTAAACAACGACCATTCTAGTCGCCTTAGTCAAATCTGATGCAGCCAATGGCCGAAAAGCACCTTTGAATGGCAGTTATGGAGGCTCAATGGTTTTGGAGCGTCTTTGCGCGTCCATGTCACGCCTGGGCGAGGGCGCCTCAAACTACGATGGCTGTGGGACACGTTTTCAGCGTGGATCACGCGATCATTCGAACGACAGTCTTGGACTCGGGATTTTTGTCGCGGCAGCGCGGGAAAATGTAGGTTAGAATGGCGCACTAAATGGGTTCTGAAGGCAATAAACCAGTGATCGCCATCTACCCGGGTTCATTCGACCCGGTTACGAACGGCCACCTCGATCTGATCGCGCGCGGCGCAATGATTTTTGACAAGCTGATCGTTGCCGTTGCGCATAACCTGGAAAAAGATCCGCTGTTCGCGGTGAAAGAGCGCATCGAGCTGCTGGAAGCAGTGACCTTCGATTGGAAAAACGTGGAAGTGGACGTGTTCGACGGGTTGCTGATGGAATACGCGGGCACCAAGAACGCAAGGGTAATAGTTCGCGGCATCCGCGCCGTTTCGGACTACGAGTATGAGTTGCAGATGGCGATGATGAACCGGCATATCGAGCCGTCAGTTGAAACCGTGTTCATGCTCCCGGCACAGCAGTACAGCTATTTGAGTTCGCGGCTGGTGAAGGAACTCGCGCGCCTGGGTGGCTCGGTCAAGGATTTGGTGCCGCCGATGGTAGAGGAGCGGCTGCGCGCAAAAGTGAGTAAAGAGGACGCCTAATGGAACCTGCCACAGGGAGAAAAATGGAAGAAGCGTTCCACCTTGCAGACCGCGTGAATCGCATCAGCGTTTCGCAGACGATGGTGGTGCTGCAGGAGGCGGAGCGGCTGAAGGCGCAGGGAATTGACGTGGCTGACTTCGGTCCCGGGGAGCCGGATTTCCCGACGCCGGAGCACATCAAACGCGCCGCGATCAAGGCGCTGGAAGAAAACCGGACGAAGTACACCTCGGTATTCGGGATTGCGCCGCTGCGACAAGCGATTTGCGACTGGCATGCCGCGCAATTGGGTTCGTCTTATCAACCGGCGGAGTGCGTGGTGAACACCGGCGGGAAACACGCGATTTTCAATACGGTTTGCGCGCTGGTTAATTCAGGCGATGAAGTCATCATCGGCGCACCGTACTGGGTGAGCTATCCCGACATCATCAAGTATGCGGGCGGGAAGCCGGTTGTCGTGCCTACGCGCGCGGAAGATCAGTTTATTTTGCGAGCTGCGGAAGTGGAGAAGGCCATCACTCCGCGAACGCGCATGGTGATGGTGAATTCTCCGAACAATCCGACCGGCGCGGTAATTCCGCCCGACGAGTTCGCGAAGATTTTGGAGGTTTGCAGGCGGCGCCACGTTTGGCTGCTTTCCGACGAGTGCTATTCGCACTTCACGTACGGCGGCGCGAAACCATTTTCGATAGCGAGCGTGCCGGGCTCGAAAGAACATACAATTATCGCCGGATCGTTCTCGAAGACTTTTGCCATGACCGGCTGGCGCATGGGCTACGTTCTGGCGCCGAAGCCGCTGGTGGACGCTGTGGCGAAACTGCAGAGCCAGTCCACTTCGAACCCGAATTCGATCACGCAGTACGCAGCCCTTGCAGCGATGCGCGGGAGCATGGATACCGTCGTAACCATGCTGGCTGAATACGCGCGACGCCGGGAAAGCATTCTGGCGGGCTTGCGCGCCATCCCCGGAATTACTTGCGCCACGCCGTACGGCGCTTTCTACGTGTTCCCCAACGTGAGCGCGCATTTCAACAAGCAAATGCCGGACGATGTGGCGGTGGCCAAGCAGCTTTTGGAACGCGAGCATGTTGCCGTGGTCCCGGGCGAACCTTTTGGAGCGCCGGGACACATTCGGATTTCTTACGCGACGTCGATGGAGAGAATCCAAGAAGGCCTCAGCAGGATGCGGCGCTTCTTCGGCAGTGCGGCGTGAATCTTTGTCCGGCGCGGCTGGAGCCGATTTTCAGCCCGCGTCCCTGGGGGGCCCTCTCTCTTGCGCCTTTCTTCCCTGAAAAATCGCACTTGACGGAACCGCTGGGCGAAGCTTGGCTGACGGGCAACGATTGCGTTTTTGCCTCGGGGCCCTACGCGGGCAAAAAACTCGCTGACGCCTGGCGAGAAATGCCAGCCAAATGGAAGGGAACATCTGAGCGCGACCATGGTTCGTTCCCGCTGCTGGTGAAATTTCTGTTTGTGGAAGATAAGCTCTCCGTGCAGGTTCATCCGGATGATGATTATGCTGCGCGGCATGAACAGGCTGCTGGGGGCCGCGGCAAAACCGAAATGTGGTACGCGATGCGGGCTCGCACTGGCGCGGAAGTGATGGTGGGACTGAAGGCCGGCGTCGATCGGGAAAAATTCCGGCGCGCGATAGCTGACGGTACGGCGGAAGATTGTCTGGAGCACATTCCTTTACATGCTGGAGAGGCGATTTTTGTTCCCGCGGGTACGGCGCATACGATTGGGCCGGGGCTGGTCCTGTGCGAGATCCAGGAACACTCGGACATTACCTATCGCGTGTACGATTACGGTCGACGCGACGCGAAGGGGCAGGGGCGAGCTTTGCACGTGGAAAAAGCGCTGGAAGTGATGCGGTTCGGCAAACAAACTGGAGGAAAGATCGAGCCGGTTCGCGTCGAGCGCACGGCGCTGACGACGACATACTTTGCGGCGTGCCGGTATTTTGTGGCCGAGAAATGGGAATTTGAGAAAAGCGTTGTTCAGAGTGAACGGCTTGGGCGCTTCGAACTTTTGATTTTTCTTGAAGGCGGCGGGGAAATTCATTGGGCCGGCGAGCATGCGAAGTACGGACCTGCACAGGTCTGGCTGATTCCTGCGGCGTTAAGCGCGTATGAATTGAGACCAAATTCGCGCTCAGAACTTTTGCGGACTTACGTGCCGGATGGCCTCGATGAGTTGGGGAAACATCTGGCGGGTCAAGGGATCGACAAAGAGCAATGGTCGCGGCTGGTGCATCCGTGAAGCGCGCTCGGAAAAATCCGGAAAGAAGCGCGTCTGTTCCTACGTGCGCGGTGCTTCTCGCCGGGGGCCGTGGCACGCGGTTCTGGCCACGCAGCCGCATGCGGTCTCCCAAACAACTTCTAAACATCGCGGGGAATGAAACCATGTTGCGCGAAACTGTTGAGCGATTGAAGCCGATCGTTTCGTTGCGGGATTTCTGGGTGGTGACAAACGCCGAGCAATCGGCCGGAGTGCGGCGCGAACTGGGCCGTGTACCCTCTTCGCAAATATTGGCTGAGCCCGTTGGGCGCAATACGGCTGCGGCTATCGGGCTCGCGGCGATTCACCTTGTGCGCAAGCACGGCGACGCTCTGATGGCTGTGCTTCCCGCCGACAGCTACGTTGCCGATGCGACGACATATCGCAAACTTGTACGCGCGGCGCTCGATCTGGCGCGCACGCCGGGAAACTTGGTCGTACTTGGGATTCCACCTACGCGGCCGGAAACCGGGTATGGATACACTGAGCGCAGCGGCCTCGTCGCTCGGCCGCGCGGAGTGGCGGCTTATGCCGTGCGCCGATTCACTGAAAAACCTGGACCACCCGTCGCGCGCAAGTATGTGGCGTCAGGAAAATACCTGTGGAATGCGGGGATGTTCTTCTGGCGCGCCTCGACCTTTCTCGAGAACTTACGGCGATTTCTTCCCGCGACGCACGCGGCGCTTACATCGCTCGCCAAGACTATCGGTACAGCGAGGTATGCATCCGCGCTGCGGCGAATTTACCCGCGTCTTGAAAATATTTCAGTGGATTACGCAGTGATGGAGCCGGCCACGAGGTTGAGTTCCAGTGGGACTAGAGCGCGGAAACGCACAGATGGGCGTACCACCCGTGTTTGCGTGATTCCGGCACGCGTGGGCTGGAGCGATATCGGTTCTTGGGCCGCTGTTTACGAACTACTCGCTTCGAAACCAGGCACGAACGTTTCGGCAGGACCGTTCTTTTCAATCGACGCGAGCGGAAACTATTTCTGGAGCCCGAAGAAGTTCGTGGCGGCGATTGGCGTACGGGACATGGTGCTGGTCGAGACCGATGACGCCATTCTTTTGTGTCCGCGCGAACGATCGCAAGACGTGGGGCGAATTGTGAAGCGGCTTGAGGAGCGGAAGCTAAAGCACCTGCTGTAATCCGGGTACGGACGGCATTTTCCCATTTTGGCTGGTTATTTTTGGCGCGGCCCTGCAACACTTCCTTTCCGACGCAAAATCCATCGCTTATACTCTGAACCGTGGCGCAAATTAAATTTGGCACAGACGGCTGGCGCGGCGTAATCGCGGAAGAAGTGACGTACGAGAACGTGCGGACGGTGGCGCACGCCATCGCGCGTTACGTGGTCCGCGCGGAAAAACCGGGAGCGGAAATATTAGTGGGTTTCGACACACGCTTCGGTTCGGAGAAATTTGCGCAAGTCGTCGCCGAGACTGTTTCAGCTGCGGGTACGCCGGTCTCGCTTGCTACCGACGCGTGTCCTACGCCCGCGCTTTCGTTGCTGGTGCGCATGCGCGGCGCCGCCGGGGGAATCCAAATCACGGCGAGCCACAATCCATTTCGCTGGAACGGGATGAAATTCAAGGCGAGCTACGGCAGTTCCGCTTCGCCCGCGATTGTTGCGCAGATTGAGACGGAACTGGAGAAAGTTCTGCAGGACGGCGTACCCCCTCTTCCGCCGCGCAAAGACCTGATTCGTTCTCTCGACGTGCGTACGCCGTATCTGGAAACGCTTGCCGGGCTTGTTGACTGGGATCGGCTGCGCGCGGCGAAGCTCCGATTCCTTATCGATCCCATGCACGGAGCGGGGCGCGGCATATTGCTTGAACTTTTCCGCCGCAAAGGAATTGAATGCGAGGAAATTCGCGGTACGCGCGACCCGCTTTTCGGAGGGGTGAATCCCGAGC
>JBAVQA010000161.1:0-15898 GCA_049693595.1 Candidatus Acidiferrales bacterium | reverse complement strand
GTCAAAGGCAGTTCAGCGAGCCGTACGAGCTCTGGAATCATGTGGGCGGGGAGTGTTTTCCTCGCGGAATCGAGAATCTCTGTGTCCGGAATCGAAATCTCTTCCTTCAACACTATGTAAGCCGTCAGGCGCCGGTCGCCCGGTATGTCCTCCCGAACAATTACACGAGCGTCGCGAACACCCGGATGATCGCGCAGTACGGATTCAATCTCTCCGAGCTCGATTCGAAATCCACGCACCTTGACCTGGTCGTCAATGCGGCCCAGGTAGTCGATGTTTCCGTCCGACCGATATTTTGCCAGATCGCCGGTCTTGTAAAGACGGGTCTCGGGATTCTTGGTGATCGGATCAGAAATAAACCGTTCCGCACTGAGCTCCGGACGATTCAGATACCCCCTTGCCAGGCCGACTCCTCCGATATGGAGCTCCCCTGGAACGCCCACCGGGACAGGTTGGAGATACCGATCGAGAATATGAATTCGGACATTCGCAATCGGTCGACCGATCGGAACAGTCGGATCGTCCGTGCCGCGGTGGCACGGCCAATAGGTCACATCGACCGCCGCTTCAGTGGGGCCATACAGATTATGTAACTCTGCTTTCGATCGCGAGAAAAAGCGCTCTTGCACGTGGAAAGGCAATGCTTCGCCGCTGCAAATCACACGCCTCAGGCTGAGACACTTCTCCACACCGTTAGCTTCAAGAAATGCCTGGAGCATGGAAGGCACGAAATGGAGTGTGGTGATCTGCTCCTGGCAAATCAGATCGACAAGATAATCGGCATCTTTTTGGCCGCCCGGCCCTGCAACAACAAGGCACGCCCCGGTCATGAGTGGCCAGAAGAATTCCCAGACGGATACGTCGAAGCTATAGGGTGTCTTTTGCAAGACGCGATCTGCCGGTGTTAAGCGATACGCATCTTGCATCCAGAGCAGCCTGTTAACAATCCCGGCATGTGTATTCAGCACGCCCTTGGGCTTGCCGGTCGAACCCGAAGTGTAAATCACATAACTCAAGTTGGCAGGGCTGGCGACCGGACTTAGATTTCTCCCATCTCCGATTGCGATGCCGGGCCAATCCGTATCAAGACAGATCAGGTTTGCAGAAATGCCGGGCAATCGCGGGATCAGATGTTGCTGTGTCAGCAAGACAGAAGGCTTGCTATCCTCCAGCATCATGCGCAAGCGATCCTTTGGATATTCCGGATCCAGAGGAACATATGCGCCGCCAGCCTTTAGGACGCCAAGCAGGGCGACCACCATCTCGACGGATCGTTCCATGCAGACTCCGACCAGGTCGTCGGGGAGCACGCCCAATTTGCGCAGATGAAATGCGAGTTGATTCGCGCGTGTATTCAATTCTCGATAGCTGAGTTCTTGCTCTTCGAAGATGACAGCGGTGAATTCCGGTGTCTGCTCGGCCTGACGCTCGATCAGTTCGTGGAGACAAACATCCTGCGGATAGTCGACGTGCGTATCGTTCCATTCAAAGAGAATCTGTTCTCGCTCTTCCTCTCTGAGGATGGGCAAATCTGAAATCTTTCTCTCGGGCTCCCTGGCGGCCGCCTGAAGAAGCGTCTTCCAATGTCCGATCATTCGCCCGATGGTCGAGGCGTCAAACACGTCCGGGTTATATGTAATTGGGCCTGAAATGCTTTCCCCCTTGTCATCAATCACGATGATTAAATCCATCTTGGAGCCGCCATTCGAGACCTCCTCTGTCTCTAGGCTCCATCCCTTGGGTAGCGGCGGCATCTGAGGCTGCTGGGAGACCATAACTTGAAAGAGGGGGTTGCGACTCGGATCGGGTTTCGGTTGGACTTCCTCTACAACGCGAGGATAGGGAACCTCCGCATGTTGAAGAGCATCCAAAACCACTCCTCGAACGCGCCCTAGCAATTCCTGAAACGTCGGGTTGCCGGAGAGATCGATTCTCAGCGCTACTGGATTGACGAAATACCCCAAGACCCGCTCCAATTCTATTCGAGTCCGTCCCGCTGTGGGGCCTCCGAATACCAGGTCCTCCTGTCCTGTGTAACGGTGCAGTAAAACCGCCAGCCCCGCGAGCAACATCATGTAGAGGGAGGTGCCTTCCCGTTGGGCTAATTCGCGGAGAGAGCGAACAAGATCTGGCGTCAATGTGAATCTCTGAATTGCGCCGCGATGAGTTTCCATGACCGGGCGCGGCCGGTCGATTGGCCACTCAAGCACAGGGAGCTCGCCGGGAAATTGCCTTTTCCAGAAAGCCAACTGCTCGGACCACACCTCGGGATCGAGCTTGTTCCGCTGCCAACACGCAAAGTCCCCGTACTGCATTGCGGGCTCGGGCAGAGGCGAAGGCTTGCCAACAGCGAACGATTCATACAATGTTGAAAGCTCTGGCAGAAAGACTTGATAGGCAGAAACCGCGTCGAAAATAATTTGATGAAAGGTGAGGTACAGGCGATATTCTTCGTCGCCCAAGCGAACAATCCGCGCCCGGAACAGCGGTCCTTTCTTAAGATCGAAACGAAGCCGCGCGTCCTGTGTGGCTAGCTGGCTCGCTTCGGCCTCTCGTTCGATCTCTTGGAGATTTCGCAAGTCCGCCAACGGCAGTGGAATACTCGATGGGGGCTCGTGGATGACTTGGACCGGGACCTCGTGGCGGATTTCGAACGTCGTGCGCCAGATCTCGTGCCGGCGGATAATTTCAAGTAGGCAACGTCCGACCAAATCCCGATCTAGGGGGCCACTGCGATGTACCGTCATCGCCTCATTGTAAAAGGGAACATCGGTCGCCATTTGGGCGTGGAGCCAGACTTGCTGTTGAGGCAAGGAGAGCGGAACGGGTTCATCCGGGGAGCGCCGAGTGATGGGTGGATGCGCCTCAGCAGCCTTTCCGAGATCGCCCCGAACGAATCTTTCGAGAATCCTTCGCTTCGCGTCGGAAAGGGGAGCAGGCTCCGGATTCACTACAGTTTCCTCTCTCTGCGTTGTCGATTTCCCCATCCATCTTCCCTAACGACGGTGTCTAACCGTTCAAGTGCTTGTACGGCTGGGCAGACGTTCGATTAAAACGCAGCACAGGCCTGCCGATTCCCCGGCGCTCGAGACGCGAGCTCAGACGCACTTGGCGGGCAAACCCCTACCTCTCCAGCCCGGGGCGGACCAAATGAGTATCTGTTGCAGATTGATGGCCAGCTTCTATCGCAGGAAGCGCGTATCGCCCGCCTGTTACTACCGAACGAAAGAATCATATTGAGTCAGCAATTGACAGTCCGCGACGATCCGATGTCCTTCTGAGTAACCCGCAACGCATAGTAAATAAATGGAATAGACGGATTTGAGCAGGCGTCGACTTGCCTCTGTGACCGCCACTTAACCTCTGCAGGCCCTGCGTGGTGCGTGTGTTTAGAGTTCTGCCGCTGCTCTTCACGGCGAATAGGAATCAGAAGATTCATTTTGTGGAATGCGAATCAGACTTTTAAGGAAAAAAACTTCCACTCAACAGCGCTTCTCCCTGTAAGCAGTTGGAGTCTTATATAAAGGTCCTATTTTCACATAGATACGTTCTGCCTTGCGCGGAAAATTTGGAAGCGCAGTTGCACGAGGGATCTAGGTGCAAGTCTAGGCTGCTCAGCGATTAAGAAGAGAGGTTTCCGACTTCAAGAATGAGAACAGAAAAAGCAGCCTCGGGCGGAGCTGAAGACCCATCGGATATCGAGGTCCGAGTCGGCATCTGGAACTCAGGCAAAGAGCTCGAAGGAAAAAATCGAGGTCGGCTTCCCATCGCACCGTTGCCAGAAGAAGCCGAATTCTACGAGCAATACTCATGGTGTTTGAATGCGTTCCCAACCGTCGGCCAACTCGTCAGTAACCTGCGCGAGGAACTGAGGAAGCTCAGAGAGACTACAGACGATTGGCGCAGAACTGAGGTCATCACGAATATACTTCTGCTCGCCTGCAGCCTTACGGACACCCTGGATGATTTTCTCGTCGGGAATAGCTACGATTTTTCTAAGGTCGCCCAAGTCCTCCCACTTACAGGTCCTGCGGCCAGGATCGCCGAGCGATTGGTCAACTTTCCAGGGAAAATCCGCGCCTTGAGGTTCTCCCGGCTCGAGCGATGGAGAGAGACCTGGGCCGCTGCCTTGACGGATTTTGCCCAACACGCCGTAGTGCCGTCGGATTTAAACTCCACACTCTTGTTCCAAGATCGAGATTGCGTGGCGAATCTACTGACGGCAGATTTCCCTGTAACATTCATGGATCGACTCCCCAAGATCCCCGCTTTCTTTCGTTCAAGAGATTTTACGGCCCAAGATTGCCTTGAATTGGGGCGGAGATTTGTGGACTCTTTCCCTCAACGCAATCGACCCACTATTGTCATGGGACTGCGAACAGCCGGATCCTTTCTGGCGCCGCTTCTTTGTGCTTACCTACGCAGCGAACAGTTCACCGACGTATGCTGGACAGCCGTGCGGCCCAAGAAGGGCTTGGCTGCTTGGGAATCATCCGCGCTGCGTCAAGCGGCCAAGAAGCAAGCACGCGTTGTCATCGCGGACGAATCAATCCATTCGGGACAAACTCTGATCCAGACCGTTGATCTGTTACGTGAAGCGGGTTTTCGTGACGACGACGTTGTCGTGTTGAACCCAGTCGAGCCTGCACTGCCGGATTGGAAAAGTTCACTTGCACTCCAGTCCCTGCCCCGGGTCCACGCCGTAACTCTGGAGCCAGCCGAACGGAGTAAACAGCGATGGCTCGAATCGAAGGCTGTCGATGAACGGCTTAAAGAATATTTCCGCGGCCGGAACTATGTGGACATTCAGGTCAAGTGTAGTCCCCGAACTGAGAAGCTGAATCATGAGTGGAGAACGCAGCCTCCCGACAAGGTGGATGTGCGTCTCAAGCGTGTCTACGAAGTCCACCTTCAAGACAGTGCCGGTAATCGTGAAGTCCGGTATGTTCTCGCGAAGAGTGTGGGGTCGGGTTGGCTTGGATACCACGCTTTTGTCGCAGGGCAACGCCTGGGACAATTTGTTCCCCCTATTCTCGGTCTGCGCGACGGCATTCTCTATATGGAATGGCTGCCTCAAGCGGATCTTCTCCCGGCACTGGCATTTGATCGCGCTTCCATAAGTGAAATGCTCGCTTCTTATGTCGTAGCCCGTGCTAAGGCCTTAGCCCTAGGCAGCAACCCGACACCAGTTCTTGGCCGCGAGGGCCGACATAACGGATTTCAAATGCTGGCGTACTGGCTGAGCCGCGCGTACAACGCAGGGCTAGTGAGAAAGATACAGCAACCACGCATCCAGCGCGAACTCGCCCTCGCAAGCACCTCTCAAGCGGTCATGACCGACAGCAAAATGTCGCTCGAAGAGTGGGTTGCCGTGGACTCCCAATTGGTGAAGACGGACTTCGAACATCACTGTCAGGGGAAAAACGAGCTCCTGATGACTGACCCCGCGTACGACCTGGCGAGTGCCATCTTCTACTTCTCGCTAGGAGAAGAGGAGACTGCACGGATGGTCGGTGCCTATATTGAGAAAAGTGGCGACTCCGAAATCGAAAGCAGACTCTTCATGAATAAACTGCTGGTTGGCTTGTGGGCCCAGAATCGAGCGGCTTCTGGTCTACGACACCCGCGGTCCCTGGACCGGCGAGACGATTTCAACCAGCAATACATTGGTTCTTGGAACTTCCTTGTGGGGCAAACAATCCGAGAATGCGGCAAACACTGCAGAGTCCCGGAGCGGGTGTACTGGCATGGCCCACTCGTCGTAACTGACATCGACGGAGTGCTCGACCGCATGGTTTTCGGCTTCCCTCTCGCGACCGCGGCCGGCATTCAGGCGATTTCGTTGCTCCACGCTCATGGATTCGCAATTGCGGTCAATACAGCAAGAACGCTTAACGAAGTAAAGCTCTACTGCCGGAACTACGGCTTTGCGGGTGGCGTGGCTGAATATGGGAGCGTCATATGGGACGCAGTGGAAGCCCGTGAACAGGTGGTTGTCAGCCCTGAGTCGTTGGATGAGTTGGAGCGAGCAAGAAAGGCGCTGCGAAAGATCCCGGGAGTATTCCTGAATGATGGTTATAAGTATTCCCTGCGCGCTTACACGTTGAAGGGTGAGCGACCAACGGCAATTCCATCGCTTCTCGTGCAAGACGTTCTCGCTGGGCTTGGAGTGGAACGTCTCCGCATTGTGCACACGGGCCTCGACACAGCCGTGCTTGCTAAGGAGATTGACAAAGGCATTGGCCTTGTCGCGCTGCAAGATTTCGTCGGCCTACATGCGACTGAAGTATTCGCGATCGGAGATTCGGAGCCCGATTTGGCGATGTTTCGCGTAGCCACTCGTAGCTTCGCCCCCGGAAACATTAGCTGCCGGAGAGAAGCGCGCGCGCTCGGCACTTGGATCGCAGACAGGGAATATCAACCGGGATTGCTGCAAAGCGCCCAAAGGATTGTGCATCCTCGTGGAGGCGCATGCGACCGGTGCCTGGCCGTCGCGCGGACTTGGCCCGAAAACAGAAGCTTGTTTACCGAGCTCCTCGAAGCAGCGGATCAAAAACCCATGCAGACCCTTCTACGAAACGTGTGGGACCTTTCCGCCCTGGATGTGTTCAAGAAGTAGCGCCACGATAATCCAAGGAAGAACGCGTGAAGCTATCCCATGTCCTGAGGGCTGTCGCGACGAGTTGGCTCGCGGTGCTCGTTAATGCAGTCGTCGCGTTCCTTCTTACACCCTATTTACTACATCACCTTGGCGAGGTGGAATTCGGTCTGTATACGCTGGTGACCTCGCTGACTGGCTACTACGGCCTTTTCGACTTCGGAGTTCGGTCCGCGATATTGCGATTCGTCTCACGTGCCTTGGCCCTGAACGACCACAACGAAATCAATCGAGTCGTCTCGAGCGCTTTCTATTTCTATTGGGGCATCTGTCTTCTGACCATTCTGGCAACTGTTCTGGCGCTTCCGTGGCTGCCCCGAATCTTTGGAGTTAGCGGGACAACGGCGCACGCATTTCAATCTCTCTTTCTGCTCGCGGGCATCATGCAGGGACTTACTTTTCCCTTGAATGTCTTTGCTGGATCACTCGATGCGTCGGGTCGATTTGACCAAGTGTATATGGTCCAGACCTTCAGCTTACTCGTTCGCGTTGTGGTCGTAATCGCCGCGATCCGCGCGGGGGGCCAATTGTTCGCGGTGGGATCGGTCGTGCTACTTTCGATTTTTCTCAGCTATGTACTGCAGATCCCCTTTGCGCTGCGCGCGATTGGAGGTGTCAAACTGAATCCGAAACTGGTGAATCGAGGCACGCTCCGGGAGATGTTCCGCTACGCCTCGGTGACAATTGGGGTCGGCGTCGGAGACAAGCTGAAAGCTAACATTTTCCCTGTGATCGTTGGAGTGCTCATGAACCCGGTGGCAATTACATTGATTTCTCTTCCGACGAGGCTCTTGAGATTCCCGATCGACGGCATCAGCACAATGACGGAGATCATCAACCCGGCATCGAGCCACTTGGAAGCTCGCGAGGATTATGGGAACCTGCGCCGCCTGCTCCTGATGAGCGCGCAGGGTGCATTTCTGTTCCTCGCACCCATGGCGGCGATTCTCCTCATCTTCGGGCGCGACCTTTTGCGCTTGTGGGTGGGAGCGGCCTACGTTTCGGCTTACCCACTCCTTGCAGTGCTCACGCTCGGAATGGGCGCTGGCGCGACACAAGCGGGTATTCAGTCGATGCTGTTTGGCATGGGCCGGCACAAAGGATTGATTGGATTTCGTCTTGGCGAAGGCGCAGCATTTGTCGTGCTCGGAGGCATCGCTCTGAAGCTCTCCGGCCTTTTCGCGTTCTCCGTCGTTGTTTCTGCAACGTTGCTGCTCACAAGCCTCATTCTTGTTCCCCGCCATGTTTGTCGATTGTTGGGTATGTCGCTCAGTAGCTACCTGATTGAAGGCTGTTTGAAACCGTGCCTTCTGGCGGTCCCGCTCTCGGTTTCTCTCTTCTGCTTGCATTCCTGGTTCGCGGTGAAATCCTGGATTGGACTGTTGAGTCTGGTTGCCGTAGGGGGCGTGGTTTACTTCGCGTCGCTACTGTGGGTGGGGTTTCGGCAAAGAAAAGAATCCGGTGACCATTGGACCTCACTCGGTATTCTTGACGTTCTCGTAGAAAAAGTTCGCCCAATGCTTTCGAAACTGCGGGTGTTTGCATGATCGTGAGCCAATGCCGCAAACCTTCCTGAGGCCTCAAGACGACTTGCAGCGGGGTTCCTCGCTTGTTAGGAGGAGGTGGGGATTTCGCAAAAGTCCAGAACGCCGCAACGATTCGGCGGATGATCTGTCCTAGCTACCTGTGAAAACCTCGGAGCAAATCCGGTTTTTGTTTCATCGCAAAGGAGATTCAACGATTGCGGATACGCTGCTCGGATTCACCGACACGATCTAGCGATCTTTGTTCTGGAGTAGGTCTTTTACTCGTCTTGTGGGGTCTGAAACTCCAGTCCAGATGACCTTGTGCAGGTCCCCGAGCATAGCGGTGATAACAGCTCCCTCAAATATGTCCGGGTTGTATTGCGCACGGCCTTCTAAGCCGTGCTCTCCTTCAATAAACGCGAGGTAGAGATCCCAAACCGTACCGCCGCTCTGTGCGTCCATGGAGGTGACATTCCATCCCGACTCGACGGTGGGGACTTGTGGCTGAAGGGAAAGCGCAACCTTTACAAACGGATCCCGACTTGACTTCAAATTTAATTGCTCGGCCACGAACTCGAGTGGCACATCGTCATTCGATATCGCCTCAGAGATCAGACGTCGTGTTTCGAGTAGCAGATCTCGAAATGTAAACTCGGTGGAAATGGTATATCTGAGGGCCACGGGATTGAGGAAATACCCTAGCAGTCCCTGTACTTCGGAGCGTTTGCGCCCCGCAGGCGAGAGCGTGCCGACAAGAATGTCGTTCTGCTCCGTGTAAATGTGGAGCAAAGCTGTGAATCCTGCCAAAAGGACCATAAATGGAGTGGCCCCCTGTGCATGCCCACGGTCCCTGACCATCTCGGCAAATCCAGGTGGCGATGTGAATGAGTGGACCACGCCGCGGAAAGATTCACTGCTTGGCCGGAAGGCCATTTGGGGCCATCGAAGAATAGGAAGCTCTCCGGCCAGCTGTTTTTCCCAATACATGAGCTGTCGATTGCGGGTTTCCCCCTGAAGCCATTGACGCTGCCAGCGTGCAAAATCACCGTACTGGATTTTCAATTCCGGGAGCGGCGAAGCCATCCCGGTAGAATAAGCTTCGTAGAGCGCTGCTAGTTCGGTAGGAAGGACTTGGTAAGCCGAGACGCCGTCCACGATCGATTGATGAGCGATCACAATAATTCTGCAACTCGCGTCATCCATCTTTAGAAGCAGTGGCCTCAACAAGGGACCTTGCTCCAGGTCAAACGGCTTCTGAGCCTGTTCAGAGGCGAGCCTTGCCGCTTCTGCCTCGCGCTCCCCGCCAGGCAGATCGCGAAGGTCCAAGACGGGAATTTTCATGGTAAAGGGGGCTGGGTGAATCACCTGGACATATTGACTGCTGTCGAGGAGGAACGAACTGCGCCAAACTTCGTGACGCCTCAGAATCTCGGTGAAGCATCGTTCGAGCAGCGCGGGTTCGAGTGGACCCTTTCGATGTACTGTGATGGTTTCATTGTAGAGTGGGGGTTTACCTCGAGCCCGCAGGTTGCGACGGCATACTTGCTCCTGTGCCAATCCCAATGGCGTCGTTTCACCTTCCGGGCGTGGTGTGATCGTTTGGTTTGATGCAGGAGACTGGGCCGGATCGCCCTTGATCAACTTCTCGAGGAGCCGTCGTTTCGCTTCCGAGAGAGTAGGACCTGGAGTCGTTCCCATTGGATTCAAGCTCTAGGTCGCGCTCGAAGCGTTCGCGTCGGATGCGGCGGCACCGTTTGCACCGATGGTTAAGTACGTGAATACGAAATTCGCCCTCTGCTGGCAGCCGATCTTCATACGGTAGCCCACGGGGAGCTGAAGATTCAATTCCTCCAGGAGAACGCCGCCGAACGAGTCGCTTTGCGGGAACCAAGTGAGCTCAATCGCATGAAAATCGAAAAATTTCTGGCACAAGGGGAAAAGTGCTTTATAGACTGCTTCCTTTGCGGAAAACAACATGGCGACTTTCCGCTTGCTGTTTCCCCCTCGGAACACCCATTCGCGCTCAACATCGCTGCACACCAAATCGGCGATCTCTTCATGTGGAACGGCCTCGACATCTTCGAGATCAATTCCAAGCGACTTCAGAGATTCAGTCCTCGCGGCAGCTGCCACGGCCCAAGAACCGCAATGGGTGATAGACCCAACGAATCCAGCTGGCCATGCCGGTTCGCGACCTGCTTTCTGCAGCACGGGCGAGCAGTTCGTGTGTCCGGCTCCTAGGAGTGCGAGGTGGGCAGCAGCTCGCCCCAATGCAAATTCGACTCGGCGTTTGTTGACGACATTCCCTCGAAGCAAAAATGACTCTTCGGGCCAACTTGGGCAGCATTCGAGCCTTTCTTCGTGAAGCGCAACAAGGGTAATTGGGGCCGCTAGTGGCCTGAGGCGCAGACTTGAGATGCCAGGGGGATGACTGGATGCCAAACGTGCTGAAGCCCTTCCTCTCGCGATGGATCGCGAATCGAACTGCCTACCCGGCTTCTTTGATAAAAGAGGCATGAAGAACTCTTGTCTCGCGAAACAGCAATCGCGACCAACGGGTACTTGGCTTTAAAATGTCACGTGAAGCGCTGTCAATCCTCGCAAGCCTAGGTTCGTCCTCCAAACCAGTGGTTTGGGAACGAGCTGAAGGTTCGGCATCTTGCGCAACATCATCTCGAAGGCAACCTGCCCTTCGATTCGAGCCAGAGCAGCACCAAAACAGAAATGGGCGGCCCAACCAAACGAGAGATGCCGGTTGTCTGGACGAGTGATGTCAAACCGGTCAGGATCTGGGAAGCGCTCCGGATCGCGATTACCGGCGGCCATAACCGCGATCACGGCTTGACGCTTGCCGATCTTCTTTCCTCCCAGCTCAACATTCTGAGGGGCCAGCCGAGCTGTTTGCTGACTCGGAGGTTCATACCTCAGCATTTCTTCAACGGCGGAAGGAATGTGTGAAAGGTTGGACTTCAATCTTGCAAATTCTTCGGGCTTGCGGAGCAATGTCAAAACGCCGTTGCCGATGAGATTGGTGGTGGTCTCTTGGCCGCCGACCATGGTGACAATCGTGTTCGCGATGATCTCTTCCTCCGTGAATCGGTCGCCATCGATCTCTGCGGTAAGGAAGGAGTGGACCAGTCCTTCGCGGGGATGTTTCTTGATCTCTTGGATGGCTTTCTGGAAGTACTCAGTCATCCCCTCCACGGCGCGCAGGACCTTTGGCGTTCGTTCCGGGTTGTGTTGGAGGTTGCCTAACATCTCGGCAAAATCCTGCGACCAAACCTTCAACTGTGGAGCATCCTCGATGGGGACACCCAACATCTCTGCCGTGACGGTGTACGGTAGCGGTTCGCCGAGATCGGCAATTACATCCATGGTGCCCTTAGAAAGAGCACGGTCGAGCAGGTTTCCTACGATGTCTCGAATGTGATTCCGCAACACCTCGACCCGCTGAGGCGTAAATGCGAATGAAGCCAGGCTGCGAATGCGGGTGTGAGTCGGCGGGTCGAGGAATAGCATCTGCTTGACCATTACCTTCGCGATCGGCGAAAGTTCCTTGAGTTCCATCTCAACGAGGCGCTCGGGTGTTGGAGTGCGATCGGCAGAGAACTCGAGCAAAACCTTCACGACATCGGCGTATCGCGTCACCACCCAGGCGTGGAGATACGGGTCCCAGTGGACAGGGTCTTCCGTGCGCAGGCGGTGAAAGAGAGGATACGGATCGGCGAGTACATCTGGATCGAGCAGATGGTACAAACTTAGGATGGGCCCGCGCTTCTCCGTGGGCGGAATTGCATCCAGGTTTACGCTCACCGAGGGTTCCCGTCGATCCGGGCTCGTTCCTGCGTTTCGAGAAGCTGCTGGGCCTCTTCTTCGCTCATTGCATCGAGCTTGGCTAGGAGGAGCTTCTCAATCTCTATAGAGAGTTGGGCAATCGTAGACGCATCAAAGACGGTTCGAAGCGAGAGCTCCACTCCGAATGCGTCGCGAACTCTTCCAATCAATTGAGTTCCGAGCAGAGAATGTCCACCCAGCAAGAAGAAATTGTCCTCGACACCGACCTGATCGAGTCTCAGGAGCTTCGATAGGATGTCCGTCATGCGCTGCTCGATCGGGCTCCGCGGCGCGACGACTGTCGTGTCCCGCAGCACGTTGACCGACTCTGGGACCGGGAGCGCGGCGCGATCGATCTTTCCGTTGGGCGTCAAAGGCAATATTTTGAGGACCACGAACGCAGTGGGGATCATATAGAGCGGCAGCTTTTGCTGCAGAAAGGTGCGTAGTTCAGTGTCCGTCACCTCTGCGTGCGGTCTTGTGACAATATAGGCCACCAGCTTTTTGTTGCCGGGTACATCTTCCCTAACCATCACGCAGCCCGTTTGAACTGCGCCATGTTTTTCGAGCGCATGCACAATCTCATTCGGTTCAATGCGGTAGCCAGAGATTTTGACTTGTTCGTCCGTGCGGCCAAGAAATGCAAGCTGCCCATCTGGCCACATGCGGACGAGGTCGCCCGTGCGGTACAACCGATCAGCGTTCCCGTTTGCTAGCGGGTTCGCAATGAACCGCTCGGCTGTCAGGTCAGGACGATTGCGGTAACCCCGGGCTACGCCGACACCACCAATGAACAGCTCTCCCGGCTGACCATCGGCGACCTGTTGCATATTTTCATCGAGGATGTAGATCTGGGCGTTTGAAATCGGTCGGCCAATCGAAGGGAGCACGTCCGAGTTTTCTACAGCTGGGACAATTCCCGACGTGGTGACAACCGTGCACTCCGTTGGGCCGTAGTTGTTCACAAGCTGGAATGGCAAGTGCGAGTGGGACGATGGGTACTTGTGAAGAGTGTCCGCTCCGGTCAGCATGAATCGAAGGGCTGTCTCCCTGGGCCAATTGAGACTGAGCAGAAGTTCGGCAAGGGCCGTTGGGACAAAGCCGATTGTGATCAAGTTCTGGACAAACCACTCGCGAAGCTGATCAGGGGCAGTTCGGATGGAGTCCGGTACAAAATAGACGCTGGCGCCTGCAGTCAGATACGGCCAAATCTCCCAGACTGCAGCGTCAAAGCCGAGGCCGGCCAATTGGGTCGCACGATCTTCCGCGGTAACCTGGAAGGTCTTCTGATGCCACTCAATCAAATTCGATAGGCTCCGGTGCGTAACCTCCACGCCTTTCGGCGTCCCCGTCGAGCCTGACGTATAAATGATATATGCAAGGTGATCGGCCCCAACACTGTCTTCAACTGCGATCGTGGGCATGCCGTTCAGTCGTTGGGTTTCATGATCTAGCATCACGACATGTCGACTGCCCTTGGCAATCTTTCTCGCCAGGTTCACTTCCGTCACAAGAACCGCGGCACCAGCATCGTCCAAGAGAAACTCCACTCGATCGGCAGGTAAATCTGAGTCGATAGGGAGATATGCACCTCCAGCCTTTAGAATGCCCAGGGCACCAACAATCAAGGACGCAGAACGGGTCATGCAAAGACCCACTACCGTTTCAGGTCGCACACCACTGCCGCGCAGCCAGTGAGCGAGCTGATTGGATTTCGCATCCAGTTCGGAATAGGAAAGTCGCTCGCTCCCGCCCACAACGGCAACTCGATGCGGTGTCTTGGACACCTGAGCACGGAACAACTCCACCGTACTCGGATGAGCTAATTCAGACTCATCTAATCCTTCGTGTGACTGACTCTCCTGTTGAGCGGCTGCGAATGGGCTCCCTCGGTCTACAGAGGGGGGAGACGTCGAAGTTCGATCATCCAAGCACGGTTCTCCTCGATGTGCGTCCCGGGCGGATGAGAAGCACACGATGTCCTGCGAAGGAAACAGGTGTCCCCCGGCTGACCGTGCAATTCGCTCGCCAGTTGAGGAGAATATTGAATCTGGAACCGGCCATAAGTTTATCATTATCAGTGTGATGAAGAAATGTTTCGCAGATTAGTGTGCGAGAGGCACATACCGGGCTAGCGCGAGGAAACCAATTGCATCTCCGGAGAATCTTCTTTCCGCAGTTTCCGCATGCTCCCCGGCCAAGGTTTCGGCAACTGCGATCCATTTCCATATTGAGCTGGTTGGGCGTCGCCAAAATGCCTCCATCAACTGTCAAACTGTTCATCGTGAGCGCGTCAGCGATTGATATAGGTCAAAGATCCTGTAAGAGGTGCCTTTTCTAGGAATTATGGGTAAGGCCTTTCCACAATCCTGGCAACCCACTTCCGCTCGTTCTTTCGGCGGAGAGGTCTCATTTTCCCCGCGGCGAGAGTCAGGCCTGTTTCCAAGAATAAGCCTTTTACTTTCAATATCGTGATAGGACACCAATGGCGGCGATGATAAATGCTTCGGAACCCGGCGTGCAGGCTCAAATGACACGCCTGGGTGGTCTGAAGGGGAAGATTTCAAGGCTCTCCCGGCTTCGCCGACTATTCGAAGGGCTGCGCTGCGCAGAGTCCATTTGCAGTCAACCCGCGAACCAACAACCCCAACGAGGTTTTGAGACAGTGCGGTCAACATGACGGATGAAAAGGAAACTCGGAGCCTCATAACCGGATTCGTGGAATCGGCGAGCAACTTCCCTGAGCGTCCAGCTCTTCACGTAAATGGGGACAAACTCACGTATCATCAACTCTGGCGATTGGCTAGGTCGCTTGCCGCCACAGTGCTCGGAAATGAGCGAGATCCATTCCCGCTTGCCGCCCTCCTTGCGCACCGAAGTGCGACAGCATACGCGGGAATTCTGAGCATTTTAGCCTGCGGTAAAGGCTATGTCCCGTTGAATCCCAAATTCCCTCTCGAACGCACCCGGTCGATGCTTCTTCTCTCAGGGTGCTGCACGATTATTGTCGGCAAAGAAGCATCTTCGCAACTTCCAAGCCTTCTGGCCGACCTAGATCAACGCTTGATCGTAATTCTGCCTGACGTGTCAGACCAATTGACTCTGCGATCCGATTTCCCTCAACACCACTTTGTATTCGCCGACGACATGGCTCCGGCTGAGGGCTTCTTCCCAAAAACGCAAGTCAAGCCTGATGCAGTTGCCTATCTTTTGTTCACATCCGGGACCACCGGCGTGCCGAAGGGGGTTCCCATTCACCACTCCAATGTTCTGCCCTATATTAAGTATATTTCTGACCGCTATCAAGTAACAGAGGAGGATCGCCTTTCTCAAGAATTTGACCTGACGTTCGATTTGAGTGTTCACGATATGTTTGTTTGTTGGGAGCGAGGCGCCTGCCTCTTCGTTGTACCCGAGAAATCTGTGATGGCGCCGTCAAAATTCATCCGTGACAATCGACTCACGATGTGGTTTTCGGTTCCCTCCGTCATCGGCTTACTGTCGCGGATCCGGCTGTTGTCCTCAGATTGCTTCCCTTCCCTGCGCTGTAGCCTTTTCTGCGGCGAACCTTTGTCGGCCTCGTACGCGGCTGCTTGGCAGGATGCTGCGCCCAACTCGATCGTGGAAAATCTCTATGGGCCGACGGAAACGACCATCGCAATTACTCATTACGGTTGGAATAGAGAACGATCTCCGCGCGAATGCGTGAATGGCGTTGTTCCGATTGGCTGGCCATTCGATGGACAGCGCGCATGCGTCACAGACACGAATCGGGAGCCTGTGGCGACCGGACAATCTGGAGAGTTGTGCCTTTCCGGAACCCAGGTGACATCCTGCTATTGGAATAGCCCAGAAAAGTCATGCGAACAGTTTGTTCGGC
>JBAVQA010000160.1:0-6383 GCA_049693595.1 Candidatus Acidiferrales bacterium | reverse complement strand
GATGGCGACAGAGGCGGCTCGGTGAAAAAGTTAGGTTCCACAGAAAGAAACTCAAAACCGTCTTGACTCAGACCGGCCTTCTCATGGAAGACTGCGGATGGAAGGATGGCGACAGAGGCGGCTCGGTGAAAAAGTTAGGTTCCACAGAAAGAAACTCAAAACCGTCTTGACTCAGACCGGCCTTCTCATGGAAGGAGTTTGTGTTCGCGCTGGCAGTAACTCCGGTCCAGCAATCTACTAGGGTAAGCTCGGTGTGGACTTAACGATGCTGAACGGCGTCCCCAATGTTCCGGAGGTTCCGCCAGGTGTTCTCGCCAACACGCGAAACCCAGAGCCAGAGTACTTGTTCGTTACCGCCCACGCGTACGAACCGCTACTCGATGGCTTCAGGCAGCCAATTTCGAGCTTGCCGTTTATCTGGAGAAGATAGTTTTCTCCCCCTCTGCCATCGTCTTGGACCAGATACAAATTGACGCAGGGATCTTGGATTCGCGTGTCGGTCCACGTGATCGTGAGAGGTGATCCCTGTTTGTAGCTCTGCGTGCCCTCCGCGGTCGGTGCATATGCGAGCGTCATATTTCGCGTGTCGGTCGGTACACCTTGCGAAAATGGATTATACGGGCTGATCGTAACCGTTAGCGATTTGCTCGAACCGGGATACGCGGTTCGATGGGTAAAGGGGGTGATCGTAACAACGACCGATGTCGGATCGTCATGACTGAAATAGCCGAACCCTACGACGGCAGATGAGTTTGGCGAATGATAAAAGTGGCCAGCAGAATAGGTCTTGAAGCTCGGAATATTCTGGCAGTAGCGGTTCGGCCCATCTTCAGAAATCACCACGGATGAAACACCTGCCTGTTCGGCTTCGCTCGGATCCACGCAGGTATAAGTGAACTCAACATAATCTGCGTCCTGCGTTGTCCACGAAAAACTGATTAGACCGCGATTTGTCGTGTCTTCCGCAGTTTCGGAGGAAGCGGTAAATTCTGTGACGCGAGGGATAGGGTTCGAACTTGGTTCTTTCAAAACCACCACGGTCGGCTGAAAAAAAGATACTCTCGTCAGCAACGGCTTAATCACGTTCAGGTTGTCCTCTCGGGACAGAAGCGGAACGTTACACGCGGTCGGCGCATTGTGCGCGTTATACTCCACAAGCTCAAACTCAACTTCGTAGCACAGCCCATTCTGAAAGATATGGAAATAGGAATACTCATACCACGTTCCCATGGCTGCGCTCCCGTCTTCCATGTTCGTGTATTGAAGTGTGCCAACGACGAAAGGTGCCGCCGGATGTTCTTGCGAGCTGGTATTACCAAACTCCTTGCAGCTGTCCGCATTTGTAATATTCCGATTCACAAAGATGCTGAACGACCCACCCGCAAAATTAGCACCCGAATAGGTTTCTACTGGGATTGTAAAACTACTGACGGTCTCGACATTTTCGCCCGTGACAAAATTGGGTCCTAACGTTGGTGAGCGATCCGGCGCCGAAGTCATGCTCTCCGGGTGCGCAAACTCCACACCGTACTTCTCGTTTCTCTCGATATGCCACGTGGATGTATTACTGAACGAAGGACTCAAATCCGGCTCCCTTTGCGAGGATATTTTCACAATCCTGCCTACTTGGAATGAATGAAAGGGTTCGAAATATCCGTCCACCCGGATCGGTGGGCCACTTACGTCTCCTTCCACCGTTATTTCCTTGTTTCTATATTTCTCTAGTCCGGCAGTGTTTCCGGTAAGCGCAAACGATTGTGCGCTCTCGTCAGTGGCGAGGAAGAACTGATCTGGTCCTCCTTCCACACAGCCCTTTAGCGTGGCTTTCTTTTCCCTCTGCGGTGCGTGATCGGAAGAAACGCTCGGGCCGACGTTCGTCTGACCCACGATCGGATTACAGGCGAAAAGGCAGGCCCAGAGCCAGAAGGCAAATGCCCACCAGAGAAAAGGCATATGTCTTAGCCTTTCGGACATCGTTTATATTCTCCCTGCTTACATCATCAGCAGCTCAATATCCACAATTAAGTCACTGTCATGTCAGCAGTCTCTTTTCGATAGCGTATATGGGGTGACACGGTGGCGTTGCACGGAGAGAACACCCAGAAATCGACCTCACGCCTGGTAAAACGCGGCTGCCGACACTGACCCGCAACTGAGGGTTGGCTCTGCTATCGTTTTGAGCGCCATTTGAAGTATTCTTGTTTGCCATGCCCGATAAGAAAATTCGCGTGCTGATTGCCAAGCCTGGGCTCGACGGCCACGACCGCGGAGCCAAAATCATCGCGCGCGCACTGCGCGATGCCGGGATGGAGGTAATTTATACCGGCCTGCGGCAAACGCCCGAAATGATCGCCTCAGCCGCGGTTCAAGAAGACGTGGACGTCATCGGCCTTTCGATTCTTTCCGGCGCGCACAACACGCTGTGCCCGCGATTGATGGAACTGCTGCGCGGAAAAGGCATGGATGACGTAACAGTTCTCATCGGCGGAATAATTCCCGAGGCGGACATCCCCGCGCTGAAGAAAGGCGGAATCGCAGAAGTCTTTCTTCCCGGAACGCCCACGCAAGCCATCGTGGATTTTATCCGCCATCGAATTACACCCGCCCCAGCGGGAGCGTAACTATCCACGAATTGCAGTCCGCCCCGCCCGAGAGCTTTAGGGTCTGTGTCGCAACTCCGATTTTCGTCAGGGCACGACTTTAGTCGTGCCGCAAATGGCACAAAATCAATGCGGCTTTAGCCGCTGAGGGACGGAATTTGCGGTTGCGACACAGACTCTTTAGTGCTCCGATGCTACGGCAATGCGCGGATGAGCTTCGTTCGTGTGTAGGCGACGCGGAAGCCGCGCCGCTCGATGTTGCGATGCGAAGCGCTTCCCGGCTGCGCGATACTCACAGCCAAGTCGCACCCTCGCTCCGTCGCCCACGCCAACCGCGCCGACATCAACGCGGTCTGAACGCCGCGCCGTCGAAACGCGGGTAAGGTGCTAGCGCCGAAGAGGCCGCAAACTCCTCCGCGCCCCGAAACAGTAGCGCCGCCCGCTACAGTCCCATTCACGAAGGCCAGGAAAGCACTAGCTTCATCGCCCGTGCGAGGGAAAAAACCTTCCATCACATCGAGACCGGCCTGCGTCACCGGATAATGTTCGGCGAAGCCCTGCGCCACAGTTTCGGCGCACAGCTTCGCTTCGTCGGGCTCCGCGCGACGCACCGTAACATCAGAGGGCATTGCCTCCGCACCATCATCCGGCATCGGAAGCTTGCGGAATAGCACGTCCGAAACTTCGAGCAGGTGGAACCCGCGCTTTGCAAATCTTTCGTAGAGTGACATATCAACCAAAGGGCAGAGCTCAACGGCAGCCGCTGCGCCGCGGCTAAAGAAGAATTCCTGCAGCTTATCGAGCTCCGCATCTGATACTTCCCCGTTGAGCCCCACGCCAATCGCTTGGGTAACGGGCGAATCCACACCGGCAAAAACCGCGTAGCCCCCGGCAATTTCTTCCACCGCAATCGGGAAGTAAGGATGCATCTGGTGAAACGACTCCGCGCATCCGCGGCAGGCGCGTGCCTCGGCCATCTCCATTCGGCGCGCCAAATTCAAATCTATAAACTCCATCGTCTTTTCCTTTCGGCCTGAGCCGTTGCCGCCGGCAGCGAATTGGCGGGAAGCACGAATACCATCGTCTTTAGAAATAACAAACCACAATTGGGGAATTGCAGGCAGTGAAGGATCGCTGCGGTCCGGCTGGATTAGAACAGAAGGCCGGAGACAGACCTATCCTTCGTGTAAAAACCGCAGGACATAGGCGCCTCCGATAGGAACTTGGGCCCGATTTGAAACAAGGGCCTCGAACCGCGGCGATTCTAGCTTATCTACGGACGAAGTCAAAACCAATTTCGAATGGTACAATTTGTGGTTTGGTAGTCCTCGTCTGGACTGGCGTCGCAGCCAGAACGCCGATCGAAGAAAGGACCCGGTGAGCGGCACAAAAAACGATAAGCGTCCCGACACGAAATCCGCCGACTTCGAAAAGCGCAGCCGGCAAATGGTCGATCGGCTGACGGAAATCAAAAACGAAGAAGAGCGCATCCGCCAATGCGGGGGCGCGAAAGCCATTGAAGCCCAGCATAAGAAAGGCCGCCTGACGGCGCGCGAACGCATTGCCAAGCTGATCGACGCGAAAACGGATTTCTTCGAGCTGGGACTCTACGCCGCGTACGAAATGTATGAAGAATGGGGCGGCGCTCCGGCCGCTGGAACCATCACCGGCTTGGCGCATGTTTCAGGACGCCGCGTGATGATCATCGCGAACGACGCTACCGTAAAAGCGGGCGCCTTCTTCCCCATGACGGCGAAGAAAGTAATCCGCGCGCAAAACATCGCCATCGAGAATCGCATCCCTACAATTTACCTGGTTGATTCCGCGGGCGTTTTTCTCCCGCTTCAAGAAGATGTTTTCCCGGACACTGACGATTTTGGCCGCGTGTTTCGCAACAACGCCGTGATGAGCGCGATGGGCATCCCGCAAATCACAGCGATCATGGGCATGTGCGTCGCCGGCGGAGCTTACCTGCCCGTGATGTGCGACAAAATTCTGATGACCGAAGGAAGCGGCCTGTTTCTCGCGGGTCCCGCATTAGTGCAGGCCGCTATCGGTCAAAAAACTTCGGCCGAAGAATTGGGCGGCGCGCAGATGCACGCACAGATCAGCGGCACGATTGATTTTCGCGAGCCCGACGATCCCGCGTGCATCAAACGTATCCGCGCCCTGGTTGACAAATTCGGCCATCCCCCCGGTGCGCCATTCGACCGCAAGCCTTCCGCGCCGCCCGCCCATCCGGCAGATGAGATTTATGGAATTTTTTCGTCGAATCCGGCGCAGCAGTACGACATGCACGAAATCATCGCGCACATCGTAGACAAAAGTGAATTCGAAGAATATCGCGCCGAGTATGGCCAGACTTTGCTGTGCGGCTACGCGCGAATCGGCGGCTGGGCCGTTGGAATCGTGGCCAACCAGAAGAAATCCGTGGCAGTCGCCGCACCCGGCACGGGAGACAAGCGCATCGAATTCGGCGGCGTGATCTACACCGAATCTGCGGACAAAGCTGCGCGCTTCATTCTCGATTGCAATCAGAACCTGGTGCCGCTGATTTTTCTCCATGACGTGAACGGATTCATGGTCGGAAAGGAAGCGGAGTGGAGCGGAATCATTCGCGCCGGCGCAAAAATGGTCAACGCCGTGGCAAACAGCGTGGTGCCGAAAATCGCGGTGATTTGCGGCGGCAGTTTCGGCGCGGGCCACTACGCCATGTGCGGCAAAGCCTACGACCCCAGATTTATTTTCGCCTGGCCCACCGCGCGTTATGCGGTAATGGGAGGCGATGCGGCCGCAGGAACGCTGGTCGAAATCAAAATCAAGCAACTCGAGCGCGAAGGCAAAAAGTTGAGCGAAGCGGAGAAAAAAGAGCTCTACGAAACCACGCGCGCAACTTACGAGCATCAAACCGATCCGCGCTACGCTGCTGCGCGTCTCTGGGTCGATGCGATTATCGATCCTGCGCGCACGCGCGAAGCGTTGATCGAAGCGCTGGAATCGGCGGCGTTGAATCCGCGCGTTGCCGAATTCAAAATCGGCGTATTGCAGACCTAAATGGACGAAGAGAATGCGCTTCCGAAGGCCGGCGGAGTTACAACGCTACTCGGTACCGCGCTTCTCGTCTCGCCATGTTTTTTCGCATGGGCAAGTTCGTACGTCATCTCGCAGGGAGGCATCAATTCTCATTCGGGGATGTGGTTCATGTATCAAGTGTCGCAATATCTCGCATATTTGGGCCTTTTAGTGGCCTTGGTTCTTACGATCATTCACAGCTCGCAACGAAGGATGTCGCGAATACTTGTTTTTCTGATGGCACTATTGATTGTGAGCGGAATTTCGGCGTTGTGGTACGCAAATCATATTTATCGGAGCCCTTGGTACTAATCCTATGGCAAATGAAGTCACCATTGTTGAATGCCCGCGCGATGCATGGCAAGGCCTGCGCCAAATTATCCCGACGATAGAAAAAGTGCAGTACCTGACCCGCTTGCTCAAACTCGGCTTCCGCCACATTGACGCCGTAAGTTTCGTTTCGCCCAAGCACGTTCCGCAAATGGCGGACAGCGAAGCCGTGATGCAACAGCTAAGCGAAGTGAAAGCTGGTCCGGGGAAAGCTCCGGAAATTATCGGAATCGTGGTGAACGCGCAGGGACTCGAGCGCGCCCTTGCGACGCCCGGCGTAACCACCATCGGCTATCCCTATTCCGTCTCCGCGTATTTTCGCCGTGCCAATGCGAATATGTCGCGCGCGGAATCTCGCGAGCTGGTGGAAAGATTGCAGCG
>JBAVQA010000159.1:0-7326 GCA_049693595.1 Candidatus Acidiferrales bacterium | reverse complement strand
GCGACGAACGCGGGTCCGGCTGCGGGCGCCGCATCCGGGGTGCCTACCGCGGCCAAGTCGGCTGCGTTTAATAGGCCCTTGCGGTTGAGCGCCTCGATCAGAAGCGTAACTTCGGCGTCGGGAGCTGCGCTGCGAATTGTGTTTGCTTCCGCTGGCGCCAGGATCCCTTTTGCAACCAGCACATCCAGCAACGCCGTAACCTTAGGGTTAGGCGCTGGAGTCGAGCTGGCGGTAGATTTTGAATCCTTTGAGTCCGCCGGAGGAGGTTGCGCGGTGCTTGTGGCGGCGGCTGCAGCGGTGCTTTTCGCCTTTGCGGTATCGTCATCGCCTTTCGCGAAGAGCGGTGCCGCAGGTACGCTTGCGAGCAGCAATATGCACATCCATCTCGTCAGTTTCATAGATGTCTGGGTCTCCTCAGCCGGAGCGTGAAGTCGAGATCCGCAGCCACTCAACTAAATTCGGGATGCGGTCGGAACCTTGGTGGGGGAACGGACTTCAAGGTCAATTCCCCGGGGTTGCTCCTCGGCGGGCGCAAGTTGGCATACTATTATTTCGGTGTCAACAAGAAATTTCACGATCTTTTAACCTTGTGTACATATTGTTAGGGCGCGCCCATCGTGTTGCTCGGTAGTTTTCCGGACTTGGATACGAGGGCCCGGTTGAGTTCTCGGAGTGCGATTCGACTGAGCGTATAATCCAGCGCATGTCATCTGTATCCCCGCCCCTCGATGAGCAGGCCTCTCGTGAGAAACGGTTGGCGGCTCTTGCCTCCATTGGATCGGCGGTGGTGCTTGTCACGCTGAAGGTTTTTCTGGCGGCCCTTACCGGCAGCTTGGGAATTCTGTCCGAGGCGCTGCACTCAATTCTCGATCTGGTGGCCGCCGTGATCACCTATCTCTCCGTCCGCGTGGCGGACAAGCCTCCCGACTCCGATCACCTCTACGGCCACGGCAAAGTAGAGAGTTTCTCCGCGTTCGTCGAAACGGCCCTTCTGCTTTTCACCGCGGTTTACATTATCTGGGAGGCCGTTCAGCGACTCGTGTTTCACTCCGTCGAAGTGCGTCCCAGCCTTACTGCCATCCTCGTCCTCACGTTTGCCATGGGGATCGACTTCATTCGCTCGCGCGCGCTGAATCGTGTCGCTAAAAAATATCCCAGCGAAGCTCTGGAAGCCGACGCGCTTCATTTCTCCACCGACGTTTGGAGCACGTTTGTCGTCATACTCGGCATCACGGGCGCGTGGCTCGGATTGAAATTTGGCATCCCCTGGCTGGGCAGATTGGACGCAGTGGCGGCCCTCGGCGTCGCCGGCGTAATCATCTGGATCGGCTCGCGGCTTGGCAAACGTACCGCCGACGCGTTACTCGACGTGGCTCCCAGTGGCCTGCGCGAGCGGATCACCGCTGCCGTGGACAAAACCGAGGGCGTGTTACGCACTGAGCGCGTGCGCGTTCGCCGCGCCGGCCAGCGATATTTCGTCGATGTCACCGTAAGCGTCCCGCGCACGGCAAGTCTCGAGCAAGCCCACGCCGCCAGCGAATCGGTGGAGAAGCGCATCGGCCAGATCGTTCCCGCGGACGTGGTGGTGCACGTGGAGCCGCGCGCCAGGCAAAACGAGCACCCCTTTGAAACTATTCGCGCGATCGCTCAGCGCCGCGGCCTCGCCGTTCACGAGATATCCGCGAACCAGTATGACGGGCATCTTTTCATCGAGCTGCATCTTGAAGTGGAAGAAGGATCGAGCTTGCGGGAAGCCCATCGGCGCGCCACGGAGCTTGAAAATGAAATTCTGGAAGCCACCGACCCGGGCGCGCGCGTTAATATTCACATCGAACCGCTCGGCGTAAAAATTGGAGGCGCCGAAGAGATGAAAGAGCTTTCGCGCTCGGTCCAGCATTTTCTGAATTCGTTGCAAGCGGAGTATCACGAATTAGTGGATTGCCATGAAGTGCGCGTGCGCAGCGCCGATCACAAAATTCTAGTCTCCTGCCATTGCGCCATGGACGGAAATCTTCCCATCACGGCGGTTCACGACATCACCGCCGCCCTGGAAGACCGCGTAAAGGAAAGATTCCCCCAGATTTTCCGCCTTACGGTTCACCCCGAACCCGTCGAAGAATCTTAGCGCCAGCCGGCAAAAACCTGCGCGCCCAATGCAATAACGGCGGGAAAACATTCCAGCACGTAGCGCGGCTCGGGCGTTTCAACAAACGTCGTGAAGAATGCGGTCCGTAAAATAATGAACACAATCAGAAGAGCCGCTCCAGGCTGCCGCCGCGCGATCCAAGCCCCAGTCAGCCCCAGCCCCAAATAGACAATATTTGCCGCAACCAAACCGAGCGTCGTAAGAAAGTCCGGGCGATCGTCCTCCCATTCCACCTGTATAGGCCGCAAATGGCCCGAATACGGCAGTAGTTCGATCCGAGGCGTGAACCACAACGTGAGTGAGCGCAGAAACGGAATTTCAAGGTAGGTACGCAACGGATGCCGCTGGGTCCGTTCGTGGGCGATCTCGCGAAACTGCTGGTCCAGCGCCAGCCCAACCGTCAGCTCTTCATTATATTGATCCAGCAAATCGGAAATGCGCGCACGTTCCGCCGATGAGTCGAACGCGGAGGCCGGAATATCATCCAGCGTAATTTCTTCTTCGTTGAGTCGCCACTGCGTGAGATAGACGTCCCGGAAATGCCAAAGCCAGGTGTTGGTCCACTCGCTGAAGCCGAGCGGAGTGTATTCTCCCGGCAATTCGCTGTATCGCGGCGCCAGGAATTGCACGTCGTGCAGCGTACGCCAGTTGCGCGCAGCCCAGGGAACCAGCGGCAGTATCATTCCAACTGCGAGCAACAAACCCGCGCGCAGAAGTTTCGTCCAATTTACAGGCCGCCACCACTTCTTCGCCAGCACCAAACCAGCGGCAAGAAGCAGAAGCGGCGTTTCCGGGCGTACCAGAGCGCCGAATCCCACTGCGATTCCGGCGAGAAACCATGGATTCAGGAGTTCCTTGGCGAATCCGATGGCGGAAACTGCGTTGATTTTTTTGCCGAGTTCGGTTTCGAGCAAAACTAAAATGGCCAGCGCGGTGAGAAACATCGTCAGCGTTTCAGTGAGCACCACGGCGGTATAATTCGCCGTGAATGGACATAGCGCCGCAAGCCACAGCCCCGCCAGTGTCACGCGCCGGCGCGCAGCTTCTGGTGCAAGGCGCGCTGCAATGAGCGCGATCAAGAAGCACGTCACCATATCCAGCAACACTTGCGCCAGCATCACCGCTCGCGGAGAATTCCCCGCGAAAGCGAATACCGCCGCGAGAAACGCCGGATAGCCCGGCACGCGCATGTCCACCGGTGTGAGTTGCCCATTTACGGGAAATCCGTACACTCCCTTCTTCAACCAATTCCAGGCCAGCTCAATGTAGAATGGAGCATCACCCGATTCCGTGACGGGAAATTTCAGCACGAAGAACACTCGCAGGGCCAGCCCAGCCAATACAGCGAGGCTTACATTCACGCGCATCTTAGTGTGTGGAGTAATTGACACCATCTTAATGGACGGCTAGCTTGGATTGTCCCGATGCCTGAACGCAAGCCCATTTTCTACGATCAAGACCGCCGTCGCTGGCGGCGCACTCGCCGTGTGTTGGAAATCGCGGGCGGCCTCTTCACCATCGTGCTCGTTATTTTTCTCATCAATGTCGGCCGCAACCCGGAGCTCCCGGATATTTTGCGGGCTGATACGCACGGAGGCCTGCACGCGATTCGCGCGCATCTCCCGCTTCTGAAAGCTAAAACGACTCGGGGTCGCAAGCGCAAGATCGCAGCCTTGGGAAAGATCCCGCAGAACTACGATCCGCTGCGCGCCGCCTTCTACGAAGAGGACGACGCCTCCAGCCTCGCTTCCCTCCAGCTGCATTACCACGATATCGACTTGCTGATTCCTGACTCTCTTCACGCCGCATGGACCGACGGCCACCTGGAAATTGACCGCAATACGAAACTGAACGCATGGATGAAATCCATGCAAGCCACGGGTCTGGAACTCCCCATCATGTCCATGGTCAACAATTACAACGGGAAAGATTGGGCCATAAAGGACATGGCGGAAATGCTGGCGCAGCCTGCAGCTCGCGCGCGCCTGACCAAGGAACTCACCGATTTCGCCACCCAGCAGCACCAACCCGGCGTCGTGGTTGATTTCGAGCAAGTGCCGAAATCCAGCATGGAGGATTTCCAGCATTTCATCCATGATTTGGGCGAATCGCTGCGCGCCGCGAATTTGAAATTGATGATTGCTCTTCCCGCCGCGGACTGGAGCTACGACTACAAGTATCTGGCGGCGCAAACCGACGCCATCATCTTTATGAACTACGATTTTCATTTTTCCACATCCGATCCCGGCCCCATCGTGGCTCAGGACTGGTTCGTCACCAACATACAAAACATCACCAAGCTGGTGCCTCCGGAAAAAATCGTGATGGGCATCGCCAATTACGGCTATGACTGGGAGGCAAAATCGAAGGCCAATCCGCACCCGATGGCCCAGCCCGTCACATTCCAGCAAGCCATCGTCACCGCGGTGGAATCGGAAACGGACGTGGAGTTCGATTCCGATTCCCTAAGTCCGCATTATTCCTATGAAGATGAAAAGAATAATGTGCACCAAGTGTGGATGCTCGACGCCCTGACGGCTTACAACGAGCTGCGCGTAGCCGAGCGCGCCGGAGTCCGCGGTACCGCCTTGTGGCGCTTGGGAATGGAAGACCCCTCCATTTGGTTCATATGGGACGCCACGCATCCCGACGACGCGATTCGCAGCAAAGTGCAGGACGTTCCGCCCGGATACGATTTAATTCTGGAAGGCCAAGGCGATATCTGGCGCATTACCAATACTCCGCAGAGCGGCCGGCGTGAATTCGAGTACGACGCTTCCACCGATCTTTTCACCGATGAAACCTTCAAAACCTATCCCCTCTCTTGGCGCATCGATCAAATGGGATACCTGTCTCACAAAGTAGCGCTCACGTTCGACGACGGTCCGGATCCCGAATGGACGCCCAAGATCGTCGACATCCTGCGCCAGAAGCAGGCTCCCGCGGCCTTTTTCGTTATAGGCGAGTCCGCGAATCAGTATCCCGGAGTCGTGAAGCGTGAATTTGACTTGGGAAATGAGGTGGGAAACCACACGTTCACGCACCCTGATTTTGAAAACGTTTCGAAATCCGCGCTTCAATTTGAATTGAATCTTACCGAGCTTCTTTTGGAAAGTAACTTGGGAGTGAAAACTCTTCTTTTTCGGCCGCCATTCGGCATCGATCATCAGCCCGAAACGGCCAGTGAAATTGCGATGCTCCCTGTTCCGCAATCCATGGGTTACATCATCGTCGGCGCACAAATCGATCCACATGATTGGGGCGAAGCGGAGGGTGGCGCGCCTCCGCCCGTGGATACTATCGTCCAACGCGTGATGACCGATGCCCAAACCGGCAAGGGAAATATCATCCTGATGCATGATGGGGGCGGAGACCGCAGCCACACCCTCGCAGCGCTGCCGCAAATTATTGACGGCCTGCGCGCCAAGGGTTTCGAATTCGTTTCGGTGGCAACTCTGCTGGGCCAAACGCGCGCCCAAGTGATGCCGCCGCTCACTCATGAAGAGTGGCTGCTTGCTCGCGCCGATGCCTTCGCCTTTGAAGCCTTCCGCTGGTTCCGTTCCGGCATCGCGTTCATATTCATCACAGGAATTTTGCTCGTCAGCGCACGCGCTCTCATAATCGGGTTGCTGGCGCTTGCCGAAAAACTCAGGCCCAACCCGGCGGACCATCCCGAATACAAGCCGGACGTCACCGTGATGATTCCGGCCTATAACGAGGAATCCGTCATCGTCGATACGGTCCGCTCGGCGCTTGCTTCCCTTTATCCGAAACTTGAAATTCTCGTAATAGACGACGGCTCCACCGATCACACCGCCGAACTCGTCCGCTCCAATTTCGCTGCCGACCCTCGCGTCCGTTTGCTGCTGCAGCCGAATCGCGGTAAACCGGCGGCGCTCAATCACGCGCTCTCTGAAGCGACCGGCGAGATCGTTGTTTCGATTGACGCGGATACCATCGTGGATCCGGAAGCGGTCCCGCGGCTCGTGCGCCATTTCGTGAACCCTAAAGTCGGGGCTGTCGCCGGCAACGTGAAAGTGATGAACCGGAATAAGTGGCTCACGCGCTGGCAAGCGCTGGAGTACATCACCAGCCAGAATCTCGAAAAGCGCGCGTTCGATTTGCTGAATTGCATTCCGGTGGTGCCCGGAGCGGCGGGTGCGTGGCGCACCGATTTACTTCGCGCCAACAGCGGATTTTCCGGCGACACCGTCGCGGAAGATACCGACCTCACGCTGACCATCCGCCGTAACGGCTGGAAAATTCTGTATGACGAAGATGCCATCGGACGGACCGAAGTTCCGGACACCGTGGAAGCTCTGATTCGCCAGCGATTCCGCTGGACTTTCGGTACGCTGCAAGCTGTCTGGAAGCATCGCGACGCAGTGGGCAAGCCGCGCTACGGCACTCTGGGTTGGGTCGCCATCCCTAACATTTTTCTTTTCCAGATTATTCTTCCGCTGGTTTCTCCCGTGATCGATCTCCTATTCATACTTTCGATCGCTCTCTGGGGCCTTGCACAGCTTCGAATCGCCCGCTTGCCTCAACTCTGGACGCTTCAAGATGTCGAGCGCTCTTTGGTTTTCTTCGCCATCTTCATGTTAATTGACCTCCTGACCTGCGTGGTGGCGTTTGCACTGGAGAAGAACGAAGACTGGACTCTCCTTGCGCCGCTGATCCTCCAGCGCTTTTACTATCGCCAGATGATGTACGTCGTCCTGTTCCGCGCATTAAAAGAAGCGGTCCAGGGACGCCCGGTCGGATGGCGCGGCGTCGAACCTCAAATGCCGGCTCCTGCGGTGCAGTCCTAGCCGATTCCGTTTGGAATTGACAGTCTGTTAAAGCTGGGATTATAGTTTGACAATCGAGAGCCACTCTCGCGGGATGCCTTCTTCCGGAGGCCTATGAAGTTTATTCAGATATCCTTCGTAGATTTGTCCGTCCACGCTCGGAAGTACGGATTGAGCGCACCCTTCCTTTTTTCCAGGTACCGCGGTTCTTGTGAGTCTAATCTTATGCGTATTCGATTTCGAGAAAGGCCGTTGCCATCCGAGATATTTGGAATTATTGAGTGTTAAACATCTTTGCTGGTTGAAGTGAAAAGACAAAGACAGGGTTTCCAAAAAGAGGAGATGACGATGAAATTGTTCCATCCAGGTAGAAACATTGCCGGGAAGTTC
>JBAVQA010000158.1:0-3808 GCA_049693595.1 Candidatus Acidiferrales bacterium | reverse complement strand
CTCAAGCCCTGACGGGTCGGTCTTTTGAATGCTATCGAACACCGGGCATAGATGCAATTTGTCCCGCCGTTTGGTGGTGGGTTAGTTTCCGATTATCCGGCTAATCAAGCAAGTGGAAGTGAATCGGTAACAACAGCGACTCTAAAATTCCAAGTGCAACTGAAAGGCGATCATGCGGGGGGTGCTATCGCCACCCAAACCGACACCGAGTAAGCCGGTGGGCGGGGAGGTGGCGGAAGTGAGCGCTCCAAAGCCGGCCTGGGTAGAAGGCTTGCCCGGGATGCCGGCGAGAACCATGCTGGGCAGCGCGAAATTCGGGTGGTTGAAGACGTTGAAGAACTGGGTGTCGAAGCGCAGCTTCACACGTTCGGTGAGGGGAAACGTTTTTGTAAGGTAGAAATCACTCCACGCAAAATCGGGGCCGCGCAGCGCGTTACGACCGAGATTTCCGAACTGACAATTCTCCGGGCTATCGCCACCGAGGCATGCGCCGGTGCTGGGGTCCACGGTGGAGACGAAGGCATTGGGATTTAGCCATTGAAGCGTGCCCGGTTGCGTGACGCCTGGAATGGAACTGTGTTGGTAGAGCGGTACGCCGGGAACAACGCTGGCAAATTGAGGGCCGCTGCCGTTCACGATGCCACTTCCGTTTGCCGAATAGGGCGTGCTTAGGACGGAGAACGGAATACCGCTGTGCCAAAAGGCGGTTCCCGAGACCTGCCAGCCGTTCAGCGCGTAGGCAAGGAGCCGGTTTTGGACTTTGACCGGAAATTGATAGACATATTGAGCGTTGAGATTGTGGCGAATGTCGTAGTCGCAGGGACCGTAGTCGCGAGCTAAATCTCCCGGAAGCGGGGAGAGAATTCCTCCTGCCGAGAACTGCAGGAATCCGCCGTTCGAGACGGTGTCCATGCAACGGCTCCAGGTGTAGTTGATTTGCCCCATCAGGCCATGACCAATGCGTTTCATGGCGGAGAGTTGCAAGCCGTCGTAGTGACTGTTCGCGCCGGTGGAGAATTGCGTCACGGCGCCAAATCTGGGATCAGTGGAGTGGGCATAGGGAAAAGGAGCGAAGCATCCGTCGCAGACCGTTTGATAGCCGTTCACTTGGGTGAGATAGGGCTGGTTTATAGCGCGAGTGCCAACGTATTGTGCGTGGATGCTTCCGGTGGTACCCAATTCGTGTTCCAAACCAAGACTCCACTCCAGGAAATATGGGGCGTGAAGTTTTCCATTTGGAACCGCGGTGATGGCGACTGGAGGAAGACACGTTGCGGGGTTCGCTTGTGCAGACGCACAAGAAAGCCGGCCCTGCGGAAATCCCAGGCTGAAAGTCTGATTGGCGGCCACAGTTGCGTCAACTGCACCGTCAGGCACGCCGGGCGCAATCGCTGAACCACCCACGGTGCCAAGGAGGCCGCCCTGAAAGGTTTTGACATAGGGCGGATTGACGCCGACCACATCGGCGATGCTGCCGGGCAAAATGTCACTAAAAACGCCAAAGCCAGCGCGGAGCACTGACTTGGACTCGAACTGCCAGGCGAGCGCTGTTCGCGGTTGTAGGATCGCGAGCGGGGTGGAAGAGAAAACGTTACCGAGGCCGGTTTGAATGGCGGCATTTAAAGGTTGATTCACATCATGGGAGATGGAATCGAAAGAGCCGCGAAGACGAGCGATTTGCTCATGAGGATTTAACGGATTGGAATTGAACGTGTCTCGGATGCCGAAAGTCCACGTCAGCTTTTTGGTTACTTTCCAGGTGTCCTGGGCATACAAGTCGAGATTCAAGAAGTTGAAAGGCTCGTTAGCGGAGGTGGGGAACGTTTTTGTTGCGGTGGATGCGACTCCCTGAATGTATTGCTGCAGGGTGGCATAGGTCACGGTGGGGACGGAGCCTTCGCCGAAATCATAATCATTCAAGAGGAGAATTCGCGTGTTCGTTCCAAACCGCAGTTCATGTGCACCGCGGCTCCAGGCGAGGTTGTCGTTGATAAAAAACCGCGAGGCGCGTCTTCCCTGGACCCAAGTGTTGTCCAATCCTCCGAGCGGTGTGAATGCATTTGGGCCGGTGCCTTCCAGCACGATCGGGAAGGCGGACAGAGTCTTCTGAAAATCCGCGGGGCCGAACAAACTCTCGTACCACGAAAAAGCGGGGTTGAAGTAGTTCACAAGATTCTGGGAAAAGACGTGAGTATATCCGGCAGCAACCGAGTACAGGGGTTGAGGAGAAAGAGCGTTGAATAGAGGATTGATGGGATCTGTGTAGGCAGCTTGGAGTCCGGTGTCAGCCTGAAAGCGGAGCCAGGCGGTGTTTCTCTGATTGACGTTGTAATCGATGCGAACCGTTTGGACCTGTTCGCGATCATCGCTGGAGTGCGAAACGCTCTGGCTATTTGCGCAACCATCTCCACCGGTGCCAAGTGGACAGCCCAGTATCGCTCGGGGCGTCCCGCTGGTATTTCCGTACAGAGAAAACATCTGGCGATAGAAGGGAACGGACTGCGAAGGAAGCTGCTGCAAGACGTAAGCTTGGAATGCCTGAGTCGGAACGATCGTGGGGGTGACAATGGGGAGTGCGATGCGCACCCACTCGCTATCGAAGAAGAAAAACAGTTTGTCGTGAACAATGGGGCCGCCCACGCTGCCTCCAAAGTGGTTCACCGTTGAGCGCGGCTTGTGATTTCCCGGCGTGGCATTGGTGAAGTAGTCGGCAGCATTGAATCTCGAGCCGTTCCACAGCTCATATAAGTTTCCGTGAAACTGGTTTGAACCTGATTTTGTAACGTAGTTGACCTGGGAGGCTCCGTAGCGCCCCTGGTCGACGGCATAGGAAAGGGTGTTGACGGTCACTTCCGATATGGAATTCAAACCGAGAACAAGGTTTGTGGAGAGTCCGCTGTTCAGATTGGTGAGCGGGTCGTTTGTTTCCAGTCCGTCGACGATGTAACCATTTGAGACAGCGGGCAATCCATTGAACTCGACGTTGCCGTAGCCATTCGTGCCGCCAACAAAATCGTTGCCGCTGCCGGCAGTGTTGATGAGTGCTCCGGCGGCAAACTGAAGCGGGTAGGTTAGGTCACCGCCTGGATTTGGAAGGTCTTCGAGAGCGCGTGCGTTGAGAGTGGTGGAAGTATTTGCATTCTCCGGGTTTAGGATGGGAGCTTCGCTGCTGACCTCCACGGTCTGGCTGGAGTGGGCGATCTTGAGTGTGAAATCGACAGTTTGCTTTTGTCCCAGGGCAGAGGACACGGCGTCATTCTGCTGTGGTTCGAAACCTTCGGCTTCCACCCTTGCCGTGTAAGTACCGGGTTTCAGCTGCGGGAAGTTGAATCGGCCCGAATCATCGGTTGCGGCGCTTCGCTTTAGTCCAGTCTCGTTATTCGTGATTGTCACCGTTGCACGCGGCACCCCCGCGCCACTTGCATCGCTGACCTGGCCGTCGATCGCGCTGGTAGTTTCACCTTGGGAGAAAGTTACTTCAGGCAAGAGAAAATGAAGCGATGCAACCAAAACAAATATCGATAGAGTCCTGCGGAGCATAATTTTTGAACCCAGCCCTTTTTTCTCTGGCCGTTAGCGCACTGTTAACCTTACTTAACATATGTTGTTAATGCAAGTAAATGCGCCGTGGAAAGGCGAACTTGTTGGGGACGTATAGATCACGCACTTTCTTGACTAGCTGTAAACAATCGATTGGTCGCTAAGAACTAGTTTGGGCCAACGCCTGATTGATGTCATAACGACGTCGGCCTCGCGACGGCCCGAGTAGACTGTTCGGTGTTCACCCCAACAGTGCTCGGATCGAAGG
>JBAVQA010000157.1:0-4376 GCA_049693595.1 Candidatus Acidiferrales bacterium | reverse complement strand
CTCGTACTCCATAACGCGCTGTTTTGGGGTCGCGAAAAGCTCAGTGCGCTGGCAATACCGTGGTGCACTTACACGGATCCGGAAATCGCGCACGTTGGCCTCTACGTCACCGAAGCGCGCGCGAAGGGAATCCCCATCAAGACTTTCACCGTGATGATGAGCGACGTCGATCGCGCCATCACCGACGGCGAGGACGAAGGCTTCGTGAAAATCCACGTGCGGGAAGGAACCGACGAAATCCTGGGCGCCACAGTCGCAGCCAGCCACGCCGGCGAAATGATCAGCGAAATTTCCCTCGCGATGAACGCAAAAATCGGTCTCGGCGCCCTGGCCGGCGTGAATCATCCCTACCCGACTCAAGCCCAAGCCATAAAAATGGCCGCCGACGCCTACCTAAATTCGCTCCGTCGCCCCACCCGCAAATGGCTGCAAAGGCAATGGCTGTCCCGCTGACCCTTACTCCCAGCGAAACACCTTCGCCGAGAGCGCCGTGCAAACAAAAAACACCACCGCCAGCGCCACCACATCTCCCATGTGCGGCCACCACGAGTCGCCCCTCCATATTCCTTCCATCAGCGCCACCGCATACGTCATCGGCAGCACCCGTGCCAACGCGTGAAGCACCGGCGGCATCAAGTTCACCGGCATGAAAAGTCCCGAGAACGCGATCATCGGATACAAAATCGCCGCGCCGATCGGCTGCGCAAACCGCGCCGTCGGAACGATGCTCGCGATCAGAAATCCGATCGACAAAATACTCAATGTGCTGATCAGCAGCGCAATCGTAAATCCGAACAGCGGAACATGCATGTTCACCGGGTAATACCGTTTTCCCGCAAGCACCATCAAGCCAAGCGTCGCCGCCGTGAGCATCAGCTTCACGATCACCTGTGCGCTAAGAATCGTCTGCGGTCGCAGCGGAGTCGCGCGCAGCCGTTTCAGAATTCCCCCCTCGCGGTAGATCGAAATGATCGTCACCAGCGATAGCACCGAGCTGACCGCGATCAGCAGCGACGCCAGAACCGGCAGCCCCACGCGGAGAAAGTTATTGGCGGCTAGTGAAGGCGCGGCAAGGTTGCGCCCGGCCGCTCGCCCCACCACCAGGAACACTAGAACAGGGAAGCCTATGGTCCCAAACGCGCCAAGCGGCTCGCGCATGAACACCTTGATCTCGATCCAGGTTAGTTTCCAAAGTCCACGCATCATCATTTTGTAGCCTAAGTCTGTAGCCTAGTCGCGAATCGAATGCCCCGTCAGTTTCAGAAACACGTCCTCAAGGCTCGGTACGATCATGCGAAAGTCCGTCACGCGAATCCGGTTCTCCGACAAACAATGAATCACTTCCGTCACCAGATCGTCTCCCTGCCCGCGAATCGTGAATTGCAAATCGCTGCGCACCACCGACTCCACTCGCGCGATCGCTCGAAAGCGCTCCTCAGCTGCCGCGTCATCCGTGTCCAGCACCACGGTTCGCTCCGGACAATGCCGTGCCACAAGCCTCTGCGGAGTGTCGACGTCGATGATCCGCCCGTGCTCGATGATCGCCACCCGGTCGCACAACCGCTCCGCCTCTTCCATCAAATGAGTAGTCAAAAACACTGTCTTGCCGCGCTCGCGGATCCCGCGCACCAGTTCCCAGATCGCTCGCCGCGCCTGCGGGTCCAGCCCCGTCGTCAGCTCGTCCAGAAACACAACTTCCGGATCGTTGATCAGCGCAAGCGCGATGAACAGCCGCTGCTTCTGCCCACCCGAAAGATTCATAAACCACGCGTCCCGCTTGTCGATCAGCCCGAGCTGTTCCAGCAATCGTTCGCCGTCCACCGACTTCTTCCGGTAAAGCGAAGCCCACAGGTCCACCGCCTCCCAAACTTTGATCCGCTTCTGCAGTTGCGCTTGCTGCAGCTGCACCCCGATCCGCTCTTGCAGCTTGTAAACCTGCCGAAACGGATCTAGACCGAGCACTGAGATAGTCCCGCGGTCGGGCTTGCGAATCCCCTCGACGCACTCCATCGTGGTCGTCTTTCCCGCCCCGTTCGGCCCGATCAATCCAAAAATCTCCCCGTCGTTCACCTCAAACGACACTTCGTCCACCGCCACCGTCCGTCCATATGTCTTTCGTATCCCAGAAACTTGAATCACCGCATGAGGAGTCTTGAGGTTGCTCATTTAGCGTCCGCACAACGCGGAGTCGCGAATCGCTCGAGCGTTTGGCCCAGCAGCCGAAGCGTCATCGCGTGTGGCCGCCGGCGCTGCGCATCGTCAGTCTCATTCCGCCGATTCTATCAGCACCGCCCGCGCTCAAATAGCGCGCAAAATCATAGACTCCTGTCCACTCGTCAGCAAGTCGATATGACATATTGACCTCTGTGCTAGCCTGTTTGGCGCCGATATGTGCAACTCAGCCTCAAATCAAGTAATCGCACCCTCGTCTCACCGGGGCCGGAAGAAACAATGACGAAGCGCCCAAAACCCATCGTCCTCACCGTCCTCGACGGCTGGGGCTACCGCGCCGAAACCAAAGGCAACGCCATCGCCCTCGCGCGCAAGCCCAACTACGACCGCATCCTGAAAGATTTTCCCAACACGCTCATCCAAACTTCGGGTCCCGCTGTCGGCCTTCCCGTCGGACAGATGGGCAATAGCGAAGTCGGCCACCTGAATATCGGCGCCGGCCGCATCGTTCACATGGACAGCACGCGAATCGATCAGCTCATCGCCGCCAGCGAATTTTCTCTCCAGCCGCTGCTTCTCGAAGCCATGGAACGCGGACGCGCGCATCAACTCCACCTGCTCGGCCTTGTGAGCGATGGCGGCGTGCATTCGCACATCAATCATCTCTTCGCGCTCCTCCAGATGGCCCGGGAAAATAAAGTCAAAAATGTTTTCGTCCACTGCTTCATGGACGGGCGCGACACTCCTCCCAACAGCGGAATAGATTTCCTCCGTAAGCTCGAACAAAAAATGCGCGAAATCGGCGTGGGCCAGATCGCTACCGTCAGCGGCCGCTACTACGCCATGGATCGCGACAATCGCTGGGAGCGCATCGAAAAAGCCTATCGCGCAATCGTCCATGGCGATTCAGAAGCAAAATTCACAGATCCCATCGCCGCCGTCCGCGCAAGCTACGAAAAAGGTGTCACCGACGAATTCATCATTCCCGTCGTCATCACCACCGAGCCCGCGCCCGGAAAATCTCCCGTGCCTCGCGCTGTCATTCGCGATGACGACGCCGTGATCTTCTTCAACTTCCGCGCCGACCGCGCCCGCCAGATGACCCGCGCCCTCGCCGAGCCTCGCGAAGCGGGAGAGATCGACATACAAATTGATGTAAAGGACTTGCGCATCGACACTTTTTCTCCCGCTGCCTCCGCAGGCCAATATCCTGGCGTACGCATCACGCACATTCCCAGCGGCATCGTGATTTCAGAACAGGGAGAACAATCGCAGATCAGAAATCGCGCCAAAGCCACGGATCTCTTGCGCGTGCGTTTGCGCGAAATGCAACAAACGAAGCCCGCCTTCGACAAAATAGTTGATCCCGACCGGCCGAAAAATCTCTCTTTCGTGGCCATGACCCAGTACGACAAATCCTGGCCCTGGCTTCGCTACCTACTCGCTCCCGAAAAATTAGAGCAAATTGTCGCCAATGTTTTTGCCGAGCAACAATTCAAGAACCTGCGCGTCGCGGAAACCGAAAAATACGCGCACGTAACTTACTTTTTTAATGGCGGAGTCGAAAAACCTTTCCCCGGCGAAGAACGCATTCTCGTTCCATCTCCCAAAGTGCCCACTTACGACTTGAAACCGGAAATGTCCGCAGTCGGCATCGCCGAAACCGTGGTCCACGCAATCGAGAAAGGCGAATTCGACGCCATCATCATGAATTTTGCAAATGCGGACATGGTCGGCCATTCAGGAAATCTCGAAGCCACCATCAAAGCAGTCGAAACCGTGGATGCCTGCCTCGGTCAAATTTTTCAAGCGCTGCGTTCCCGCGGCGGCGCATGGATCATCACCGCCGATCACGGCAACGCCGAAACTATGATCGATCCCGTCACCGGTGGTCCGCACACCTATCACACCACCAACCCTGTCCCATTCATTTTGCTCACGGACGACGGCCAAATAAAATTAACCCCGGGTGGCTCGCTGCGCGATATCGCTCCCACCATGCTCGGCGTCCTCGGTGTCGCCGAGCCGGGAGAAATGACCGGCCGCGATTTGCGCGTACCCGCAAAATAAATAAAAACTTCGCGCACCGCCGCGAAAAGGAGACTCGAGAAAAATGGAAGTGGAGCCCGGACGCGACGACAAAAAGTCCGAGATCATGGGTTACGCGCGCCCGATGAACGCTCTCTGGCTCGCAGTGCTTTTCG
>JBAVQA010000156.1:0-10008 GCA_049693595.1 Candidatus Acidiferrales bacterium | reverse complement strand
ACGCTGCACCGCTTAGCGACCCTGATTGCCCCAGCATTTCCATTCTTTTCGCGGCGCGCGATGAAGCTGACAAATTACCCGCTGCGCTGAAAACTTTTCTAGCGGCGGACTACCCGCGTTACGAAGTTGTGGCAGTAAATGACCGGTCCGAGGATGCCACCGAAGAAATTCTGGAGCACGCCGGGCGGCAAAATCCGCACTTGAAAGTTGTCTCCGTGAAAGAACTCCCCGCAGGGTGGCTTGGCAAGCCTCACGCGTTGCAAAAAGCATACGAGCAATCCAGCGGAGAATGGCTGATCTTTACGGACGCGGACGTGCAGTTTGCGCCCGGCTTGCCACGGAGCGCCATTTCGCTCGCCGAAAAGCAGGGCTGGGACCATTTGACGCTATCAGGCCGCACCGAAATGTTCACGTTCGGCGAAAAGATCGCGCTGACGTTTTTCGGATTGGCCTTTCTGATGAGCGTCCGCCCGTGGAGAGTGAGCGATTCGCGCTCGCATGCGTTCGCAGGCGTCGGCATGTTTCAACTGATACGCCGGAGCGCGTACGAAGCGATCGGCACGCACCGCCGGCTGGCGATGGAAGTGGTGGACGATATGAAGCTCGGCAAGCTGGTGAAACAGGCGGGATTTCGGTCGGCGATGGCCAGGGCCGGCGATGATGTGAGCGTCCACTGGCATAGCGGCGTAAGAAATATCATTCGCGGTACGACGAAGAACTTTTTTGCATTTGCCGGATTTTCTCTCTGGATGGTCGGCACGCAGATTTTCGGGCTGATCGCAATGTGCATTTTCCCCTGGGTAGCGTTGCCTTTCGTTCATGGGTGGGCGCTTTTATTCGCCGGAATCGCTGTGGGATTGGCGATTATTCTCGACATCGGCGTGTGCGTTGAATTGCGAGCTTCGCCGGTATATGCGCTTACGTTTCCCATTGGCGCGCTGATTTTCGTTTGGATGCTGGTGCGTTCGACAATCGTTACGCTGTGGAGCCGTGGAATTACGTGGCGCGGGACGTTTTATCCGTTGAAAGAACTGAAACGCGGAGTGGTGTAGATCCAGTTACCGCGCGATACAGAGTCGAAGGATCACTTTTATTTGTAAAACGAATAGCCCACAAAAATGGTGTTCAGGTCTACGCCGGGATTTATCTGGCCGCGGTAAGCGTTGGAGATGTGCTGATACTTGTAGCCGAACATCCAGGCGCGTTTCCGGGAGGAATTGTAGAGCTGGAATCCCAATTGGAAGTCGAATGTGAAATTGAACTGCTCCTCACCGTGGATGTCGACCGGAATTGGGCGCAGGGACGTGACGAATCCGGCGGTTGACGCAACGAACGGTTGAACCTTGCGGTGGCGGAAAAAGTTGACTTTCAAGCCGATGGGATTCACACCGCCGCCGTAGACTACTTCGCGCGAGCGGGTGACATAAATCACGTTACCGGCAGAGTTCTTGAAGCTCCCTAGAATCTTCGGCTGCAGCATGATCTCGACCGGACTTACATCCACCGTGTATTCGAGGGACCATTTAGGTTTGTCAATTAGCATCCGGCCGTAGCGAAATCCAAGAACCGCGAACTGACGCGGGCTAGTGACGCCAATGACGTGAGGCGAACCCGGGGCATAGGAGGCCCAAACGCCGAACTCATTGTTGCCGCCTTGGAGACTTACCTGTTGGGATGGCGGAGTCTGGCATCGAACTGCGGGTGAAATAGCCAGAAACGCAACGAGAACGAAAAACGACGAGGAACAAAGGCTCAACCGACTTTTTTGTGATGAAGGCAAATGGCCCCGATTAGGTGGATTTTTTTGCGGCACGTTTTTGGGTCCGGCTCGGGGGCTGGTCCAGAGTCGACGAAGACGGGTTTCCCGCTTCCAGCGTCGTTTCAACCGGCATGGATAATGATGCCACTTCCACGTTCACCGGTGCAGAGAAAATGGCGCCGAGGTCGCGCTGTTTGAGCGAGCGAATGCGGTCGCGAAGCGCAGCGGCGCGTTCGAACTCAAAGCTCTTCGCCGCTTCGCGCATTTGCGTTTCGAGCTGGGCAATGGCGTGCACCAACTCCGCTTCCGTGGAGACATCTCCAATTATCACGTCATCCAAAGGCACCGTAATGTAGTCCGCTTCGACAATTCTGGCGAGCTGCATATCTACCGATTTTATGATCGATTGCGGCGTGATGTTGTGCTCGCGATTGTAAGCTTCTTGTTTTGCGCGCCGGCGATCCGTTTCGCCGATCGCCTGGCGCATGGAATCCGTCATCGTATCGGCGTACAAAATCGCGCGGGCTTCCAGGTGGCGCGCGCAGCGGCCGATCGTTTGGATCAAAGACGTGGAGCTGCGAAGAAAACCTTCCTTGTCCGCATCGAGAATCGCGCAGAGCGAAACTTCCGGCAAATCCAGGCCTTCGCGCAAGAGGTTGATGCCGATGAGGACGTCAAATTCTCCACGGCGCAGATCGCGCAGGATGCGAACGCGCTCGAGCGTTTCGATTTCCGAGTGCAGATAGCGGCATTTCACGCCAACCTCGGTGAAATATTCGGCCAGGTCTTCGGCCATGCGCTTGGTGAGAGTGGTGACGAGAACGCGCTCGTTGCGGCCCGCCCGAATGCGAATTTGTTCGAGCAGATCGTCCACCTGGCCTTTTACCGGACGAACTTCCACTTGTGGATCGACGAGTCCCGTAGGTCGAAGCACCTGTTCGACTACGACACCGCCGGATTTCGTCAGCTCATACGGGCCCGGAGTGGCGGAAACGTAAACGGCTTGATTCACGCGATGCTCGAATTCTTCAAAGTTGAGCGGCCGATTGTCGAGCGCGGAGGGCATGCGGAAGCCGTAATTAACGAGCGTCTGCTTGCGCGATCGGTCGCCATGATACATCCCTCGAATTTGCGGAATGGTTTGGTGCGACTCGTCGATGAAAAGCAAAAAGTCGGACGGCGTGTAATCGAAGAGCGTGGGCGGAGCTTCTCCGGGCAAGCGCCCTGAAAGATGGCGCGAATAATTTTCGATACCGTGGCAATAGCCGATGGTGCGCATCATTTCGATATCGAAATGCGTGCGCTGGACCACGCGCTGTGCTTCAACAATTTTTCCCTGGCGTTCGAGCTCGCCCTTCCACCAGTCGAGTTCTTCGTAAATGCTCTGAATCGCGCGCTCCTTTTGATCGGCGGGGAGCACGTAATGGCTCTTCGGATAAATCAGGATGCGATTGATTTCGCTTTCGCCCGGGCGCGTGCGAATTTCACCGGTGAGAGGATCGATCTTTCGAATAGCCGTGATTTCGCTGCCCCAGAGCTCGATGCGCACGGCGAGATCGTCGTAGGGCGGATAAATTTCAATCATGTCGCCGCGAACGCGGAAAGTGCCGCGCTTTAAATCCTCAGCGCGCTCGTACTGAATTTCGACCAGCTTGCGCAGAATAGCTTCGCGAGCGATGGATTGGCCCTTTTCGATGAGCTGCATCATTCCGTAATAAGCTTCCGGAGAACCGAGGCCGTAAATACACGAGACGGAAGCGACCACGATGACGTCGCGGCGTTCAAAGAGCGAACGCGTGGCGCTCATGCGCAGCTTGTCCAGCTCGTCGTTGATGGTCGATTCTTTTTCGATGTAGGTATCGCTCGAAGGAACGTAAGCTTCCGGCTGGTAATAATCGTAGTAACTGACGAAATATTCGACGGCGTTATTGGGAAAGAACGAGCGAAATTCGTGGAAAAGCTGGGCCGCGAGAGTTTTGTTATGCGCGAGGACGATGGTGGGCCGATTAATTTCCTCGATCACTTTGGCCATCGTGAACGTTTTTCCCGAACCGGTGACGCCGAGAAGAACCTGCTGGCGTTCTCCGTCTTTTATGGCGTGGATAAGCTGCGCGATGGCTTCGGGCTGGTCGCCGCGCGGTTCGTAGTCACTCGCTAATTTGAAGTTCATCGGGAAACCTTCAGATACGAAAAATGAGCTGTGCTGAAAACTATGATTATATCAAAAATCCCAAATCGCTGCTGAGGACCAAAATGGCTCGCCCGATAGAAAAATTCAGGGTTGCGCCTGCGCAGACGGCGTCCCGGGAAGAAGCGAGATTTCGGATTGGCTTTCGACGTGCCCGGTGTAATGCATTTTCGAACCAGAACGCGTGCTGAGGATTTGGACGTCCATATTTTGCGTGGCAGTTTGCGTTGAACGGATGAGGATGCCGCTTGAGAGCGAGATCGCTTCGAGGCTGCCCCCGGAACCAGTCCAGGTGCCGGAGGTGTCCAAGGCTTGTCGCGCGTAGTCATCCGGCGTGGCGTCACCATTTCGATTGATTTTGAATTGAGTGACGATCACGGCGCACGCTGCGCTTGCGCTTTCAGGCTGGGCGGTGACAGCGGCTTTCGGCGTGCCATCGGTTGAGTTGCACGGTTCGTCGCGAAGATAGGTGGACTGGTTTCGCCAGATAAGACCGCCTAGCGCTACGCCTTCAATCGGGCGTTCGCTGCTCCATTTCTGTCCCACCTCAATTCCCTCTTTCGGGACGCGCGCGCTGGAAGAAAGGCCGTTCATCCAGGAGTGAACATTTTCAGCGACAGATCGATTTGCGAGCAGATCGTCGAGTCCCGCAAAATGAACGAGTTGGCCGTCCGGCTCGATGGTGTATTCGAGCGAGCGACCTTCGAGATTTTTGTATTGGTCCGGGATGCTGGAGCTTCCGGGATCGTATGCGTCGCTTTCGAATGTGGCGCTGGCTTTTTCGTAGGTGGCGCGAATACGAACGCTTCCCGGAGGGTCGTTGTTGCCGGGCAGCGGATTCAGGATTTCAAGCCGCAGGATCAGGCTGACAGTCTCCTTCGATTTCGATGCGCCTTCCGGATTCTCGATGGGTGTTTCCATTTTGCTGTTCGCGGCGGTGCGCGTTTCAATCTGGTAGCGCAAAGTTTGGCCCGGCGAAAATTTTGGGAAAAGATGAATGCGACTTGAGGGCGCAGCGCGCAGCGAAAGCGCGAGCAAGGCGAGGCACGCGATGGCGGCCGGAAAATATCGGACGTTGCGCCTCGCAAGCTTAACCTTTCGATGCATTGGTGAACGCTAGCACAGGCATTTAGACGTAGCAAACCAACCGATGTTTAATATGAAGCTGTACAATACGTCTGCCGAGGATCCCCTAAAAGGCTATGCAACTTGCGGAGGAGCGTTACTTATGAGCCCCACTGAGACCGTCCTTCAATTTATGGACTGCATCAACCAGCGCGATGTGGACAAGCTCGCCGAGTTGATGACCGAGGATCACGTGTTCATCGACTCGCTGGGAAACTCTGTCCACGGTCGCGAGAAGATGCGAGCCGGGTGGCGAGGCTATTTCGCACTTTGTCCGGACTACTGAGTTTCCCACGAAGAGATTTTTGCAAATGGGAACCTCATCGCCGTGTTTGGCTCGGCAGGCGGCACCATCGCCGCAAACGGCAAGCTGCCTCCAGAAAATAAATGGCGGACATCAGCGGCTTGGCTGGCAACGGTGGAAAATAGTTTGGTGAAGGAGTGGCGAGTTTACGCCGACAACAAGCCGGTTTACGATATCCTCGCGAAATCCAAACCGCCCGGTCAACCGTAGGTTCACGCAATCCGCAGATTCCTGCTTCGCACGGCGCAACCGACCCATTCTTCTACTTTTGCTTTAAGGATGCGAAGCAACTGCCGGGATGCGAGTTAGCTCGGGAGCAGAGAGCGGACCAGTGAGGCGGTAATCCGAGGAACGCGCGCCGCGGGACTCTTCCTCGCCCTTGAGTACGCGGAGTCGAAAATCGAGATTGTGGGTGAAATCCAGCGTGCCAACGGCGTTGATTTCACCTGACGGAGCCAAAAGCAAGAGTTGGGCAAACTTGATCTCGCGGTCACCACAGGCGAACGCAGCGGAAACTTGGTTGAAGGAGCTGACGCCGGGCCGGCTGGCGCCTTCGCGCAGGGAGTCCGTCAGGCTAAGGCTGCGGAATTCAGCATCGCTCACGCGTGCTTTACCTTTACAAGCGAGCGAGGCCAGCAGATCAGACTTCGTAGCGCCGCGCGCATGCAGAGAGAATTCGCCGGAGGCAGCACCCGCAAAGACATTCTCGAAATTCGGCGAGTCCGCGGAAAGCGCAGCGAGATCCACGCGCAGGAAATCCACGTTCAGTCGATACGACGGAATTGCGGCAAAATCCGCGTCAAATGATGCGCCAATGTTGCCCCCATAAAATTGGCCATGGGCGTTGGTTAGATAGATGTGATGGCCTTCCACTTTCAGGTCGCCCTGAAGCCGCCGTACGACCACCGGAGCCAGCGCGAATTGGTCGACGGTTATACGGCCGGTAGCGTGAAGATTGTCAGTCACTGCATTCGTCGGTGCGCGAGGATTCAAGAACGGCAGCACGCGATCGAAAAAACTTTCCCGCCACTGCGGATTGAGCCAGCGATCGACATCCGCCACCGCCAGATGATCTGCCGAAAGCGCGAACTGCCATCCACCGGATTCACGCCGGTCGAAAGAGCCGGCCCAACGCGCGCCAAAGGCCGCGGCTGATGAGAGCGAGATGTGGTGAGAACCGGGTCGCCAATACGCGTGAGCCCGAATGTTTTCGATGGGCTGATTGAGGAATGGCGTGCGAAGCGACATTTCGCCGGATTCCCCTCCCCAGTCAATCGAGCCTGTCGGTTGCACACGCCAGGGAAACGCGGCACCTTGCCAGCGCAAATCGCAACGCACCGGGCCGGCGAGGTCCCATCCCCGCGAAATATTCCAGCCGAGCGCGCCGGCCGTGGCGATCAGATCGCGTGCCTGCGTTAGATTTCCACTCAAATGAAAAATGGGAAAATCAGGCGAGCCGGGCTTTCTGGATGTTTCCATGCGGAATGAACTGGCGGAAGCGCCGAATGAGAGCGAGACAGGCGCGAGCGAGGCAATGCCGTCGTCGTAGTGAAACTGGAGGTTTCCAAGGCGAGCGGGAACGCGCAGCCGAGAACCGGCGAGGCTAGCTCCGTCGATCGCTACGGCTGCGTGATTCATGCGCCAAGGCCAGCCTGAAATATTTCCATCCACGCTCGCAAAACCATGAAGTGAAATATCGGGCGCGACATCCGAGTGGAACGACCGGATCCAGGCGAGGACATCGTTCAAGTCAATCTGAGAAGAAGTTACATTAATGGAAACCGGAGACGATCTTGGCGCGGAAGCCTGTGTTGTAGTTTCCCAGCCGATGTGCCCCGAAGCACGGGCGTGGGAATGCGGAGCTTCAATGGCGGCGTCGGTCACATCGAACCCGAAGGTCATCGGATTCCAGAGAATCTTCGCGAGTACGTTAAGAGCCGGATTATCCGCGCGCAGCGCAAGATCCCAACGGTGAAGCTGCCTGAATTCAGCGCGCGACTGAATCGTCCAGCCGTTTTCGCGGTCTTCCGTTCGTGCATTCAGGATCAGAGTCAGCATTCCGCGAACGCCATAATCGGAACTTCGCGCGAGCCGGAGCACGTCCGGCAACGAAGCGTCACTCCAGGAAGCGTCAAGTTCAGCGGGGCGCAAGCGCGAGGATGTTCCACCCATATGGCCGCTTACATGAAGGACACCGGCCTGTTGCACGTTGACCGCTGCACGAGTGGGAATCGCTTCCAGGTCCATGGCCCATCGGCCCGCCTCAGCTGGTTCTACGTAGCCCGTCACGCCGACTAGCGCGAAAGGAAGTTTTTCATCGCCGCGCTTGAAATTGATCCGGCCTGAATCCACTTCGATTCGGCTGAAGCGCACCGTCTGGGCGACTGACGTGGGTGTGCTCGAAACAGCCGACGAAGACCCGGCGGGAGCGGGCTTGGGCAGCCATTCCGCGAGATTCCAATCGCCGTCCAGGTTACTGACCAGATTCAAGCTCGGGCGCTGCATCGAGACAGTCCCCAGCTGAATGTGTCCCCGCAATAACCCTTGCCATCGAAGACGAACGGTGAGCGACTCAGCCCTTAAAAAGTACTCGTGTCCGAAGCGCGGATCTTCGCCAAACATAACCGATTGCGCCTTCAGTGTAGGGCCGCCCCACAAACTGAAATTATAGTTTCCAACTTGTACCGGCCTGCCGAAAGCAGTCTCGAGGCGCGCCGTTATCCTTCGCTGCAGGCGGGTGTGACGGATCAGCAGAGAAAGCCCAAGCTGCGCGAACCAGAGGAAAACGAAGAGCAGGACTATCCATTTCAGCCACCGGCTCCAGCCGCGCGGCCGCACATGAACCGACGGGAGCGGCTGAGATCCTGCGACGCTTTGGGAAAGAGTGTCTGACACAGCGGATAGCGGCCGAAGGCCCTGCTAATGAACTTCGTGCATCATCCTATGCCAGCGCGTTCGGCTGGGAAGATGCAGAAGATTTTGTCCTATCGCGCGCAAAGTGCCAAGAAATCCGCGATTGACGTAATCTTCGGAAGTGGCCTCGACCGACCAGTAAACCATAATCGGGCGGCCCATAATAGCGCGGCGATCCACAAAGCCCCAATACCGGCTGTCCCAGCTGCGATCGCGATTGTCGCCCATCACAAAATAATTATCCGCGGGAACTACTAGCTCGCCGCCGTGGACGTGACTCAGAATTTGTTCCGCCCATTCCGGCCGCAGTCCGATTTCGACGAAATAGCGGTTGGCGGGCGGAAAATTATCGCCGAAGGGATCCTCATACGCAGGATCGTGGACCACATACGGCTCCGAAACCGGATCGCCGTTCACATACACATGCTGGTTGATGATGCGAACGCGATCTCCCGGCAAACCGACCACGCGTTTCACGTAGTGCGGATGATCGTCGAACGGAAACTTGAAGACGATAATGTCGCCGCGCAGAATCGCGCGGTAAGGAAGAAGCTTTTCGTACCAAGCTCCGTTTCCTTCAAAAATAAACTTGTTTACCAGCAGATGATCTCCGACCAGCAGCGTCGGCTCCATCGACTGCGAAGGAATTTTGAACGCCTGCACGATGAAGGTGGTTCCGAAAAGAGCAAGCAGAACTGTTACCAAAAGCGATTCGGCATATTCGGCAAAGGTACTGCGTTTCGGCACGAATTTTACGCGCTCGGGAGCGCCGGCTGAGATGCTTGCCGGCTGCGCTGTAGAGGTATCTGCTTCCATGAACTCCTTCAGGCGGTCCCGTTGTTCGCTTCGAAAATTTCCAGCGCCGTTCGTGCGGCGCCCTGCTCCGCTTCCTTCTTGCTGCGTCCTTCCGATGCCGATAGTTTTTTGCCCGCGTGCCAAACCTCCACTTCGAATGTTTTCTGGTGTTCCGGCCCTGATTCGCTGTGGACGCGATATTCTACGGGAGGCCGCCCGCGCTGTTGGAGCCATTCTTGCAACGCCGATTTGTGGTCCGCGCGCTCCAGTCCGCCGGCGTGGATGGCCAGCGCAGCTTCGAGCAGCGTGCGTTGCAGGAACGACGACGCCGCTTCGAGGCCGGCGTCCAGATAGATGGCGCCTAAGATCGCTTCGTACGCGTCCGCGAGCAACCTTTTTTTGTCGCGGCCTCCGGTTTTTTCTTCGCCGGGTCCCAGCCGCAGATAGCTGCCAAGCTTCAGTTGCTTTGCAGCGGAATGGATCGACGAAGCGCTCACTAGCCGCGCGAGGCCTTTCGAAAGTTTCCCCGAATCCCAGTCGGGAAAAGTCCGGCAAAGCTGTTCGCTGGCAACCAGGCCTAAAACACGATCGCCCAGAAACTCCAGACGCTCATTGTCCGTATCGTTTGAATTCTGGCGATGCGAGCGGTGTATTAAAGCCCGTTCGAGTTCCTCGGGGTTCTTAAAATGATGACCGAGGATCGCCTCAAGTTCTTCGCGTTCCTGTGCGGTCATGGTTGAGATAGCCTCGTTTACGGTTTAGGCCCGGCCGGTTGCGCGGACGCCTGTTTCTTCGCTTCATCCGTTTTCTGTTTGCAGCGATCGGCCAACGGACCGGGAATCTGTGCGCACTTCTGATAGGCGTCTGCGGCTTCGCTGAAACGCTTCAAACTCTGCAGTTCCACTCCCATCACGTAAAAATCCG
>JBAVQA010000155.1:0-2426 GCA_049693595.1 Candidatus Acidiferrales bacterium | reverse complement strand
TGCGCGATTTCGAAAGTCATCTAGCCGAGTTTGTCGGCGTCAAGTATGCGGTTGGCGTCAATAGCTGCTATCACGCGCTGTATTTCTCATTGCTGGCGGCGGGAGTCGGGCCTGGAGACGAAGTCATTACCGTTGGCCACACGTTTGTGGCTACCGTATCGGCGATCGTCCACACGGGCGCTAGACCGGTTCTCGTTGATGTGCGTGACGACTACAACATGGACCCCGATAAGTTCGAGGCCGCAATCACGCCCAACACTAAGGCGGTTATCTCTGTACATCTCAATGGTCGCGTGTGCGGCATGGATAGAATCATTGCCGTTACCAAAGAGCGTCGGATCGCCGTCATCGAAGATGCCGCTCAGGCACTGGGAGCGACATTCCAGAATAAGGGAGCGGGCTCATTTGGCTTAGCAGGGTGTTTCAGCTTTTATCCGTTCAAGTCGCTGGGCGGCCTCGGCGACGGCGGCGCTGTTACTACCGACGATCCCGAGGTTGCCCGCCTCGTCACTCTGATGCGATTTAACGGCGAGGACCGGCAGACGGGCGAATTCCACTACCACGGTCAGACGGCTTTGCTGGACAACGTCCAAGCCGCGGTTCTCGACGTCAAACTGAACCATCTTCCCAATTGGATCGAACATCGGCGAACGACGGCGGGCCTTTACCGTAAAGGATTGGAAGGGATTGAGGGGCTACGCTTGCCTCATTTCGAGGAGGATCGGCACTTTGACACCTATCAGAATTATGTAATCCGAACTGAATGCCGCGACGAATTGCGTGAGCATTTGAGAGAACAAGGCGTGGAAACATTGGTCCACTGGGCCAAACCGATGTGGGAACACAAGGGTCTTGGGTTGGAAAATCCTGGACTTCCTGAGACGGAACGAATTTGCCGCGAAGTTATTTCTCTGCCGATGAGTGCGGAAACCACACAAGAAGATGCTGATACTACTGTCAGCTGTGTCCGTGATTTCTTCGCTTCCCGGACCCGCTCACTACATACCGCTGCCGGACGCTAAGAACAAACCAATAGTTTTCCTCGAATGATTCAGAAGGCATTTCGATGTCTGTGAAGCGTACGTTCCTCATTCGACTGCCGGAGTTCGTCTCCAATCGGAGCCCAGTCTTCATCTACGCTTTTCAGGCGTTCCTTGTAACTTGCGGCTTGGTTTCGGGATGGTTATTGCGTTTCGATTTCTCGCTGCCCTATCGCCGCATTTTGTTGACGTCAGGCGTTCTGCTGATTGTTCTGCGATTGATCGTTCTTCGCTTTTTCAAACTCGACCATGGCTGGTGGCGCTTCGCCAGTGTGAGCGATGTACTGACTATTCTGAAAGCCGTCGGCGTGGGGTCTGCGGTGTTTTTTATTGTCAACCGGTATGCTTTAGGAGCGACCGGTTTTCCTCGTTCTATTTATTTCCTGGAAGCTGTAATGACGGGGAGTTTGCTCGCGGGCATGCGACTAGCCTCGCGTGTCTTTGCTGAATCCGTTCGGCGCAATTCACCGCGTGCGAAACGGGTCCTAGTGGTCGGAGCCGGTTTTGCGGCTCAGATGGTCCTCCGGGAACTCGCGCGACCGGAAAGCGGCTACGTAGCTGTAGGTTGCGTGGACGATGACACTTCGAAGCTTCGCGTTCGCATACACGGTATTCCGGTGCTCGGCGCTGTTCACGACCTCAGGAACCTTGTTTCGTTGATTCTCGCGGAGGAAATCCTAATTGCGATTCCTTCCGCGACGGGCAACCAGATGAAGCGCATTACGGAAGAGTGCCAGAAAACGAAGTTGCCGTTCAAGACGGTACCCACGCTCAGGGACATCATTCGCGGCGAAGCCAGCGTTAACCAGTTTCGCGAAGTCCGTTTGGAAGATCTCCTTGGCCGCGAGCCGGTGCAGATGGATCTTGAAGCCGTGAGCCGTCACGTGAAAGGCAGCGTGATCGCGGTGACCGGCGCGGCAGGATCGATTGGATCTGAATTATGCCGGCAAATTCTGGCCCATAATCCGGGCAGGCTTGTATGTATCGATCAGAATGAGACCGGAATGTTCTACCTCCAGCGGGAGCTTCGCCAACGATGCGAGGAAATCGAAACAGTCTGCTGCGTTGGCGACATTGGCGATCCAGTGCGCATGAAACGATGCCTTGCGGATCATAAAGTTGAATGTGTTTTTCACACTGCGGCTTATAAACACGTTCCACTGATGGAAGAAAACGTTGCAGAGGTAATTCGCAACAATGTTTTTGGTCTATACGGTTTGATAGATATCGCGGAAGAAGCCGGATGCCGGGGGTTCATTCTCATTTCTTCCGACAAGGCCGTCAATCCGACTAGTGTTATGGGGACGAGCAAAAGAATTGGCGAACTTATGCTGGCTTCTCGCCCGGAGAAGGGGATGCGCTGCGTCTCGGTTCGCTTCGGCAACG
>JBAVQA010000154.1:0-4085 GCA_049693595.1 Candidatus Acidiferrales bacterium | reverse complement strand
CTCGAATACCCATTTCGATCTTACGGATGCCGAGCTAGATGAATACCGCACCACGCATATGCACAAGCCTCCCAAATATCCTTACGCTCCCAAGCCGGACCAGGACGCTTAAATCTCGCGCTTCCCTCTCGCAGCTTCCCGTGCCAAGCGCAGCTGAATCCAATTCTTCGATTTTTGCGGTCTCGGCGAAATTCGTGCGCCGACAGTTCCCCAAGCTCTTTGCCATATCCGCGCTTGTGCTGGTTCCCTGCTTCTGGCACCGCCGCATTATCGCGGGCGACCTGGGGAGCCACATGTACAACGCCTGGCTGGCGCAACTGATCGAGCACGGCCAAGTGAGCGGCTTGTGGATCGAGCGCCGCTGGAACAATGTGCTTTTCGATTTAGTTGTCAGCGGGCTGGGAAAAGTCTTCAGCTTGCATGTCGCGGAAAAAATCGCTGTATCGGGGGCCGTCCTAATTTTCTTTTGGGGCGTCTTCGCGTTCGTTTCTGCGGCCAGCAAGAGGGTCCCTTGGTTTTTGGTTCCCGTCATCGGGATGATCACCTATGGCTACACTTTCCATATGGGGTTCTTCAATTATTACCTTTCCGTTGGGATCGCGTTTTTCGGCATAGCAATTTTCTGGCGCGGCAATAAATGGGAGCGCTTGATCCCCCTTGCGCTGGCGCCTCTGATTCTGCTTGCGCATCCGCTCGGTCTCGTATGGATGGTCGGGGCCATTGCGTACATTGGAATCGCCGAAGTAACGCCGGTTCGTTACCAGCCATTATTGTTTCTCGCAGCATCTATAGCGCTCGTTCTGATTCATTACGATTTTTGGCGTCACTATATTGTGGAGGCCCAGACCCAACCGTTTTATTTTTTCACCGGCGCGGACCAACTGCTTCTTTTTGGTTCGCGGTATGAAATTCCGAGCGTTGCGCTGATCTGTTTCTCCATCTGCGCGCTGGCAATAGACGTTTCCACCAGGTTGCGCGAGCGCGGCCTCTGGAAACGATACTCGATTCCGGCGCAGCTTTACGCTCTCCTTCTCCTGAGTGCTGTGCTGCTTCCCAACGGAATCCGTTTACTGAATCAGGCTCCAGCCCTGGCTCTCTTGAGCGGGCGATTGACTTCCGTCTCTGCTGCCGTATTTTGTTGCGTGCTTGGCATCATGCACGCGCGCAAATGGCATTTAATCGGCTTCGTGGCAATTGCCGCGGTATTTTTCACCTTTCTCTATCAAGACACAGCGAGCATCAACAAGATCGAAGAGCAGGCTGAGCGGCTCGAAAGAACTCTGCCGCCCAATCAACGCGTACTGGCCACAATCCTGCCGCTGCCGGGTTCCCATATTTCGATTCAGCACATCGCCGATCGCGCCTGCATCGGCTATTGCTTCAGCTATGGCAATTACGAACCTGGCTCGGCCGAGTTTCGCATTCACGCGTTACCCGGCAATCCTTACGTGATGTCCTCTTTCGATTCGGTGCCTGACATGGAAGACGGAACGTATGAAGTTCAACCGGAAGATTTGCCCGCCTATCAACTCTACCAATGCAGTTCCAGCGGCAAGGACTTGTGCATTCGTCCGCTTGAAGCCGGAGAGGAAAACAATCGGCTTGGAATCGAACCGGCCGGCGAATAGCGCTCGCCGGAAGTGGTTGCCGCGATCGAAAAGTCACTGAAGCAATAACTCTTTAGGGAAGAATACCGAAGACGGCCACGCCGGTGGGTGTGCCAACGTACACTTTTCCGTTCGCAATCATCGGCGTGATGAATTTGTTGTCGGAGAAGCTGTCCCGTCCGTTGGCTGCCTGGCTGCTGTCGTACAGCTCGTTTCCAAGATTCGTGGCGTCGTACGCATGCAGGACGCCGCCGTTACCATTTTCCACCGCCCAGACGATTCCGGCCGCAGTTCCGTTCGCGGAAATGCTGGGCGTCGTTCCCGGATAAGCAAAGCCGGCCGAACTGTGCGAGCCGGCGGGCGCGACTAGTTTGGCGTTCACGATTGCGAAAGCCCGCAAGGAATCGCCGACAGCGCCGTAATAAACAGTGTTGTTAAAATAGGCGGGGGTCGCGAACGAACCGCCGGCTAAGCCATTGGTTGAAATCTCTTGATAAATGGCGTTATCGTTACTCGTGTTGAATCGCCCCATCATATTGCGGTTCACGACGTAAATATGCGAATCCTTGCCGGCTCCCACGCCGAGTTGCCATGTGTTGCCGTTGCCATCCTGAAGATCGGGCAGAAGTATTTCACCGCCGGAACCTAGGTCCTGATCCGCATTCGATTCCGAAGTCGTATTGAACATCGTGAAATAATCGGCAACGCCTAGGTTATTCCCCGAAGTGGAGATCTTGATGAACGCGTTTCCGTAGTCTCCGCTTACTGGAAAACCGTTCGTGTTGAGTGTGTTATCAAAAGCTCCGTTCGCGTCAAGAAAGTAGAAATTCCCTGCGGAATCCGCGGCTGGCCCATCCCCCGCCATCCAGATTGCACCATCACCGCCGTTGGGAATTACGTTGAGCACTCCGGATTGTTGCAGCGTGCTTTGATTGTAGCCAATGATCCAGCCGGTGTAAGGACCGTCGTCACAATGTGAGGCCCAGGTCGTGTAAATCACGTTGTTAAGCAGCAGCAGCGCCGCCCTTTCCTTGTATTGTTTCGGATCAAACGTGGTCGTACCGCCTTGATTTGGATAAGTGGCCTGGATCGTCGTTGGGCTTCCGGAAATTTCCGAGCCGGTCGTAATATCCAGAGCATGGAGCCGCTGGAAATAATTCCCGTTGCCGTCTTTCGACATCGCCACCAAATACATCACGCCATGCGCACCTGCGTGCGGATCGATCACAGGAGTTGAAGTGATGCCGATCTCAGGGCTCACTTGGCTGCAGCCACGATCGTCGCTGCTAGTCTCACCCGCACCTAGTGCGGACGCCTGCCAAAGCGGAGCTCCCAAGTTATCAGCGTCAAAGGCGTAGGCTGAACCGTGCTCGGTGACCACAAACACGACGTTGTGCGGAGCGCCCGACACGGTCAAACTGGAAACGTACAGTGGCTCGGCATCCACAAGCCCGTCTACCGTCAAAAATCCGATCTTGCCGAAATTCGTGGAGTTCACGTTGGCAGGAGTCAAAATTGTTTCATTCAGGTTTTGGCCCGTGCGCGCGACGTCATTGTGGAACGTAAGCACGGTTGCGTTACCAACTGGCACCACGTTCGCGTTCACTGTCAGCGTTGCAGGGTTGCTCGTCGCGCTGCCCAGGTTATTGCTGACCTGAACCTTGATTTGCGCGCCCGTGTCTTGCGCCGTCGCCGACGCTATTACATACGTGCTCGCATTGGTCCCTGCATCGGCTCCGTTATTGAACCACTGATAAGTGAACGGGGGCGTGCCGGAGGCTGTGACCGAAAAAGTCGCCGGCTGGCCTACGGTGACCGTGACGTTCATAGGTGCCACTGATATCCCGGCTGCAGTCGCGCCAGCAGCTCCGCCGCTAGAGCCGGAACCGCAAGCCGCAAGTCCGACGGCTAGCGACGCGAGCAATATCGATGAAAGAAAATAGGTTTTGAGTTTCAGATTCAGATTCCTTAAAGTCACTGACTTCTATCGCACAGAGACTTCATCTTCCGCTTTTGCTAAACAATAGGCACAGCACCAACCGCAACCCAGCTTATTTTAGCCCTTTGCGAACATAGTTACACCTGCCGACCAGGACAGATTCGGTACAGCTCGGGAAGCGGCGTTGTCGAGGCGCCAGCTGGATGCTTGAAGGGGCAGTAAGTACTACCGGCCGTAGCCCTTCGGATGGCGTTGCCGCCAAGTCCACGCTGATTGAACGATCGCGCGCAAATCAGACACGACCGGCTTCCAGCCGAGAACGGTTTGAATCCTGGAGGCGTCAGCGACCAATCTCGCCGGGTCGCCCGCGCGTGGCGCTTCAATTCTTGCGCGTATCTCGCGCTGCGTCACCTGGCGCGCGCATTCGATTACTTCAAGCACGGAATGGCCATGTCCAGTTCCGACGTTAAGAGATTCGGACTGGCCTCCCCGGCGAAGATGGTCGAGCGCCAGAATATGCGCGTCGGCCAGATCGGATA
>JBAVQA010000153.1:0-7813 GCA_049693595.1 Candidatus Acidiferrales bacterium | reverse complement strand
CCTATGATCTTGCCAGATCAGTTGGGCCAACATTCACACCTACTGTTCGGTGCCGGGAAGAACGGCTCAATTTACTTAATCAATCGCGACGACTTGGGCCACTTCCAATCGTCGAGCAATAATCAGATCGTGCAGTACATTCCGCACGGTACCCGGACGAAAGTCCACGTTACTCCCGGATATTGGCGGAACGCAGCCTCCGAATGGGTTTACGTAAGCAGCGTGGAAGGTCCGCTGATGGCTTTTTCGCTTTCGCAGGGGCGCCTCTCATCCACCCCGGTCTCCGAAACGCCAACGATTTTCGGTTACCCGGGAGCGACGCCAGTCATTTCCTCGAACGGCGACTCCGGAGGAATTGTTTGGGCACTGGAGAACTACTCCGGCGTGCTCCACGCTTACTCCGCCACGGATCTTTCCCACGAGCTTTACAATGGAAAACAAGCGGCCGGCGGCCGGGATGTTGCCGAACACGGAGTGCAGTTTTACGTACCAATGGTCGCGAACGGAAAAGTGTACTTCGGTACCCGGAGTCACCTGTACGCTTACGGATTGCTGTCCCAGTCTCAAGCGAATTGATACGGAACTGATCGGTGGGGAACTCAACGCCAAAGTGCGGACATCCGCGGAAGAGCGACGCTAAAGTTCGATGGTTTTTCCGAATTTATACCTAAACAGGGAGGCACACAGTGCAGAGCCATAAACGAACCGTTGTTACCGGTGCGGGTGGATTCATAGGCGGTCATCTCGTCGCTGAGTTTCGCAGGCAAGGATACAAGCACATTCGCGCGGTTGACGAAAAGCCCTTTGCCGAATGGTATCAGCGCTTCGACGACGTCGAAAATCTCTGTCTCGATCTGAATCTCAAAGAAAACTGCGATCGCACCGCAAAGGGCGCAGACGAAATCTACAATCTCGCCGCCAACATGGGCGGCATGGGCTTCATCGAGCAGAACAAAGCGCTCTGCATGTTGTCCGTGCTCATCAATACCCACATGCTCCAGGCCGCCAAGGAGCACGGCTGCCAGAAATTTTTCTATTCCTCGTCCGCCTGCGTCTATAACGCCGATAAGCAGAAGAGCTTCGAAGCCCCCTCCCTCAAGGAAGAAGACGCCTACCCCGCTCAAGCCGAAGATGGCTACGGCTGGGAAAAACTCTTCTCCGAACGCATGTGCCGCCATTTCCGCGAGGATTTTGGCCTCTACACTCGCGTCGCCCGCTTTCACAATGTCTATGGCCCCTGGGGCACCTGGGACGGCGGCCGCGAAAAAGCTCCCGCGGCGATCTGCCGCAAAGTAATCGAGGCCAAAATCCACGGCAAACACGAAATCGAGATCTGGGGCTCAGGCGAACAAACGCGCAGCTTCATGTTCGCCGACGATTGCGTCAAAGGCATTCAGTTGATCACTGATTCGCAAATCCTCGAGCCCATCAATCTCGGCTCCACCGAAGCCGTCAGCATCAATCAATTGGTGGACATTGTCGAAAGCATCGCCGGCATAAAGCTGAAAAGAAATTACAACCTCAGCGCTCCCAAAGGCGTCAACGGCCGCAACAGCGACAACACCCTCATCAAGAAGTATCTGAATTGGGAACCCGACACCACCTTGCGTGCCGGTCTCGAAAAAACCTACGCCTGGATTTATGACCAGTACATGGCGCGCGAACGAGCCGAAACGGGCGCAGTAAGCCAGTCTTCCGCCACTCGGTAAGCTCAACACCGGCAAACGTCGGCTGTAGCAGCGAAACCGCAACACCAATTAAATCTTGGCGACCAAAAGAAGCGGGCGCACTCGTGAGATTCGCACGAGTCGCCCGCTTTTTCATTTTCGAGGCCTCGTTTTGTCGGCATATGCTTCGGCAAGGCACGCCACCCATAGCAACGCTCGGTCCCGTACCAACAAGGACGCCTCCCTTAACCATTGTTTGTTCGCGCGTTCGCTCCGCTATTCTAACGGAGACCGCTTTCCCCATTTCCAGCTGACGCAGGGCGCCCGCCCGCTGCTTTCCACGTAATCCCCCCACCGATTCACCGCCGCCCAGCCGTACCTCGCCTGCCTTTTTGGCCCGACCAGCACCCCACGACCAATTCCGTAGCGCAGAGGTACAGGGACCAAATCCGTCCTGTCGGCCAGTATCGGCCTGCCCGCGAAAGTTGATAGCCTGCGATCGAATCTCACAAAAAGCCGATACCGATACTCGTGATGGGAACGTGTCCATTCAACCTCTTCTGCAAACACGGAGCGACAAGTTGCGTACTCGCCTTACTCTCCTGCTAATCGTTGCATCCATTGGCCTTACGGCCAGCTGCGCAGGCATCGCAGGCTCGAAAGATACCCAACCCTCCATTGGACCAGCCGCTCAAACCATCACCATTTCTCCCTCCACTCTCACCATCCGTGCTGGCGCGACGCAGCAGTTCACCGCAGTCGTAACCGGAGCCAGCAATCCCCAAATCACCTGGCTCGTAAACGGAATTCAAAATGGCAGCGTCTCGGTTGGTTCGATCGCGCCCACAGACGGCCTGGTCGCGCAATACACCGCCCCTTCCCAGATTCCCACTTCCAATCCGCTGACGATCACTGCGTCGGTCAGCTCCACTTCCTCATTGAGCAGCACCGCAACGCTCACGGTTGAGAACCCTGTACCGCAGCTCGCTTCCATTTCTCCATCCCAGGTAGGAATTGGCTCTTTCACGATCACGGCGTCGGGGAATAGTTTCGTGAGCGGCGCGAAAGTGAATTTCGGATCCACTGCGCTTCAGACCACGTTCGTCTCGTCAACGACGCTCACCGCGGTAGGAACGGCTGCCAGTTCGCAAGCGGGGAACGTCTCGGTCACCGTCACCAATCCCAACCCCGGCTCAGCCACTTCCGGCTCTTTGAGCGCCCAAGTGTTGACGTCGTCGCCAGCGCCGCCGCAGATTTCCGCAAACCCGGTCACGGTAACTGTTCCTGCAGGTGGCGCTGCCAATGTGGTTCTCACAACCACAGGAACCCCGGCGCCGACCGTGGACTGTTCAATCGCAGGTCAAGGCACGGCTCAACTTTCGGGCTCGACCCTGACCTATACCGGCCCGACCATCATTCCCGAAGACGGCCACGACACAATTTCCTGCGCGGCCACCAGCGCGGCCGGCTCCGCAACCGCTCAGATCGTTGCAAATATTTCCACGGCTGTCGCTGGCTACAACGGGCCGATCCCCTCTACCTTTTTTGGCTTGCACTACATTAACGCGGCCAGTTGGCCGTCCATCTATTTCGGCGCTCAAGGCAAAATGCCCGGCACCACCTGGCCCAGTGTCGAGCCCGCTTCGGGTCAATTTAATTGGACGCGGTTGGACCTGCTCGTTGCCAACGCGAAAGCGCACGGCATCGGCGTCATGTACAGCACCGCCGGCGCGCCGCAATGGGCGGTCGCAAACGGGTCCACCTGCACTCCCGATCCCTTTTCTGGCTCGCCCAGCTGCACTGCAAACGTCGTCAATCTCGCTGATTGGGATGCGTTCGTAACTGCTCTGGTCACCCGGTACCAGGGCCAAATTCAAATCTACGAGCTCTGGAACGAACCGCAAAATTCCTTCTCCGGGACCGTCCCGCAAATGGTCGCACTCACGCAGCACGAACACGACATCATTCGCACGCTCGACCCATCCGCTACGATTCTTTCGCCCTCGATCGTTTCCTGGGGCTATCAGTACATGGACAGCTATTTCGCCGCGGGCGGAACTGTGGATGTTGACGGTATCGCGTTTCATTCATATCCCGACCCCAGCAACGACATTCCCGAAACCATCACCGGCAGCCTGCTCTCGACCGTACGCACGGTAATGACAAAATACGGACTCGCCAACAAGCCTATGTGGGACACCGAGGGAAGCTGGGGCTATGCCAGTGCCGGAGCCATCACCGATCCCAACTTGCGAGCCGCCTTCGTCGCGCGACACTATCTGCTCCATTGGTCAATGGGCATCTCCCGCTTCTATTGGTATTGCTGGGACGATCCCAACATCGGTACCTTGTTTACCCCCGGCGCTGCTCCGTCCCAGCCCGCAGTCGCCTATCAGCAGGTTTATTCTTGGATGCACGGCGCAGCGCTTACTCAACCCTGCTCTGACAACGGCGCGAGTTCCTCCTACCATGCTATCTATTCTTGTGAATTAACGCGCAGCGGTGGCTCCGCAACGCTCGCTGTTTGGAATACGGAGGGAGACAGCACTTACTCAGTTCCTGCTCAATACATCCATTACCGCGACCTCGCCGGCAACGTTTCCAGCGTGCCCAGCAATCATCAGGTGACTATCGGAGTAAAGCCCATTCTGCTGGAAAACTTCTAGACTCGTGGCGCCGCGGCGGTGAATCAAGTCCCCAGCAAATTAATCTGCAACTTCTCATATCCATGCTCCCGCGCCCACAAATCTAAAGGCATCGTCGCCAGCTCATCCACCACCGGAACCGCCAGCCCCGTCTTCGTCAGATCAATGCTCTTCAAATAACAGTGGCAGGTGTCGCACACATCCACCCGCACGTGCGCAATCTCCGGCGCCGAATAAAACGCCATCTGCGGCTCCCGCTCTTCGCCGCACGCCGGACAATACACCCGCCGAAATCCCCATTCATGCGCGCACAACATGCAAATCAAGGATTTCTTCGCGCCGTCGCCTTCACTGCGCAAGACGCCCACGATCGGTTTCCCGCCACACAAGGGACAAGTCGAAGGCGCTCCATCCACAATCGTGTTCTCGCGCTGGTCGGCCAGATACTCCGCATACGGCTGCAGAAAAATCCAGGCCAGCAATTGTTCGCGAGGCCGCACGCCGCCCGGCGCGCCTTCCCATTCCTCTTCCGCCCCTCCCACCTCTATCGGCGTCTCCAAATCCCCGTGCCAGAAATCTTCGATCGCATGCTGCCATCCCGGCGTCCCTTGGCGCGCCAATCCCGCGGCAGCCTGCGCCATCGGCGCGGGCGCAATCTGCTCGATCAGCGCTAGAAATCTGGAGAAATTCGGCAGCAGCAGGAAAAGATCCAATTCGTCGCGCAAAGGTCTTACCGTCGAAAGTTTCGGGGAATCGCCCAGTGCTTTCTGCAGGTCCGCGTACAAGCTCTTCTGAAAAGTGGCCACGCGCGAATAAAATCGCAAACCTTCCGCGGCAAATGGATAAGTGGAAGTCAGTTCATTAGCGCGACGGATGCGCCGGTCCCACTCCCGTTGCACCATTACTTGGATCGCGTACCGCCTTTGACCTCTTCGTACCAAGTGCGATGAAAAGTCCAGGCCCACGCGCGCGTCACATATCCATGGATCATCGAACCGAAGCTGCCTTCTTCCAGAATCGCGCTCATGTACACGTGAATCAGGAACAGCCCAATGGTAATCAACGCCACGCTCGAATGGATCAGGATCGCCAGGTAGCGCAAGTACCGCCAACTCCACGGCAGCGCTTCCGTGAACCACAGCGCCACACCGGTCAGCAGCAGCAATATCACGCTGTAAAAAATCCCCCAGAAGAAAAGCTTCTGCCCCCAGTTAAATCGTCCCACCGGCGGCAGATTGTCGTCCTCATTCTTGATGTAGTAGGGGATCGCTTTCGCCCATGCGCGGTCGGCATCGTTCACCTGCATGTCCCGCTGCCATTCCTTGAACGTCCAGAACAGCGACGCCGCGAAAATCAATCCGAACCACGGATGTATGAATCGCGCCGTCGGTCCGCCACCCACCAGCGCCGCCAGCCAGTACAAATAAGGTGACCAGAACGCCAGCCCCGTGATCAGCGCGAATGTGTAAGTGAGCGCGCCGATCCAGTGGTTCGCCCGTTCGCCGAATGAATACCGCGGGATCAACTCCTCGTTACGATCGGCAGCGGTTGGATGCGATACCGCATTGCTCGTCATGGCCGCCTCCCGCTGCCGTTCTCACCCGGCGGAATCGGTTCTTCTTTCTTCGGCCCAAATCGCATGTAATGCCACGCCAATCCGACCAGCCCGCCGACCATCGCCAAATTTCCCAGCCACTTCAGCGGCCCTTTCCACAATCGCACCGAATACGGAATGTGCGGATTTTTCGGCAGTCCGCCATACAGTTCCGGATTCTTCGCGTCGTGCAGCACGTAGATCACATGCGTTCCGCCCACTCCCGCCGGATCGTAAACTCCCGCGTCCGCGAACCCAGACTGCGTGCGCAACTGCTCCGCCCGCGTCTCCGCCAATTCCGTCATTTCCAACTTCGTCCCGAAATGCAGGCATCCCGTCGGGCAAGCTTTGATGCACGCCGGTTCCAGCCCCACCGACACTCGATCGTTGCACAAAGTGCACTTGAAAACTTTTCGCGCCTCCGGGCTGAACTTCGGAATATTGAACGGGCACCCCGTCATGCAGTATCCGCAGCCAATGCAATTCGCTTCCTGAAAATCCACGATTCCGTTCGCGTACTGCACGATCGCCGCGTCCGCCGGACACGCCGCCAGGCACCCCGGATCCTCGCAATGCATGCACTGATCTTTGCGCATCAGCAGCATCATGCTGCCGTCTTCGCGCTCGTGCTCGTTGAACTTGATCAGGTTCCAATAATTCCACGCCGTCTCCGGCATCGTCTGATAGGTATTGTCAAACGTGGTTTCGGTGAACGTGTATCCGTTCCATTCCAGGCACGCCACTTCGCACGCCTTGCATCCAATGCAAGTGGTCGTGTCCACCAGTTTGGCCACGCGGAGCTCGCGGTTCAGCCCCGTGCCCGGCACCGTGCCGGCGTGTCCTGAAATCCTGATTATTTCCGTTGACGCCTGGCTCATCGTTCGCTCCCTACGCCTTCTCGACTTTTACCAGGAAGCCCTTGGATTCAGGGGTGTGTGCGTTCGGATCGGTCACCGCCGGCGTCAGCAAATTTGCCGGAGTCCTCGCGTCCCGTCCCGCATCTTCCGCGATTCCGCGGAAGCCCTGATGAATCGGCAAGCCAATCTGGTGAACCCTCTTGCCGTCAATCATCATCGGCTTCAGCCGCCGCGTCACAAAAGCTTTCGCCGTATAAGTTCCCCGCGCGCTGATCACGTGAATCATGTCCGTGCCGCGAATCCCCTTTTCTTCCGCCAGCTCCACGGATATTTCCACAAACGGCTCAGGAATCAGCTGCACGTTCATCGGATTATTTTTCGTCCAGTAGTGATACTGCTCCGTCAGCCGGTACGTCGTGCACACAATCGTGTATTCGCTCGGATCGCCGAACTTGTCGTACGGCGACTTGAACTTCTTCACCAGCGGATTACTCGATTGCGCCGGGTGGAACAGATTCTTGGTCGGGCTTTCCACCGGCTCGTAGTGTTCCGGGAACGGCCCGTCCGCCAGCACTCCGATCGGCGCGAACAATCGCCCGATGCCTTCCGCATTCATAATAAACGGACCCATGTGGTCCTTCGGATGCGAGTCCGGTTTGAAGTCCGGCACATCATTCCCCACCCATTTCCCCGCCGCTTCGTTCCACCACACCTGCTTGCGCTCCGGATCCCACGGCTTTCCCTCCACATCGCACGACGCGCGGTTGTATAGCACGCGCCGGTTCGCCGGCCACGACCACGACCAATTCGGAAATACCCCCATGCCCGAAGGATCCTCGGTGCCGCGTCGCTGGATCTGCGAACCTGCCTCCGTCCAACTGCCGGAATAAATCCAATTGCCACACATGGTCGTCCCGTCATCTTTCAGTAGCGCAAAACCAGGCAGCTGCTGGCCTGCTTTGACCACAACTTGTCCGGTCTTGTCGTCCTTCAAGTCCGCCAGCGCTTTGCCATTTATTTCCATGGCCACTTGCGCTAGCGGCGGATGAG
>JBAVQA010000152.1:0-4792 GCA_049693595.1 Candidatus Acidiferrales bacterium | reverse complement strand
GTGGAGTGCGGGAGCTTGCTCCCGCTCTCTTCGACAAAGCGTGTTGCCGTAGCAAGTTTCCGTAGGGGCGCTGCTTGCTGCGCCCGCTGAAGCGTTTCCCAGTCTCAACGATCGGACCAACACGATTATCGTATCGCCTGCCTATCGCTTTCGTCTTTAGCCCGCGAAACCGGCGGCAAGCCGCCGCACTCCAAATCAAGCTTCGCCGTGATTTTTTGGAAAGGCTCAGCGAGAGGGCCTTTCCCCAAGGGCGGCCCTCTCGCTTGTTATCAAGGCCCCGAAGGGCTCATTCGAGAAGAATCATAAAACGATGAGAAACCTAAATCTGTTCAATATGACACTTCATTGCGGAACAATCTGACGCGCGATTACCAACCCATTTGTCGCATCCGCTCTAGGATGAGTCCGCTATAGCGACTCATGTGATCGGGCCGTCGCTTCAGGGGCAACTGTAGAATTGCGGCGAGTTGGGCCGCTTGTTGCCGGTCGATACTTCGAGCTGAGCTTCGGTAGTAGTAACGGCACGCCGACTCCGCACCATAAACACCAGGGCCCCATTCGACCACGTTGAGGTAGAGTTCCAGAATGCGCTGCTTGCCCAGGAACAATTCGGCCACTGGGACAAGTGTGAACTCGGCGCCCTTACGGAGGATGGAGCGGCCGGTTCCGAAGAACAGGTTTTTTACCAATTGCTGCGTAAGCGTGGACCCGCCGCGAATGCGGCCGCCTTCCAAATCGTCTTCAGCGGCGATTTGCATGGCGTGCCAATCGAATCCATGATGCTCGTAGAACCGTGCGTCTTCCGCGACGATCACAGCATGCTGGAAATCCGGCGAGATTTGGCTCAGCGGAACGAATTCATATCGTTCTTGATATGGCGTGCGGTGAATCCATGCCTGCAAGCGGCGCTCCAAGTGTACCGCGGTGGTCGGTGGGTCGATCCACCGGGCAGCCACCAGGATCAGCGCAGCAAGCGACCAAAGAAGCGCCATTCCGATGAGAAACCATCGAACGAAGGATGGGAGAGAGCCTTTCCGATGCGCGTTGTGCGGGGGTGTGTCTGGATTTTCAGTCACACTTTAGAATAATCGTTTGCGCTGGATTGACATAGCGCCTGATAAAGTCGGACAACCGTATAAGTGAACGGAAAGGATTACGGAAACGTGGGGGCTAACTACATAGCCCTGTAACTGAAGAGTTTTTGGCATTCACGGCGGAGAAAACCGCCGATGACGGGAACGGGGTGATTGCCCTTCTTGAGGACAAACCGGCAGGGAATCAGACAAGCTCGCCACTTGTAGTCTTCCGTACCGCGCTTGCGGCCATAAGCAGCAATGTCTTCTTGGGAAACGCCGTAGACGACCGCGCCAATTCTCGACCACACGCACGCGCCCGCGCACATGGCACAGGGTTCGTGCGTGGAGTAGAGGACGAAGTCGGTCAGGTACCGGCCATAGCCGCTCGATACGTACTTGAGCGTTTCCAACTCCACGTGCTTGATGCTTGATCCCGAAGTTTTTACTCGGTTACCGGCGCTGGAAATAACAACCTCGCGACCGCCGGTGACGCGTGTGATCACCGCTCCTATGGGATAGTCACCCCGGTCGCCGGCGCGTTTTGCCTCGGCAATGGCTAGCTCCATGAATTTCTTTCGCGGTTTGTAGGACGCAGGGATCATCTAGATAGATTATATCCGTTTGCCGCGAACGTTTCCCCGCATAGCCGCACATGTGCGGTAAAAAGCGTTCATCAGGACCTGGACCGCCTTGCAGCACTTGCGCATCGAATAGCTGCGATGCTATCTAGTAGCGTCGGCGCGGTTGCGCCTCACTCTGATTAGTGAAGGCAGGTTATGCGGCAAGGAGATTCGCGTGGGCGTTGAAGCATGCATACCGGTAATTCCGAGCGCGGACTTGGAAAAGAGCCTGCGACTATGGGTGGATGGTCTTGGCTTCCATACCGACACGGAGATGTACGCCGACGGCAAGCTGATCTTCTGCATGCTGCACAAAGGCGGCTTGACCTTCATGCTCAACAGGCGCGCCGGCACGCCAGTCAAACCGGAGAGTTACGAAGGTGTTCGTCTTTACTGGGCGCCGTCCGATATTCGCGAGACAAGAGAACGACTGCTGCGGCTGGGCTACAAAGTGTCGGAGCTAGAAGATCGAGACTACGGCCAAACCGAATTCTTCCTCACCGACGACGACGGCTTCTCCCACTGCTTCGGCGTCGCCACGAAAAAGTAGACCATTCGCCTCCGATGAGATGAAGCTGCGCGTCCGTTTCAACCTGCCTGATCAACCAATCTGCGGCACTTAACGAGGGTTTTGGATCTTCGCTGCGACTTCTTCGGGCGTTTCCTTCACCCATTGAACTTTGCCATCGACTGTGTGAATTTCGGTAACGTTGTTGAGCGTGATGATCGAAACAATTTGGTCCGGGTTGATGAGGAGTACCCCTACTTCTTCGCCAGATTCGCGCGCTTGCCGAAGCCTTATCAGTGCCATTTGAGTAAGCCGTCCGATGGAGTTGATGCCGCGAATCGTAACACAACCGCCGAAGGACTTACTAAGTCCCTGGTAAGTCAGATAACCGTCGACATGAAGTTGCGTTTCACTTTTACGGTAAGCGCGTTGATCAGGACTCGATAGTGATTGCCGGTCGTGTAGCGCCTCGCCTGGCTATTGTTTTTGGCGAATCCCCCAACGGAGCAGCAAATATACGATGTATACGAAGACCAGGATAAACGAAACACGAATGAGAAGATCTGCTGGTACCTTGAACACATCGGCCCCAATTAAAAAAATACCACAGAGATACTGTGACGCGACTAACCTCCAAAACTTCTTCCGTTCTTCGTCGCGGTACACCACGAGACCAAAGAGTGCCCGCGCTTTTCCGGTGCACGTCCCAGCCACACCCAGGAACAATAAGAAGACCCCAAACACTAACCGACCATGCGGCATCGGCTTCGTGAACAAAGACCAATCTTGAGGAGTCATTTTTGGGGATTCCAACCTCTTCAGATTCTATAGCCAATCAGGCTCGGCAGATTCTATAGCTCAATGGCTAAGTCCCGATAAGCCGACATTTGAAACTAGTCTCCGAAATTCTGCGGCGGGGCAATAACTATAAAACTAGCTCGATTCGTTGCCCATAATGAAGAACGGTTTGTTTTCAAAGCTGGCGAATTTCGGGCGCAGGCGCTCGGTGTTGTAGTGCATCTCGATGTTCACCACTTTTTTGGTCCCCGCGATGGATTCGATCGGAATATCGCCATAGCGGCCGTTGCTGAGAACCACCAGCCGTCCGTGCACTCCGCGCAAGAGAAGATTCAGCGCGATATTTCCGTACACCATGGGCACGATGGAATCCATCACGTCCGGATCGCCGCAGCGCGCCAGATAGCCGAGCTTCTGGTTCACGACTTCAATTTTCTTCCCGTTGTTGAATTTGGCGGAAAGGTCCTTGATGCGTTCCGAGACCAGATCGCCGATGCCGCCGAGTTTTTTGTGGCCGTAGGCGTCGGTGGAATCGCCTTCGAACATCATTTCGCCGCCTTCAAACGTCGCGCCTTCTGAAACCAGCACGATCGAATAGCGGCTGGGATTTTTCAGGCGGTCGGCGACCAGCAGCTCGGTGAGCCGTTCGATATTGAATTTGTATTCGGGAATCACGCAGCGATTCGCCGCGCCGGCCAAGGTGGGGAGCATGGCGGTGTAACCGGCGTAGCGGCCGAACACTTCGATCACCATGAAACGCTCGTGCGACCCCGCGGAAGTGCGCAAGCTGTTGACGAGCTGCAGAGTGCGCGTCACACACGTGCTGAACCCGATGCAGTAGTCCGTCCCCGGCACATCGTTGTCCATCGTCTTCGGTATCGCGACGACTTTGAATCCCTCGCGATGCAGCCGCAGACCGTAGCTCAGCGTGTCATCGCCTCCGATGGGGATGAGCGTGTCAATCTCCAGCCACGCCAGATTTTTCAGCACTTCGGGAGTGAGATCGTTTTTCTCGGCCGCGAATTTACTCTTCAGATGCTCGGGAACGTTGGCCTTGCTGACGCGGCTCGGATTGGTCCGCGAAGAATGCAGAAACGTGCCGCCCGTGCGCCCCGCGCGATCGACGAGTTCTTCATCGAGAATCACAAAATTGTCGGAGTTGTCGTAGTCCTTCTCGCGGACCATGTCCACGAGTCCCGCCCAACCGTGACGGATTCCGATCACTTGAAAACCTTCGCGAATCGCGCGCAGCGTGACCCCGCGTATCGCCGGATTCAGCCCGGGAACGTCACCTCCGCCCGTAAGTATCCCAATGACGCCTTTCTTCGTGTTCACGCTAGCCATTGAATCCGTCGCTCGCTCTTCCGCGAAGTCTTCCGCAGAATGTGCCGCTCGAAAATTATCCTACGACGCCGCCATTTTAGGAAGCCTGCGCACAAAGGGTAGTGTCTTAATTTGCTTTCTGCTGCTTCATGCTGTGTCGGTTTGTGTTGTATTGGTCGCGTCGCACAAGGACTTCCTGCGACGGGCTATAGACATAGCAGTAATCGGCAAAGGATTCGCTGGCAGCGTCAATCAAAGCCAAGTATTTTACCCACCCGTGAAAAACGGCGGTGCTTTCCAAGCTATTGATTTCATCCCAGTGAGAGGACATTTGTACGTCAATCTTGAGAAATCCAATATTAGCGGCCTCTCCCGCAGAAATCGTGCGCTCTTCAGTAATAGCCAAGACATCATTTGCGACGCCGGGCGGCAATTCCGTTACGCCTTTTCCAAGATAGGTACAGCGG
>JBAVQA010000151.1:0-15630 GCA_049693595.1 Candidatus Acidiferrales bacterium | reverse complement strand
CATTTCAACCTGACGCCGCTAGCCTCATCACCCCCAGGACCCCTCGCGCATGATGCTCGACTGGGCCGCCCTAGGCATCGAAACCGCGAAGCTTCGCGGCGCCTCCTACGCCGACGTGCGCGTAATGGACACCCGCCAGCGCGAAATCACCACCAAAAACAACGAAGTCGGCATGCTGCTCGAATCCGAATCGCTCGGCATCGGCGTTCGCGTAATCGCGAGCGGCGCCTGGGGCTTCGCCTCCACCGACCGCCTCACCCGAGAAGGCGTCCAAGCCTGCGCCGCGCAAGCTGTCAACATCGCCAAAGCATCCGCCCTCGCGAAACGCGAAAATGTCGCGCTCGCCCCCGAAGAAGCTCATGTGGACACCTGGCAAAACCCCTTCGTAAAAGATCCTTTCCGCATTCCCGTCGAGCGCCAAATCGATTTGCTGCTTCGCGCCGACAAAGAAATGCTCGCGGTAAAAGGTGTGACGCTTGCGGAAGGCTCCATGACGTTCCGCAAGATCGATCAACTCTTCGTTTCCAGCACCGGTTCCGTGATTCATCAAATAAAAATGCAGTCAGGCGCGGGAATCGTCGCCACTTCATTTGGTGATAGTGAAATCCAGAAGCGTTCCTACCCAAATAGTTTCGGCGGCCAGCACGCTCTGCAGGGCTACGAGCTGATTGAATCGCTCGACCTTGTCGGCAACGCGCCGCGCATCGCCGAAGAAGCCGTCGCGCTCCATTCCGCTGCTCAATGTCCCGAGGGCACCAGCACGATCATCCTCGGCGGCTCGCAGCTCGGCTTGCAGATTCACGAATCCATCGGCCATCCCATCGAGCTAGACCGCGTCCTCGGCCAGGAAGCCAATTTCGCGGGCATGAGTTTTCTCACCGTGGAAAAATTGCGCAAACTCAAATACGGCTCCGATATCGTCAACGTCGTCGCCGATGCGCGTCTCGAACACGGCCCCGGCCTCGGCACGTTCGCATACGACGACGAAGGTGTCCCCGCGCAATGCACTCCCATCATCACCGACGGCCTTTTCACCGGCTACCTAAGCAATCGCGAAACCGCTGCCGCCATAGGCGAAACGCGCTCCAACGGGACCATGCGCACGGAAAACTGGAATCGCTTGCCCATCATCCGCATGACCAACATCAGCATTAATCCCGGCACATGGAAATACGACGACCTGATCGCCGACACCGACGACGCAATTCTGATGGACACCAATCGTTCCTGGTCCATCGACGATCGCCGCTATCAATTTCAGTTTTCCACCGAAATCGGTTGGGAAATCAAAGGCGGCAAGAAAGGCCGCATGATCAAGAATCCGAGCTACAGCGGCATCACCACGGAATTCTGGAATAGTTGTGACGCTATCTGCTCTCGCGACCATTGGACTCTCTGGGGCACTCCCAACTGCGGCAAAGGCCAGCCCATGCAAACCATGGGCACCGGACACGGCGCCTCGCCAACGCGCTTCCGAAACATAAAAGTGGGAGTGGCCTTCGCCAAGTAAAGCCAAAACTCCAAAATGAAACGAACGAAGAAAAAATCGCCGCCATCACGCGCCCGTAGCTCAAGAGGCGCGAAGAAACACGCACCATCTCTTCGCACCGCCGCACTCGCCGAGAATGGTGCACGATTTACTCTCGCGGAACTCCAGCGCATTGCCGGCCGCGTGATCTCTTACAGCGAAGCGGACGAAACTGAAATTGAGATTGATTCCACCACCGACGCGCTCACCCGCTTCGCTAACAACACCATCCATCAAAACGTGGCAGACCACACGCTTTCGATCTCGGTTCGCGCCGTAGTCGATGGCCGCACCGCTCGCGCCACCACGAACAAAACAGACGAAGAATCGCTCCGCCGTGTAGTGGCCGCCGCTGCCACCCTCGCGCGTCATCAACCGGAAAACCCCGATCTGCTGCCTATGCTCGGCCCGCAAAAATATCAGAAAGTCGCGCGCTATTTTGACGCCACGGCCACCGAAAACCCCATGGACCGTGCCCGCGCGGTAACTCGCGTTTGCAAAATGGCCGAAAAGAAAAAACAGACCGCCGCGGGAATTTTCGCCAGCGGCTCGCATCAGTCCGTTTTGGCCAACTCGAAAGGCCTATTCGCGAGCCACCAGTACACCGACGCGGAATTCTCCGTCACCATCCTCGAAGACAAATCTTCGGGCTGGGCCAAGTCAAGTTCTCCCAACATTCGCGACATTCATCCGGACGAACTCGCAGAATCCGCGAGCAACAAAGCCATCGCCTCTCGCAACCCTCGCGTCCTGGAGCCCGGACACTACACCGCGATACTGGAGCCGTCCGCCGTCCTCGATATCATCGGCTCACTTTTCTTGGATTTTTCCGCTACCTCCATCCTCGATAAGCGCTCCTGCCTGAATGACCGCATGGGCAAAAAGATTTTTGGCGAGAACGTCACGCTGTGGGACGACGTGTACCACCCGCTGCAACTAGGCGCGCCTTACGACGGCGAAGGTTTGCCGAGACAAAAAATCCTCCTCGTGGACCGCGGCGTTCCCAAGAATTTGGTCTACTCGCGCGCGACCGCCAAAAAAATGAACGCGAAACCCACCGGTCACGGCCTACCGCTGCCAAATGAGTATGGCGAAGCGCCCATGAGTCTCGTTTTCACGGGCGGTGATAAATCCGTGGAAGACATGATTCGTTCCACCGAACGCGGCATCCTGGTCACGCGCGTGTGGTATATCCGCGAAGTGGATCCCTACGAAAAGATTCTGACCGGCATGACCCGCGACGGCACTTTCCTGATTGAAAACGGCCGCGTCGCCGCCGGCATCCGGAATTTCCGCTTCAATCAAAGCGTGATCGAGATGCTCTCGAACGTCGAGATGCTCGGCCCTGCCGTGCGCGCCGCCGGAGAAGAATCTTTCGAGATGGTCGTCCCGGCCATGAAGGTAGGTAACTTCCATTTCAGCGAGGTCACAAAGTTCTAGGGTGCAAAATTCTAATGCGTCTCGCCCTTTGGTTTTTCAGGCGCAGCGTCCGGCCGAATAAAATAATGCCATTTATCCAGATCGGCGCGCACCGCGACGTCGAAAAACCCCACCATCATCTCGTCGTAAGTCTGATCACCCCATCGCACCGAAGCATCGGGATCCGGGTTATGTGAATTCCCGCGCGAATTGTCATACAGCGCCACCGCCTGCAGCATGGTGCCCGCCTTCAACATCCGCGGCTCCGCCAGCCGGTAGCTCAGTTGCCAGTAAAAATCATAATTCACCCGCAGCAGCGTCTCCACGCTTCCGTCCGCGCCGACGATGTTGTAGTCGAATTGCTTTCCACGCAGGTGCATATGCGGAAAAAAGCTGAGCAGCGTCGCGTCATTAGGCAAAGTCCCCCGCGCCTCCACTCGATAGTCGTCCGCCCCCGGCGGAATCACGAAATGATCGTTCGTCAACTGCAACGTGAGCACTCGCTGCGCCGGAGGCTGCTTGGCAAACACGATCCCAACGCTCGTCTGATCGGACGCGACATGGCCGTGCGTGGTGTAATGCATCTGGAACACCAGGTCCGAGCCAGCCGGCACAAACTTAGCCATGCCGGCAGGCCAGCGGTCGGGCGAGCTCCCCGGCGCGTACACCAGCAAGACGTCGCTGTCGGTCCAGTGCGCGCCGTGACGGCTGTCCTCGTCGGTCATATCCGATGCTGTGAACGGCGCGCCGATGGGCGCATCCCTCAGCCATTTCGAATCCGGCGGCCGGATGTAAACCACCGCGTGATGCACATTTTCGCGGCTCGACGGGCGAACCTCCGACATCTGCACCCATTTATCCTCCGCAAATCCCGTGTGCACGATTTCATACGTATATTCCACGTCGCCTTCAGCCGGCAGCGCGACCGGCTTCGGCATTTTCACAATTACGTCCGGCTGCGGAATGTTCCACCCCTCGATCCATTTGCGCGGAGGCGGTGCATCTTTCGGATCGCCGGCCGGCGCATTCGCGTCCGCCCAGGCCACAAGCTTTTGAACTTGCTGCGGCGTCAGCGAAGGATCGTTCGAGAAGTGGCCGTAACGTGAATCAGCGAACCACGGGGGCATTTTTCTCTTACCGGCGAAATTTTCAATTTCCTGCGCGTACGCGCGCGCGTTCTCATAGGAAACGAGCGGCATGGGCCCAATCTCACCGCTGCGGTGGCAACTCTGGCAATGCTGCTGAAGAATGGGGAGAACGTCGCGGTAGAACGAAGGCGGCGCAGCATCGCGAGGCCCAACCTGCACTTTTGTTTCGTGCGTTCGAGCGGCTGCAAGACTGAGCAAAGCGACTACGGCCGCAGCAAAAGCGGGTGTCTTCACTGGCACAGTAGATTAGTTGCGCATTCTCAGGCGTCGGTTGCAAGCCTGAAATTACTGCGCTTCATTTTATTTAGTGAATTGAAGGCTGGCGATGGAGCGCGCGATCACGTTTTCCTGAATTTGCACGAGGTCGGTATCCGCCACGGTCATTCCGAAAATTGTGTAGAGCCGTGCGTTGCGAGGAATGCATACAACCACGCCGGACCAATCGCGCTGGTCAACCCTCCCGCGGAAATGCCGTTCGACTGCGGGAATGCCGGAAATCGTAATGTGTTTTTCATCGAGCGGGCGAAAGTTGTCCATGATTTCCTGGAGCCGCCGCTCGGTGGCGTCCATATCATTCGCGACGGATTTTCCGGCGGGCTGCTGCCCGATCAAAAGATACGTGGTCTGATCGGCGGTGCCCATGGCTGTAATCGATCCGGGAAGCAGTGCGCGCGCGCCTTCGATCACATTCCAGGTGGGCGGCTTGTACATGCGAAATCCGTATGTGTCGTTCACGTAGCTGTTGCCGTTCACTTCTTCGCGCATGGGCTCGGGCGCAGGAGGCGGTACAGGTGCGGGCGCAATTGCCGCCGGAGAATTTATAGCGGCGGGACTCGGAGCCGCGGAGTTTGCAGCAGACTTGCTTGCGGCGTTCGGCGAAGGTTGCGGTGAGTTTGAGCTTGACGATGCCGCGACGCTCGGCAAGTTGGCCGAATTGCTTGCCGCTGCGCTCACAGGTCTAGCTGTGGGCGGTTTCGGAGCTTTCGTAGCAACGGGTGCTGCCGCAGGTGCTGCGTCCGTGCTCGGTTCGGGTGGTTTCTCCGGCTCCTTCTTTTTCGAGACGGCCGAAATCACGATCGATACCACTTGGTCCTTCTGCACCTCTGCGAAACCGTAACTTGTCTTTACTTTGAACGAATGTTCTTCGAATCCGACGATGGTGCCAACGACCGTGCTGCCGTCTTTCAGCTTTAGCTCGTCCGCGCGCGCCGCAGAAACGACCGCGAAAAATGCAATCAGGGCGACAAACGATCCGCGGACCATGCATGTTCGGAGTGGTGCAGCGAGCTTCATCTGTTGAAGTATGGCGCTCAGCGGCGCAGCGGGCAAGTTCGCGCATGAAGAACATGCCGCGTTAGTCAGCAGGCGCGTTTCGACGGCTCGCCAAGCTATCGAGCGCGGCGGGGTTTTGATTTGATCTTTCGCTTCGTCCTGGGATTTGCGTTCGGCGCGGATTGGACGGCCAGCAACTCCGGTTTTAAGCGCGCGAATTCCGCTTCGAGCGCCCGAAATTGCGAATCGGCGCCGAGTAAATCGCCGGAGCGGCCCATGGCTTCGAGGCTGCGCGCTATGGCAACGGCTTTTGCCGCGCCGAAGATGGCGATGGACCCTTTCAGAGCGTGCGCGGAAAGAGCAAGTTTCTGCGCATCTTTTTTTACGATAGCGCTCTTGATTAGCAGAATTGTTTTTGGGGCGTCTTGCAGGAAAGTCTTAATAAGGGAGCGCTGAAGCTTTTCGTTCCCCCCTGTCGCGCGATGGAGATGCGCGGCGGCGGTTTCGTTGTCGGTGCCGGTCCGCGTGGCATCCGAGGAAACTGAAGATTCGGGCGCACGTTGGGCGTCTTTGATTGGTTTCGCTGCGTCGATGACAGACTCGACCGCTTCGTACAGTTTCTCCATGCGAACCGGCTTCGTGATGAAGGCGTCCATCCCGGCATCCAGGCAGCGACGCTCGTCTTCAAAGCTCGCGTTGCCTGTGAGCCCGATGATGCGAACGTGCCTGCCGGTAGCGGTTTCCGTCTTGCGAATTGCGCGCGTGGCTTCCAGGCCGTTCATGCGCGGCATTTCCTCGTCCATCAGCACCACATCGAACTGAGCGCGCTCCAACGCCGCAAGAGCTTCCAATCCATCAGCCGCGCTGGAAACAGAGTGGCCGCGCTTCTTTAGGAGTTCGAGAACAAGCTCGCGATTTATTTCCGTATCTTCGGTGACGAGAACCCGCAGTCGTTTCAGCGGCTTGTTTGGGGACGCGGCTTGTTCAGAGGCTTGAACGCCAAGACTTTTGGGCGATGTCGCCACAGCGAGCGAGCGATCGGCATCGGCATTTAGTGTTGATTGATCGTGAGGGCTCGCTTTCGCGCGCGGGAGCCGAAACCAGAAACGCGAGCCGCCCTGGGCGCGGTTTTCGGCGCCGATAGTTCCGCCCCAACGCTCGACAGTAATCTTGCAAAAATAGAGTCCCAAGCCCGCTTTGCCGGAGTGGCTTTTTCCTTTGGAGAAAAGCGCGAAGAGTTGATTTACGGGCAAGTCCGGACGCAAACCGGGGCCTTCGTCGTCCACGAAAGCGAGCACGTAAGCGCCCTGATCTTCGACGCCGATCTTTACAGTGGATTTCGGCGGGCTATAGCGAAGCGTATTTTCGAGCAGGTTACCGAAAATCCTATCCAGACGTGGCGCATCGCCTACGACGCGCCAATCGGATGACCCAGCCTGGGGCGGATCGAATCGAAGGTGTATGTTTTTATCCGCGAATGCGGAGCCAAATTCCTCGATAGCCTTTTGCGCGCAGGTTGCCAGGTTTGGGGCCGCCGCGCCCTTGTCAGACGTTGATTGCTGGGCGAGTAGGTCTCCTGAGAATGCCGAAAGAATGCCGCGGATCATCAATTCCTGGCGTTGCGATTCGCTCTGGCCCGTTTCCACGAGTTTGCGAAGCCCGGCGGGCAGGTGCTCGAGACTCAGAAGATTAAAGCAGCCGCTCATGGCGCTAAGAGGCTGGGAAAGATCGTGGACGATGCAATGCAGCAGAATTTCTTTCTTCTGAATTTCGCTGAGAAGCTGTTCGTGGACCAGAAGGGAATCGCGCGCGGTCTGGAACCATTGCTGCTGCTCCGCAAAGTTGGCGGAAAGATTTCGCAGGATCAGGATTTTCTTGCCATCAAGAGAGAGGGCGAAAGCTTCGAGCGGAATGTCGCGGCCATTTTTATCTCTTTCGGTCCAATTGCCGGAACTTGCAGAGCCTTCCGATTTGGTGTTCCAGAATTCTTCGGCGTCCATCAAGAAGTTTTCCAGGAACGGCGAGTTTTCGGCGAGACGATTTCGCTTTCCGGTTTCAGATTGTATTGCGAAAATGTCGCGGCACCAGGCCGGGCAATTTCCAACCACTGAAAAATCACCGTTGGCGAGCGATTCGAACAAGGCATAGCCCTGATCGGCAAGGAACGACTCGAAGAGTGAATTGGAAGACGTCATTCTGCCAACATGGCCGCCAACATGGAAGCGGTCAGTTTTGAAAAAACCTCTTCAACGGAATCGCCAGTCTTGGCGCTGGTGCGCAGGATATTCCATCCTGCTGCGGCTAGTTCAGACTCGCGCGCGGCGTCGATTTCCCATTTTTCAAACAAGTCGCTCTTGTTGAACACCATGACAGCGGGAACTTTGCCGGCTTCCTGAATTACGCGTTCGTTCAACGCGAGAGCGTCGTCGAGCGTTTGGCGGCGCGTGCCGTCCACGACGAGCAAATAACCGGACATTCCGCGAAGATAGGACATGCGAATTTTCTGGTACACATCTTCGCCGTGAATATCCCACAAAACGAGAGTGACGTCTTCGTTGCCGGAGCGAACCACTTTCTTGTCGACTTTCACTCCGATGGAGGTTTGATAAGCATCCGAAAAGATGCTCTCGACAAAGCGGCGGACCAGGCTGGTCTTGCCAACAGAGAAAGAGCCGAGCATGCAGATTTTCTTTTGGAGCATTCGAGGCTCGTTAGTTTACGGGAGACGTGGGAGTAAAAGTGATCTTAAAGCTGACGCTGCGATTCTCGCGGCGCCCTTCTTCGGTGTCTTCCGTGCGCAAAGGCTGCGTGGTGCCCACTCCGCGCGAATTCAAATTTGCAGGCTGGATGCCGCCGCGCAGCAGGATTCCGCGGACTTGTTCGGCGCGCTGCTGGCTGAGCAGCAGATTCGTGTTATCGACGCCGGTGCTGTCTGTGTGGCCGATAATTTCAATGGAAGTTTGTTCGCCGAGACCGTTTGCCTCAGCGACCAGGTCGCGGATTTCTTTTTGAACTTGAGCAACCATGTTTTCCTGGCCGCGTTCAAGGTCGGCCCGGCCGATGGGAAAGACCAAGCTCACGGACTCGATTACATTTTTCGGCGGATCGAGCTGGGCCGAATGCGCATTTTGTAGATGAGAACGATTGATTGCCGTGACGCCGGGAATCAACGGAGCGCGGTCCGCTAAACGAGCGATCCATTGCGGCGAGGCCGTTCCTTCGACGTCCAATACGCCCTGATGTTCAGAAATCTTGACACCTTCAGGAGGCCGCAGGAATTGGCGCGCACGCTGGGAAACGATTGCGTCGTCTAATGAATAGTAGGGCGCCAAATCAAACTCGGCGTCTTTCGGATTGAGGCCAGCCTGGCTCAGCAGGGCATTGGGATCCGGCGCGAGCGGATCTTTGAATCCTCGTATGTGATAGCGGCCGCCTTGCCTGTCATAAGAGATCACCACGATGCCGGGCTGCCCGCGAACGGCGTTCAGGAATCGCGACCACTCCCACAGGAGATATGTGGAGTAACCGATCCAACCGAGCACGAGAATGCCGAGCACGGCCAGAGTCGCGAGTGCGGCGCGCGGCTTCTTTGCGGCAATGGGTTCGCGATGTTGCGTTGCGAGAAGACGCGACAAGAGTTCGTCGGCCGCGTGAAAGGGAGCGGAGTCGCCTTTGAAATTCGCGAGCCCGGAACTATACAGCCGCTGGATTTCTTCGAGCGCCTCTTTCATTGCCAGGCGATAATCCGCCGGAGCGTGGCCTCGAATCACGGCGGCAATCACTGCGTCGGGACCTTCTTCAATCCACACTTCCAGCTCGCCGACGTTCAGGCTGTCGAGCGTTTCTTCGTTCTTTGAATCAAAGGAATCGCGCACGAACTGCTGGATGGCGGAAAGCATCCCGGCAACCATGGAGGGATCCTGCGTGGGAACGGACGTCGCGACGACGTGATTGAGCACCAGCCCGGTCTGGCGGTGAATTAGGAAAACCTGTTCCACGCGATACAGAAGGCTGTGCATCAAAACAATTTCGCCGAAAGATTTTCCCGTGCGGAAAGCTTCCATGCGCCACTTGATCCCGCGAGCGGAGAGGCTGTGCTCCAGGGCCTGGTTGAACGATTCCAGCATGGTGCGGAGCGTTTCGGCGATGGATTTCCGAATCGCGGGTCCCATCACCGGGAACAGCGCATCCGCTAGAACGTGGGGATCTCTGCGGACCGATTCGCGAAGAGTTTCCTGAATGGTGGGAGTCAAAGCGCTCGCCAGGGCGCGATCACCACCCTGATCGCGGCGCATGGTGATGGCTTCGGCGACCACGGTGCTGACATCCTTCGTGCGGCGTGAGAGATCTTCGAGGCGCTCCTGAATATCCGCGATTTCTTCCTGTTCGGGCGCGACGATTAAATGGCGGAGCTCTTCGTAGGCGTGGTTGTTGTCCGGCGGATTTTCCTCTGGTTGCCCCTGAGGGGCGCGGCGTTGGGCTTGCTCAGGCATTTTGAAAGGTTAAGGTTTTTCTCGACGGGCGATTGTGTGTGTCCGCCGAGTGCGTGTTTGGCAGCTCGCTCTACCTACTCCTCCGGCAGCTCGAATTTATTTTTCAGCCGCAGAGAGAATTCAGTGAAGAGGTCGGCAAGAGCGGCGCGGTCGGTTTTTTCATCGCGCAGGACGTCCACTTCGCGGTTCAGCGCAGCAGCGGTATCGCGGCGCAGCTTGTCGATTTCCGAGGAAACAGCCTTGGAGTGCTCCAGAAGTTTCGCGCGCAGCTCGCCCTGGCCGTCGGACATCTGCTCTTCGAGCTGCGAGAGCTTTTTCTCGATCACTTTGCCGCCGTCTTTGATTTCGCGCGAAATTTCCTTGAACGCTTCGGTACGCTCGGACTTTTCGCTCTTCAAGCGCGTGCTCAGCGAATCCACTTCCTGCCGGATAAAGCTGCCCAGAGTGTCGAGGCGCTTGGTCATGTCTTCGCGCAGCGTATCGAGCGCTTTGGTGACGGTGTCTTCGAGGCGCACGAACCGCTTTTCGTAATCGCGCATCTGCGAGCCGAACAGAATGTCGCGTATCTTATCTACGTTTGCGCCTTCCGCATTCTCTTTGTTGTTGGAAGCGTTGGGAACTTTCGCCGGGGATGCCATTTTCCTGCTTCTCCTTTTAGGACCCTTGATGCCCTGCCGGGGGGAGCCTCGTCTGGCCTTCGGGGGCATCCGCGGAGGCTACTACGAAAGGCCGCCTGCCGCAAGAAAGACGCGGGATAGGACTAGGGTACGGATGGGCTAGGACGGCTGGGAAGCGGTATGGTCGGGCAGTGCCTCTTAACCTGGTCAGCTACTCATTTTTAAAGCCAATCAATCCTTTCCAGCAGGGTTCGGCGCCTCACGAGTATAACGAGTTCGCCTGCTTTAGGGTCTTGGTTGAGCTTGAATCTTCGGCCGGCGCACAGAGTGTTATCCGCCAAAAAGCCGCGGTCCAGGATCACAGCAGTTTCGAATGCGTAGCCCGAACATGAATCAAATTTCGAATCGAACGAGAGTCCTAAATAGTGAGAGATGGGATCAATCGGGCAGAGCTGAGCCACTCCGTTCGAATCGGTCTTAGCGTACTCCCGATTCGTACTCGGACCGCCGCCCAGTGCAGCATTCATCACAATCGAGACATCTCGAAGCGGTTTTCCACTCTTGGAGTCTAACGCTCGCACGGAAATACAACCTGTGGTCTGGGCCGAACAACTGAAAACCGCTGCGAATACACAAGCAGAAAGAAACACCAGAGTCTTGACCCAAATCCTCCCGAGCATAATGCCGATAGTACCACACCGATAGTTCACTACTAAGCCGCCTCGTATCCTGCGGGCGCTGCTTAGCGGTCGAGGAAAGCACGGAGGCGGGCGTAGCCGGAGCGGCTGACGGGGAGTTGCGTGCCGTTGGCGAGGACGGCGACGTGAGTGTCCTTTGCGTAGGGCTCGACTTTGACGACGCGTTCCAGGTTGACGATGTAGGAGCGATGGATGCGGAGAAAACGAGAAGGATCGAGCGCGGATTCGAGGCTGGAGATGGTCTGCTGCTTCAGGTGCTTCTTGCCTTCGGTTGTAAGGGCGACGTAGTCGTCCTGCGCTTCAACGTAGTCGAGCTTTGCGACTGGAATGATGAAGACGCGCGTGCCATCGCGCACGGCAACGCGGTCGAGATATTGCGAAGGCGGCCGGGCTGCGGCAGCCAAATCCGCGGGAGGCATCTCGGCGCGCGGCGATTTGCCGGAGAGCCGTTCCTTTGCGCGATTGAGCGCGGCTTCGAAGCGGTCAGCGCCGAAGGGCTTCAAAAGATAATCGACGGCGTGGACTTCGAAGGCTTTGATAGCGTAACTGTCGAAGGCGGTGACGAAGACTACGCGCAGATCGTTGCCGATCAATTCGAGGACCTCGAAGCCGTCAAGTTTGGGCATTTGGATATCGAGGAAGAGCAGGTCAGGCTTCAGTTCGGTGACGGACTTGACCGCTTCGAAACCGTTGGCGCATTCCGCGACGATTTCGATTTCGGGATGCGCGCCGAGAAATTCGCGGAGAACCTGGCGAGCGAGCTCTTCGTCGTCAACAATAACTGCGCGGATTTTCTTCTCGGCTTCGCGGTTCATGTCGTTTGTAAAGTCCTTTCCGCCGGCAAGGTCAGAGCCACGCGGTAGGAGTCAGCCTCGGCTTTCACGGCGAAGCTGGCGCGATTTCCGTAACGTGCTTGCAGGCGCTGGCGCACATTGGCGAGGCCTACGCCACTTCTGCGGCGAGCTGGTGCTTCAGGATCGAAGCGGTTTTCGACGACGATTGACACATCGCCGCCGCCGTTCTGGCACTGAACGCTGAGGCGGATCCAGCCGCCTTCGACAAGATTGGCGATTCCGTGGACCACCGCGTTTTCCACCAAGGGCTGGAGAAGCAGCGGTGGCACCGGAACGTCCAGCGCGCGCTTGTCGATATTTTCTTCCATCTGGATGCGGGCGCCAAAGCGGACTTTTTCCACCGCGAGGAACGCGTGGATCAAGGAGAGCTCTTCCTCCAGCGGGATTGCAGTTTTTTCGCCGAGACCGAGCGTGCGGCGCAGGAAATCTCCCAGGAGAATGCACATCTCGCGAGCTTTGGCGGAGTCGGAAGTCGTAAGCGCGCTAATCGAGTTCAGGCTGTTAAAAAGGAAATGCGGATTCACCTGCGCTTTCAGAGCTTTTAACTCCGCGTCGCGTGCCAGAACACTGGCTTGCATCACGCGGGCTTCGGCGTCGCGGGAGAGGTCCACGGCGATGATGATGTAGAAGAACGTGACGGAAAGGAGATAAAGCAACAGACCGGAGCCTACAATCACCGGGATTTCCGGACGGAACCGCGCGCTGAGTCCCGCAAACGCGGGCAGTTTCGAGAGGCTGCTAGCAAACGCGACCGCGACGAACGCCCAGATAATGCTCGCGATAAGGGCAGCGGTGACGTGCGTGGTCACCAAGCGTCCTAGTCCATACTTTTCGAGCGAGTTTCCGCGGCACGAGTACCAAGAGGAAAGGCATACGAATGCGTAGATGAGAGACAGCGGAATCGCGAGGGTCACCGCTTCGCGCGGCGTGATCTGGCCGGGGATAGTGAGGAGGTAAGCCAGCATCCCCGCGATCGGAATCCAGGCGAGAAGGTAAAGGCCGAGGCGGCGGAGATGGGAGAATATCGGGTGCATGTGATTGGCTTAGTTCTTGATCACCACGCCGCCCATAAACGCGATTCCTTTTACAATTAAATGCTTTTGTGGTGTGGCGTCCGTTGCTGGAAGCTGATGCGTCTCGTCGACATATGCGCCGAATAGTCCGATGCCATCTATCGAAATGCGCCAGGTGTCCGGCACTTTTATTTCGCCGCCGCCCATGATGGAGGTAGCGTCGATTGTGGCGGAGTCACCTTCGATACCGGCTTGCCGTAAATCAATCTCATAGCCGCCCATCACCGCCATGACGCTGCCGCCGCGGAAATTCTTAGCTGTGAAGCGGCGCTTGAATCCGCCAAAGATTGCGATCTGATTGAAGTCGCCTCCCGAAGAATCTCCCTGGCGCCACTGGTTTAGCCGCTCGCGCAAGGTATCCGCTTGCCCGCTAAGTGGGTTGGAGTGAGGAGCGATTGCTTGCCAGACCATCAAGCCGCCGACGGCGATAATGATCACGGGCCAAATGGTATGGAAGCCGATGCGCGCAAAGCCCAAATTATCGAATACAAGAAGGATACCGATTACCAGCGCAATGATGCCCCAGATGCGCCGACCGCCCGTTTGAAACAGGTTCACTAAGCCGAATGAAATGCAAAGTATGGGCCAGAAATATTGAAAGACTCTGTTGGCGTCGACAATACCTTGCTGGTCGAGCAGGAGGACAACTCCAGCGGCAGCTATGAGTAATCCGAAAGTAAGGCTCCAGCCAAAGCGCGTAGTGTTACTGCAACCCATGGGGCCCTTCTTTACGGCTGTCTGAAAGACTATGCGAACGGTTCTCCCGAGCGGCCAGCATAATCGCGAAGCCGAACCCCACCAGAAGCAGCGGCCAGAACCGGCAAAATTCCTGCAGGGTGGAAATATTCATATGCAGCGAGAGGATATTCCAAATGTTCGTTGCCAGGACAGAAAATAGCCAGAAATTCGCGGGAGCGATATGGCCGTAGCCGAGCTCGGCGCCTTGAAATACGATGCCCACCAGGACCAACACGGAGGCCGCCGCCGATATGGCTGCCGACCCGGAAGTTGAAGCCGCCGATTGCGCCTGCCGATTCGCGTTTGCCATGTTCTCGTCTCCCGCTGAAACTTTGTCGCCGTTCATGGTGCGAGATTAGAGGCAAACCGGAAGCAGGTCTCTACGTTTTCGGCGAATGGCGGCTGGTTACCGGCGAACAGCGGCAAATGACGGAGAAAAACGGGAAGCATGCCTTCTCGGTTGGATATGGAGGCGAAAACGCCAGAGGTAGAGTACTTTTACGCCGTCATGACGAGAGCGCCATGCCAAGCCAGAAGGCGGCGATCAGCAGCGCGGACAGCGCAAAGAGCACACGCAATCGTTTCTTCCGCACGGCGAAGATGATAATGGCCATGCCACAGAGCAAGAAGCCCAGCTCCGGCCAGAATAGCCCGGAACCGAACCCACCGCCGTTCCATTCTCCAGCCGCATCCTGCATTAAGAACGAGGCGGATGAAGTTGCAGCGGTGAGAAGAGCTCCCAGCGCCCCTGCCAGCGCAACCCCTTTGGCCCACTCCGGCAGCACCCAGTTTTTTCGTGCGTCGCGCCAGTCGAGCCACGTTTGCACGACCACAACAGCTACGATAAATAATACGAACAGCGCCACTTTCCCCCTCCCTTGCGCGAACCGCTTCGGCAATCGAACTTACCGCGCTGCTGCACCCTGCGGGGCGAGCGCGAAAAGTCCTGAAAACTGCCGTTACGGTCGAGGGCCGCTGCCGTCGAATTCCCTCAGTACAAAGCCGCCCGTTCCCCGTGCGGCTTCAATCGCTTCGACGGACCCTGTTGCCTTACCTCTAAATTGCTCCTGCTTCTGCATCTTCGAACGCGCACAAGTTATCACACCTGTGCAACTTCTCGATGGCGTTATTGAGGATTGAACTCCTCTGTAACGATCATCCTTTCGCTCAAAATCCGCGCCTGAGTGTATCGTTCGATCACGTCTTCAGACGTGCCGGCCGGAAGCTCGCCCACGATGCGCTTGAGCTGCTCGTCGAAAAGGCGAGTGACGAGTTCCGGTGTATGGCGAATATCGCGGCCGTTGTCGTCCAGAACGGGGACAACATCGCGGTGGCGCACGCGCTGCGCGATCATTAACCGGTAAATGCGATCGGTGGCCAGATCTTCCATGTAACCGTCGAGCAAGCTGGCCCCGCGTCCATTGAGGACGCCGTTGCGGTAGCGAATTACTGTGCGGATCGCAGCGCGCGTGCCGGCAAGTGTCCGCTGGCCGACACCCTCTGGAATAGGGCGAAGGTCCGGATGCGGCTCTTGGTTCGCAGGCCGCGCGTTCAATTGGTTGGGAGCAGGGAACTGCTTCACAGCGATTTCGTTCTGATCCGGGTGGCCGGTCCACGCGCCATCCATTAGGGACACAGCTTCATTTTTCTTGTCTTTTTCGAGGACGGCCAAGGCGCGCGCGTTTAGCCCGGCATCTTCGCGGCTGGGGAATAGTGCGGTCATGCCGCCGATGGCGAGGAGACCGTGCTTGTGGCACGTATCGGGCAACAGATTTCGCAAGTTCTGAAAG
>JBAVQA010000150.1:0-15500 GCA_049693595.1 Candidatus Acidiferrales bacterium | reverse complement strand
AAAGCTGACACCGTAATTTTGGAAATGACGAATCCTGAACTGCAGCAGGCGGCGCTGGACGCGGAGTATCAGATGAAAGGCGCGGAAGCGAATCTGGAACAGACCAAAGCGCTGCTTCAGAATCAGCTGATGGACAAACGCACGCAAGCCGCGGCCGTAAGTTCCGCGTATCACACGGCGGTGCTGGATAGAGACACGAATAAGCAGCTCGCTGACAACGGCCTGGTGTCGGATTTGATTTACAAGAAATCGCAGGTAGTGGCTGAGGAGCTGGCCAAGCAGGACGATTTGGCTCAAAAAGAAGTGGAGACATTTTCAAACTCCATCGCGTCGCAGGTGGCCGTGCAGCAGGCAAGTTTGGATGAAAAGCGCGCGATGCACGCGTTGAAAAAATCGCAATTGGATCAGCTAAAAGTGCGTCCTGGTATTGACGGAGTGTTGCAAGAACTTGATGTGGAAGTGGGACAAAAAGTGACGCAGGGAACGGTGCTGGCGCGCGTAGCTCAGCCGACGCATTTGAAAGCGCAACTTAAGATCGCCGAGACGCAAGCGAAAGACATCACCATCGGGCAGAAGGCTACGGTGGATACGCACAACGGCGTGATCGCCGGGCACGTGATGCGAATCGATCCGGCGGTTGTAAACGGAACGGTGACGGTGGACGTTGCGCTGGACGGCCCGCTGCCGCAAGGGGCGCGGCCGGACCTGAGCGTCGAAGGCACGGTTGAGATCGAGCGGCTAGCGGACGTGCTGTATTTGGGCCGGCCGGTGCACGGCGAAGCGAACAGCACAGTTGGCTTGTTCAAAGTGGTGGACGATGGGGCCGCGGCTACGCGCGTGCAGGTACAGCTTGGGCGCACGTCGGTGAACACGGTGGAAATCGTGAAAGGGCTGCAAATCGGAGACAAAGTGATTTTGTCCGACATGTCGGCCTGGGACAACTACGATCGCGTGCAATTGAAATAGTCATTGAAATATTTAAGGGAACTTTTACAAGCGCCGGGAACGTAACTAATCTTGGAGAGAGACTGGATAGCATAGGCGGAGGAGCAAGCATGGACGCGACAGCAAAATCGATGATTCGTTTGGAAGGCGTGACGAAAGTATTCTACACCGATGAAGTCGAGACGCACGCGCTCGGCGGCGTGCATCTGGATATCAAGAACGGCGAATTTCTTTCCATCGCGGGGCCGTCGGGATGCGGCAAATCCACGCTGCTCTCGATTCTCGGCTTGCTCGATTCGCCGACGGATGGAAACTACTGGATCAATACGCAGCCGGTGGCGAACCTTTCTCTTTCCGACCGCACGCGTATTCGCAACCGCGAAATTGGTTTCATCTTCCAGGCGTTCAATTTGATAGGCGACCTGACGGTTTTCGAGAATGTGGAACTGCCGCTCACCTATCGCAGCATGGCTTCGGCGGAGCGCAAGAAGCGCGTACAGGAAGTGCTCGAGCGCGTGGGAATGGCGCACCGCATGAAGCACTATCCCTCGCAACTTTCGGGCGGCCAACAGCAGCGCGTAGCTGTGGCGCGCGCGCTGGTGGGTTCGCCTTCGATTCTGCTGGCGGACGAGCCGACCGGAAACTTGGACTCGAAGAACAGCGAAGCAGTGGTGGATTTGCTGCGGCAACTGCACCGCGAGGGCGCGACCATCTGCATGGTCACACACGACCCGCGCTACGCCAGCGTTGCGGACCGCACGATTCATCTTTTTGACGGCCGCATCGTCGAGGAAACAGTGGGCACGCGCAGCGTGTCCGTTTGAGCCAGTTCGACACTCGCATTACATAAATATCACCATTGAAGGGGCCGAGAAATGCTCCGGAAGCATTGGTGTGGGTGTGTTCATATGATTGGCAGCGGGCTATTTGCAGCAATTGCCGATCGCAGGGAGTGAAAAATGGGAGCTTTGCTGCAAGACGTCCGCTATGGAATCCGGATGCTTGTCAAGAATCCAGGATTCACGACCATCGCTGTGCTCACCTTGGCGCTCGGCATTGGCGCGAACACGGCGATTTTTTCTGTGGTCAACGGCGTGATTTTGAATCCTTTGCCGTTCACGAATCCGCAACAACTTGTCGCCATTTACTGGAAGACGCCGCAGTTTGAAGAATCCTCGATTACTTTCCCGAACTTCCTCGACTGGCAGAAGGATAATCACACCTTTTCGTCGATGGCCGCTTATCGGGAGCGGGATTTTAGCTTGACTGGTGCAGGCGAACCGGAGCGGCTACACGGACAACAAATTTCAGCCGAATTTTTCCCCTCGCTTGGTATCGAGCCTGTTTTGGGCCGAACCTTCCGGGTGGAAGAAGATCAAGTCGGCGCCGCACCGGTTGCACTCGTCAGTGAAGCCCTGTGGAAAAGCAAATTCGGTTCCTCTCAAAACATTCTCGGGAAAAATCTTACGCTCAATGATGCAGCCTACACAATCGTTGGCGTAGTTACGGGCCACCTTCCGATGTTTGGCAGCCAAGCGATGGACGTGTACGTTCCGATAGGACAATGGAACGATCCTACATTTCGTGACCGTAAGATCGGGATGGGGACTCAAGGACTTGGAAGGCTGAAGCCTGGCGTTACGCTCGAGCAGGCACAAGCCGACATGAAGACCGTTGCTAGCGATCTTTCCGCGGCTTACGCTGAGGCCGACAAGGACACAGGTATCGCGCTCGTCCCGCTGAAGAAGGACATCGTTGGCGACATCGAAGGAACTCTCTTCCTACTCCTGGGCGCGGTTGGATTTGTGCTGCTGATCGCGTGCGTAAACGTAGGCAACCTGCTGCTCGCGCGCTCGACGGGGCGCTCGCGCGAATTCGCAATTCGCGCCGCGCTAGGCGCGAACCAGATGCGAGTGATACGCCAACTGCTTACCGAAAGCGTGCTTCTCGGCGTCTGTGGAGGATTGATTGGGTTGGCACTCGCGAAATCGGGAACGCAAGCTGTTCTGGCCGCACTGCCTGAGGCATTGCCTCGTGCAGACACGATTCATCTCGACGGACGTGTGCTTCTCTTCGCCTTAGCGGCATCGGTCCTCGCGGGGATTGTTTTCGGCCTCGCGCCTGCGATCAGAACGGCGCGTCCCAATCTGTCCGAGACGCTGAAGGAGGGGGGGAGAGGTTCAAGCGGCGCACGCCACGCGACGCAGCGCATCTTCGTCGTCGTGGAAATGGCTTTATCATTAGTTTTGTTAATTGGCGCCGGACTGATGATTCGCAGTCTCGCAGCGCTGGGCAGCGTCAACCCCGGATTCAATCCACAGAATGTGGCTACGTTCGCGGTGGGGTTGTCACCGGCGAGATTGGCCACTCCAACTACGATCCGTCAGACCCTTCGTGCTGTCGAGACGACTTTCGAGTCAGTGCCCGGCGTCGAAGCGGCTTCCCTGATGGCTGGCTCGTTGCCAATGACAGGTGATTCGGAAATACCATTCTGGCGTGAAGGCCAACCTAAGCCCGCCACGGACAGCGAAATGAGCCTTGCACTTTGGTATCCCGTTGAACCCGACTATCTCAGAGTCATGGGAATCCCGCTTATACGTGGACGCTTTTTCTCCGGGCAAGACACAGAAAAAAGCCCGATGGTTGTGGCGATCGACCAAAGTTTTGCCCGGGAATACTTCCCGAACGAGGATCCGATCGGCAAGCGAATCAATATGGGATTGATCGGCGGCGTGGCGGAAATAGTTGGGATCGTAGGGCACGTAAGACATTGGGGACTCGGCGACACCGCACATCAGAATCTGCAGGCTGAATATTACATGCCGTTGATGCAACTCCCCGACAAGATTTTCCCCCTTGTTGCCGGTGGCATCGGCATGGTTGTCCGCACGTCTGGAAATCCAAATGCATTCATTGGGGCGATTCGCAAAGTGTCCACGGAGTTTGACAGCAGGCAAGTCGTCTATGATTTCAGGCCGATGGAGAAAATCGTCTCTGATTCAATCGCCACTCAACGGTTCGCGATGACTCTGCTTGCAGTATTTTCCGGGCTCGCGCTGATTCTGTCGGCCGTAGGCATTTACGGCGTGATTTCCTATCTGGTTGGCCAGCGCACGCACGAGATCGGAGTCCGAGTGGCCCTGGGCGCGCAGCGCAAGGATATTTTGGGCATGGTGCTGGGCGAGGGTATGCGGGTCGCACTCTTGGGCGTTGCCATTGGAATTGTTGCTGCGCTCGGCTTGACGCGGCTCATGATCAAAATGATTTTTGGCGTACACGCAACCGATCCCATCACATTCGCGGGCGTGTCCATTTTGCTGATGCTCGTCGCTCTTGCGGCTTGCCACATCCCGGCGCGGCGGGCCATGCGCGTGGATCCCATGGTGGCGTTGAGATACGAATAAGGCCATTCCGCGTGCTGTCCGGAATCGCGACAAACAATCCCGCAACTGGTCACGATCGCTAATCGATCGGCCGCTAGGCGCATCTAAGGTACTGTTATCAATGGACTTATAATCACGCTCCTCTGGAATCCTAACTGCCCATATTTGGGAGTATCCGCTTAAGCCCACATTCTGGCGAGGGGCTACAGATGGCACCGATGGCGGTTGAACTCATGAACGAAACAGGTCCGATTCAGGCCAGCATCCTTATTGCGGATGACCAACCCGACGTCTTAGAGGCGCTGCGCCTGCTCCTAAAAGGACATGGTTACGTGACCGAAGCGGTGACTTCGCCGGCGGCGTTGGTGGACGCCATCGCGCGCCGGGAATTCGATCTGGTCCTGATGGACTTGAATTACGCGCGCGATACCACCTCCGGACGCGAAGGTTTGGACGTCCTTACAAAATTGAAAGCGTCTGAAACGGCGCCGCCGATTGTAGTGATGACCGGATGGGCCACGGTAGGCCTGGCGGTGGAGGCTATGCAGCGAGGCGTCGGAGACTTCGTTGAAAAGCCGTGGGTGAACTCGCGGCTTCTGGAAATTCTGCAAAAACAAATCGAGATAGGACGCGAGCGCCGCACGGCGCGCCGCAGTGCCATCGAGAACAACCGCACGCAGAACGAAATCGCTTCCCAGCTTCACCGACGGGAACGTGAAATTGAAGAGGCGCGCGCGATTCAGCTCGGATTCCTGCCCAAGGAAATTCCGCAGCTTTCGGGATACGAAATCGCCGGGGCTTGGCAGCCAGCGCGCATCGTAGGCGGCGATTATTACGACGTTTTTCCGTTCGGCGGAAACACGCTGGGGTTGTGCATCGCCGACGTGGCCGGAAAAGGAATGCCGGCGGCGCTGCTGATGTCGAACCTGCAGGCGGCGGTGCGCGGGCTTGCTTCGCCCGGGTTGTCTCCGGACGGTTTGTGTGAGCGACTGAACTCGCTGATCTGCCGGAGCATCGCAAGCGACCGCTTCATCACGTTTTTCTACGCGCATCTCGACGGCGAGTCCCGGCAATTGTGTTATGCGAATGCGGGGCACAACGCGCCTATCATTGCGCATCGCGACGGTACGCACGAACGCTTGACCGAAGGCGGCGGCGTGCTCGGCATTTTTCAATCTCAGAATTATGTAAGGGGCACGTGCTCGCTGTTGCCGGGAGATCGCTTGCTGCTGTTCACTGATGGAGTGACGGAAGCCAGCAGGCCCGACGGTGAGGAATTCGGGGACGCACGCTTGATTCGGCTGCTCGAAGAAAGCCGTGAAGCAACTGCGGAACAATTGCAGAAGAAGATTCTAGATACGGTTGGGTTATTCTGCGGCGGCAATTGGCAGGATGATGCAACTTTAATTGCGATTGCCGTGGAATAACACCGCTGGGAGAAGAGTGCAGATGGAAGCTTTGCTGCAGGACCTGCGATACAGTCTCCGAGTGTTAAGAAAATCGCCCGGCTTCGCGGCGATTGCAGTGCTTACGCTCGCACTTGGAATTGGCGCGAACAGCACAATTTTCAGTTGGATTAATTCCACCCTACTCAATCCCATACCTGGAGTGCGGCACACATCTGATCTCGTTGCCATGACGGAGGGCGGGACCGCCAGAAGCCCTATTCCGTTCTCCTATCTCGACTACATGGACTTGCGAAACCGCAGTCGGAGCTTCTCTGGACTGATCGCTTACGACATAAGTCCTATGAATCTCACCGGGACGGGAAAACCAGAGCGCGTTTGGGGCACGCTAGCTTCAGCGAATTACTTTGATGTGCTCGGCATCCATCCGATTCTAGGGCGCGGCTTTCTTCCGGTAGAGGACCAGAAGCCAGGAGGCGCGCCTGTAGTCGTGATCAGTTACCGGCTCTGGCAAATTCGCTTTGGCGGGGAACCTTCCGTCATCGGCCGAACGTTGCGGATTGACCAGCATCCATTCACGATCGTCGGCGTCGCGCCGGCTGTTTTTCAAGGCACACAGACAGGCATGCGGACGGAACTTTGGGTTCCGCTGATGATGCAGCAGCAGGTTGTTTCCGGCACTGACCGCCTTGCACTACGCAGCGAGACTTGGCTGATGCTGCTGGGCCAGGTGGCGCCTGGTGTGACGCGCGGGCAGGCACAAGCGGAAATGGATCTGCTGATGAACCAGATCGTGGAGCAATTCCCCGATTCCCATTTGGGCAACAATGCGGTGACGTTGTACCCGCTTTGGCGCGCTCCGTTCAGCGCGAATACGTATATGTATGTTCTCCTTCCGGTACTGATGGCTATCGCCGGCGTCGTGCTGCTGCTCGCCTGCGCAAATGTGGCGAATCTAATGCTGGTGCGGTCGGTTTCGCGGCGGCGCGAGATTGCCATACGCCTTTCGATTGGCGCCAGCCGATGGCGGCTGGTCCGGCAGTTGCTCATCGAAAGCGTGGTTCTGTCTGCGGCTGGGGGCATCCTGGCGATGTTTATTACCGCCTGGACCACAGGGATGCTGGGACAATTCATTCCGCCCACCAATATTCCGATAGCGCTCGACTTTCAGGTGGACCGCGCTGTTTTTTTCGTTACGTTCGCAATCTCGATTCTTAGCGGTGTAATTTTCGGCATTCTGCCGGCTTTGCGCGCCTCCGACATGTCACCGGTAACGGTGCTGAAAGAAGACGCGGGAAGCGCTTCGGGAGGACTTCACAGGGCGCGCTTATCCAGCGCCCTGGTCGTGACGCAAATTTCTCTTTCGCTTTTCCTGCTGGTGAGCGCAGGACTTTTCATTCGGAGTTTCCGGCAAGCGCAGCGATTCAACGCAGGCTTCAACCCGGACCACGTGCTGCTCGCGTCCTACAGCTTGTTTCCCGCAGGATACACCGAGGCTCGCGGCTTGGAATTTCATCGCCAGCTTTTGGCCAAGCTCGAAACATTGCCGGGCGTCCAATCGGTGGCCCTGGCCAGTTGGGTGCCGCTAGGCTATGTTTCCAACTCGTTGCCGGCCTCTCCCGAGGGATATGTGCCGCAGCCGCACGAATCAATGGAAATCGCGGAGGCCACGGTGGGCCCGAATTATCTGCGGACGATGCAGATTCCCTTGATCGCCGGACGCGAGTTTACGGTGAACGACACCGGCACATCGCAGCCGGTCGCCATCGTCAATCAGAAGTTCGCGGATCGGTACTGGCCGCACCAGGAGCCGTTGGGCAAGCGGATATACGCATACGGCGTGTGGTTCACGGTCGTCGGTATAGCGCACAATTCCAATTACTATTCCTTGAGCGAGGTCCCGCAACCGTTTCTGTATCTTCCGATTTTTCAGGATTACTACTCAACGACAATCATCCACGCGCGGGTTTCAGGGGATCCGCTGGCCTACACGGCGGCGGTGGAAAAGGCGATTCATACCCTGGACGCAGATCTGCCGGTCTACGATGAGTCCACTTTAAAGCTGCGCGTGCAGGTGGCGAGTACGGGGCAGCGAATCGCCGGCACTTTCGTGGGGGCTTTTGGTTTGCTCGCGCTGATTCTCGCGGCGGTAGGTATCTACGGAGTGATTGCCTATACCACGCGCCAGCGGTCGCACGAAATCGGGATACGCATGGCGCTGGGAGCGCAGCAAAGTGATGTTTTCCGGCTTGTGCTGGGGCAAGGCCTGCGGATGATCCTTGCCGGACTTGCGATTGGACTCGCGCTGTCGTTCGCGCTGACCCGTTTTCTGCGCAACATTCTGTTCGGTGTTGGTGCGACCGATGCCCTCACGTTTGTAGGCGTCGCAATGCTGTTGTGTGTGGTGGCGCTGCTTGCGTGCTACATTCCCGCGCGACGGGCCATGCGCGTGGATCCCATGGTGGCGTTGCGTTATGAATAACCTCACAAGGAGCGAGAAATAGTGATCAAACTCAGAGACGTCGAAAAGGTTTACGAATCGGGCGCGGGAAAAACCTGGGTGCTGCGCCGGATCAATTTGGATATCGCCGACGGCGATTTCATCACCATCATGGGGCCTTCGGGCGCGGGAAAGTCCACGCTGATGGGAATTATCGGGATGCTCGACGGAGCTTGGAACGGCGAGTACCACCTGCTCGACAACGCCGTGCATAAACTCGACAATCGCCGCCGCGTTGAGCTGCACAAGAAATACATCGGATTCGTGTTTCAGCAATATCATCTGCTCGATAACCTCACCGTGGCCGAAAATCTCGACTTGCCGCTTTCCTATCGCGACATTAAAAAAGCTGAGCGCGAAGGAATGGTTGCGGACATCCTTGACCGCTTCCAGATCGTGGGCAAAAAAGCTCTTTTTCCAAATCAGCTATCCGGCGGTCAGCAACAGCTGGTGGCCGTGGCGCGCGCGGTAATCGGCAAACCGAAATTAATTCTTGCGGACGAGCCTACCGGCAGCCTGCATTCCAGCCAGGGAAAAATGATCATGGATTTGCTGAAGAAGCTGAATCAGGACGGCACCACCATCATCCAGGTGACGCATAACGACGCCTGGGCCGCGTACGGCAACCGCATCATTCAGTTGGCCGACGGCTGGATCGTGGACGGCGCGACGAAAACAGGAACCGCAGAGGCGAGCGCGCGATAAATGGAATTTTGCGCGAATGAGAAACCAAAGTGAACCATCAGCCGGATGCCGGACGCAACGAAGAGAGCGCCAAATTTCAGGGAGATAGCTTTCGCAAAATGATGCCACCACACACTGTCCGATCACGAATACTTGTCGCCGACGATCAGCCGGACATTCGCGAAGCGCTGCGGCTATTACTGAAGGGCCAGGGATTCGAGACGGAAACGGTGGCGTCACCGGCGGCGGTATTGGCTGCGCTGGAAGCGCGCGAGTTCGATGCACTCTTGATGGACTTGAATTACGCTCGCGATACCACCTCCGGCCAGGAAGGACTCGACCTGCTTTCAAACATTCGCGCAAAAGACAGCACGCTCCCCATCATCGTGATGACGGCGTGGGGAAGTCTGGAACTTGCGGTGGAAGCGATGCGCCGCGGCGCGAAGGATTTCATACAGAAACCGTGGGAAAACGCGCGGCTACTGGCAATCCTGAAGACTCAGATCGAGCTCTCGCAGGCGTTGCGAAAGAGCCAGCGACTGGAAGCCGAAAATCGGCTGTTGCGCGCCGATGGACGGCCGGTGATGATCGCGGAATCGGCGGCCATGCGTCCGGTGATGGATTTGATCGCGCGCGTGGGCCCGTCAGACGCAAACGTCCTTATCACGGGCGACCACGGGACGGGCAAGGAAGTGGTGGCGCGAACTCTGTACGCCCTTTCTTCGCGATCTGGTCGGCCGCTCGTGACCGTGAATGCCGGGGGATTGCCGGAAGGTGTTTTCGAAAGCGAACTTTTCGGCCACGTGAAGGGCGCGTTCACGGACGCGAAATCGGATCGCGTAGGGCGCTTCGAGCTGGCTGACGGCGGCACGCTGTTCCTCGACGAAATTGCGAACGTGCCCATGAACCTGCAAGCCAAGCTTTTGCGCGCGCTCGAAACAGGAGAGCTTGAACGGGTGGGATCTTCGACCACGCGGCGTGTGGACGTGCGGATTATTTCCGCCACCAACGCCGACGTGCAAACCGAGGTGTCTGCCGGCCGATTCCGCGAAGATTTGCTCTTTCGTTTGAACACCATTGAAATTCACCTGCCTCCGCTGCACGAGCGCAAAGAAGATATTTCAATCCTCGCGCATCATTTTCTGCGCCAGTCAGCGCAACGCTATCGCAAACAGCTCGAAGGCTTTGAACCCGTAGCGTTGCAGGTTCTGCTCGATCATCCGTGGCCGGGAAACATTCGCGAGCTGGATCATTCGATCGAGCGCGCCGTGCTGCTAGCCGAAGGCCCGCAAGTGCGCGCCGGAGACTTGGGACTGCGGCCCGCGCGCGAAGCGTCTTTGCGTCTGGATGAAATGAGCATCGAGGACGTGGAGCGCGTGCTGATCCAAAAAGCTCTGGCCAGGTTTGGCGGCAACGTGAGCCACGCGAGCAAGGCCCTGGGACTGAGCCGTAGCGCGCTTTATCGGCGCCTGCAAAAATACAGCCTGTGAAACCCCTTCTGTATGAACGCCGCATTTTGCTTCTAGCTATGGCCGCGGGCCTGGGTAGCACGATCGTCGCGCTCATTCTGCTTTGGATTGGACCTTACTCTTCCAAGCTTCAGTGGACGCTCACCGTAATCATGGTCATCGCGTGGCTGAGCTTTGCATTCTCGGCCCAAAGCCGCGTGGTCTTCCCGTTGCGCACGCTTTCGAATCTGCTGGCGGCGCTTCGCGAAGGTGATTTCTCCATACGGGCGCGTGGCGCGAACCGGGAGGACGCGCTGGGCGAAGTTTTGCGCGAGGTAAATGCCCTGGGCGAGACTCTGCGTCAGCAGCGGCTGGGCGCTTTGGAAGCGACGGCGCTTCTTCGCAAAGTGATGGAAGAAATTGATGTCGCGGTTTTCGCCTTTGATGGAGCGGGCCGCCTGCGACTCGTAAATCGGGCGGGCGAGCGAATCTTGAATCAATCCGAAAAACGCCTTCTGGGCCTGACTGCGGCAGAGCTTGGCCTTTTGGAATGCCTCGAGGGAGAAACGCCGAAGATAGCGCAGATCGCGTTTCCCGGAAAATCAGGGCGCTGGGAGATTCATCGCGGAAATTTTCGCGAAGCCGGCCTGGCGCACCAACTGCTCGTGATTACGGATTTGAGCCGCGCTTTGCGCGAAGAAGAACGCCAAGCATGGCAGCGATTGATCCGCGTGCTGGGGCACGAGCTGAACAATTCGCTCGCTCCCATCAAATCAGTCGCTGAAAATCTGGGCAGCATGCTTCATCGCAAGGAGCGCGCTCCGGACTGGCAGGAAGATATGCGCAGCGGCCTGAATATAATTGCCGCGCGCACCGATGGACTGGCGCGATTCATGAGCGCTTACGCGCGGCTCGCTAAGCTTCCGCCTCCGGTTTTCCAGCCTGTGGATGTGGGCGTATGGGTCAGGCGAGTTGTGGCGCTGGAGCCGCGCCTTTCCGTGCAGATCGAGGCCGGTCCGGCAACCACAATTCAGGCGGACCCGGACCAGCTAGAACAATTGCTTATCAATCTTCTGCGCAATGCCGTGGATGCATCTCTCGAAACTGGAGGCGGCGTAAAGGTGGGCTGGAAACGCCAGAATGGATCGGTAAAAGTATGGGTCCAAGATGACGGCCCGGGCATTCCGAACCCTGCAAATCTTTTCGTCCCGTTTTTTACCACCAAGCAAGGAGGTTCGGGGATTGGCCTGGTGCTCAGCCGGCAGATCGCGGAAGCTCACGGCGGATCGCTGGCGCTTGAAAATCGCGAAGCGCACCGAGGCTGCGAAGCGCGCCTGCAATTGCCTCTCAATAGCGAACTGCTTTAAATTCCTGCTACCTCCGCTGAACCGCTACCAAAAAGAAACGGCGTCTGGTTGTCGCCAGACGCCGGGCTAGTCCAGAAACCAAAAACTTAAGAAAATTACTGTTGCTGTTGTTGCGGCTGCTGATTGTCCTTTTTAGCCAGATCAGCCTTGGTGGGTTCCGCGGAAATTCCGGTGCCGGCTTTTTGATAGCGCGTCAAGTAAGGCATGAACGGCGTAATCTCAAACGGCATTTTTTCGCGGGCCGAAAGCAGAGGCAGCGGCTTTGCCTTAATTAATTCGACGCGATCGCTCCAGGGATCGAGCTTTAAGCGCGCGCCGATCGGCAGAGCTGCGATCTGGTCAATTTTCGTGGGCTGAAGGTTGGGCGCCGAGCTGATCAATTGGTCCGCCAGGTAGATGCGGTTACCGAGGTGCGGATTGATCAGCACCGGAAGCGTTTTCGAATCGGCATCCAACTGTTTCAGAAAGAGTCCAGCGCTTGCCAGCTTGTCCTTGTAAGGCGAATTCTTTAGAAGCTCCAAGGCTTTCTCGCCGTCCTGATGAACTTGTTCGGGAGTGTCCTTGAAACTAAAGTGCCCCAAAGCTTCGGTAGCGGTCACGGTGGTTGTGTCGTTGAAGCCCCACTGGTCGGTGGAAGGTTTGGTCAAAATGATGTCGGCTAACTCTTGCGCGAGCATGGTGGCAAGGCTGGCTTCGTCCGGCAAAACATCAATCAATCCGCGGCTCAGAACGATGGTATGGCCGATCGAAAACATTTCAAGTGTTCCGGTGAGCATCACGCGGCAGTGCACGTCCGGCTGGATGTCGAGGTTGTTGGTGACCTCAAGATTATTGACCACCGTTTCGAGGACCTTATCCACTTCGCCCGGGGGCGCGAGTAAACCGGTTCGCTGCAGCCTATCAACCACATTGATTTCCGCCTGATGCTGCCATTCGCGTTGGGCTTCGATTGGCCCACGATCCTGCTGCGCAGTCTGGTCCTGAATCGCGTTCGGCGACTCAACGGTCAGTTCGCTGAATTCTTCCTGGCGGCCCACGTTTTTCAAGTTGTAGCCCCACAGGCGGGTCTGCGACTTGAAGCGAACGTGGTTGCCCAGAAAATCTTTCAGGTCCGATTCCTGGCTGAAAATATAAGCGGGAAGCCACAGGCCGGGCTGAACATTCAAGCGCCAGCTATCAAAGTGAAGGTTGAATCCGTTAATCCCCGCTACCGGCGTGTACACACCGTTAAATCGGACAATTGTGAAACCTTGATCCTCCGCCCATATGCGTCCCTTGAACCGGCCCTTGCCGGACTTAGGCAGCGGTGTGATGTCGAAAACCACGCAGCGAACTTCGCCCAGGAACTCGCGGTGAACGTAATCGAACTGATAGTGCTGGCGGTCGAATCCGTTCGTGTCGATGTAAATCATCTGCAGAAAACCGTCAGGAATGTAAGACGAACCGAACACATCGCCAAGATGAGCAATCGGATTAAAGGCTTGGAGTTTGCTCTTCTTGCCATTCAGCATCGAGTTATCCACGACGCCTTTCGAAAGATCGGCCTGCCCCAGGAAATAGTGGTCTTTCACCGGAACCGCGCCCATGTCCTTGTCAGGTTTCATGTCCTGGATGTAGGTTTCAATTACCGGATTGAAGCGCCGGATGGTGGCGATCTCTTCATGCTCTCGCGCGATGACGCGGTCGATGGCCTGGTCGACAGTTGTGACCGGCGCGCCCGTGGCTCCGGCCTGAGGCTGCGTTTGATCGGCGGTCTGAGTTGTCTGGGCCGATGCAACACTTGTGAGACCACCGGCCAGCAATATCGCAAGACAGAAACTTTTCCACGTTACCATTGCCGTTCCCCCTATCAATTTGCCAATGCGAATACGATGTGGACGATGGCGGTTGAATCCACGGGTTGGCCGTCTTGTTGAGCCGGAGTAAAGCGTATCTGGCGCGCGGCGGCCTTGGCGGAATCATCTAAGCCGTAGCCCAAACCGTGTACCACACGCTGAACTTTCACCTCACCAGAAGCTGTGAAGACAACTTCCAACAAAACGTCACCCTCAATTTTCTTTGTGCGGCCTTCATCGGTGTAAGCCGGCGTCGGCTTGGAGAGAATATGAAGGGGAGTGGTGTTCGAGACAGCGGCGGTTTGCTTTACCCTCGGCCCTGCCGCCACTGCATGTTCATCCGCGAACCCACCCTGTTGAACGGATCCATGATTGGGTCCGCCAGGACCACCAACTGCAACACCGTTGCCAAAACCCGTGCTGGCAATCACTCCCTTTGCTCCCTTCGCTCCGCCGGTGCCGTTGCCAGTGCCGGGGCCGGGAGGAAGATCGAAACTGCCTTTCACGGCAATATTTGCCGCGCGGTTCGTCTTACCGTTGGCTGCCACTCCATCCGGATCGCCGAAACCGCCGGTTTGAACTTCCTCTCTCGGTTTCCGAATAGTCGGGATGGCGGAACTCCCCATCGAGGTGGGAGGGTTCTGATCTGGGAATGCTTTGGCCACAATTGGTACATCAGGAGTGGGAGTGTTCTTCCGCGCAGTGGCAGGCTTCGCCACAGGCGCTGTGGCTACCGGAGTGTAAATCTTTGGTTTTGGTATCTCGACCGGAACCACCGGCTTGGGAGGCTCAACGATCTTTGCAACCTCACGCTTGATCGGAATGGGCTTTACTGGTTGGACCGGCTGCGGCTTCCAGGCGACCACAGGCGGCGCCTCGATAGGCATGGTCCAGTATCGCCTAACGACGTCCAGCTTTTGGGGCATCAGCATGGGGATTATTACCAATGCCGCGACCGCAAGGCATTGCAGCCCAAACCCAGCGCTGAACAAATCCCAGCGAGGCTGAGCCTCGGGGAGAAGCGATTCGTTGAAGACGGCTCGACTTCTAATCCGCGCCATAGCTTTTCACCAAGTATCCCCGTTTCATTTGTACCGCATCGAGACAGAAGTACGGCTAACACTACTTAAGTACTAGGCCGGGGAGTTGTAGTGAATAGGACTCAAGTACTATTCTATCCCGAGTCGTGTTGAAAGCGATAACCCGATGCAACCGAGTTGCCACAAAGTGAAGCTTCTGCATCTCCGGGACTAAAGAGTAGCCCACGCGCAGTTCGCCCACTTTATGAATCTAACCCGGCTGGGAAGGTTAGTTGCGGAAATCCTAATCTCGGTTTCGAAGACGAAGGCACGCCGATAAGAACCGGCGTGCCCCCTCATGCCACTGGTTTCATTTACCGCCATTGATCAATCATCTAGCGCGGTTCGACCACGATATATCCTGTGACGCCGCCGTGATTCAAAAGGATCAGTACCGGCTGCTTCTCAGCGCCTGATAATGCTTGCTGGTAGTCAGACGTACTGCCAATTGGTTTATGGTTGATTTCCTGGATCACGTCTCCCCGCCTGAGAGGCGGTTGTGCCGCCGCTGCCGGGCTTGACGGATCGACTGAAGTTACGACGACACCGCGAGTTCCGGGGGCCAGATTGAGCTCCTGGCCGATGTCGGAGGTCAGATCTTGGACCTGCACCCCTTCGAGAGCAGCGCCAGTCGTTTCACCGGAAGCCTGTTTGTCGTCGTGCTCGGGTAGCTCGGCGAGCTTGAGCGACACATTCTGTGTAGCGCCGTTGTGCCAGAGTTGCAATTTAATAGGAGTTCCCGGCGCGAACTGGGAGATTTGAACCTGCAGTTGATTCGGCGCGTTTACGGGCTGGCCGTTCACCTGAAGGATCACGTCTCCTTTCTTCAATCCTGCTTGAGCTGCTGGAGTAT
>JBAVQA010000149.1:0-10055 GCA_049693595.1 Candidatus Acidiferrales bacterium | reverse complement strand
CTCCCGTTCGTTTTCGATCTGGATCATTCGCGCTGCCCGAACGATGGCCATGAACTCGTAGTGCAACAGCCCACGGTGATGCCGAGTCTGCGCCTTTCAATGGACGACTCCCGCGACATCGCTACCTACTTGATGACGCAGAAGCGTCCCGATGCTTCTTACGCTTCCGCGGATTACATGGACGATCCAAAACTCGCGGCCCAGGGTAAAGACCTCGCGCGCCATTACGGTTGCGCCGGTTGCCACGAACTTAGCGGGCTCGAAGACGAAGGCCGCATCGGCACTGAACTCACCAATGAAGGCAGCAAGCCAATCGAGCGTCTCGACTTTGCGCTCTGGACTGAAGATGCCAAGCGCGGCATTCTGCCCGACGGCAAGTCTTCACCGCGTGGCCCTTGGTTCGACGCGAAAGGTTTCTTCGAACAAAAACTGCGGAATCCCGCAGTTTACGACCAGGGTAAGTACCACGCGAACCCCATGGACGCGCTTCGCATGCCCAAGCCGAATCTCTACGGCGACGGCGACGTCGAAGCTCTCGTCAGCATGCTCTTGGGAAGCACTGATCCAACTCTCCCGCCGGATTATATGTACCGGCCCGCCGACCGCAGGCGCTACATTCAAGAGGGCTGGTGGGTGGTTACGAAATACAACTGCATCGGCTGCCATCAGATTGATGTCGCCCAGAAATCGGTGATGCAGACCCTGCCGTACTACCAGGGTGAGAATAAAGCGAACTTGCCTCCCGTGCTTACCACTGAAGGCGCGCGCGTAAATCCGGAATGGCTCAGGCAGTTCCTGGCCAACCCTTCGCTCAGCACGACCGATACGAACCGCAATGGCGTGCGCCAGTATTTGCAAGCGCGCATGCCCACGTTCTATCTCTCGAATGACGAAATTCGCAAGCTCGTGCTTTTCTTCCAGGCTTTGTCGTCACAGCCCGATCCGTTCATTCCGCCGAAGGTGAAGCCTCTGGACGATAACGAGCGGGCCATGGCACGCGCTTTGTTCACCAGCCCGGCCGCGCCTTGCCTGAAATGCCATATGACCGGCAACGAAGCGCACGACAAGAACGCGATTGCGCCAAACTTCCTGCTGGCCCACGAGCGCCTGCAACCGGCTTGGACCGAGCGCTGGATCATTGATCCTGCGAAAATAATTCCAGGCACCGCTATGCCTTCCGGGCTATTCCGTATGGAAGGGGATCACTGGGTGTTTTCAGGCCCGGTCCCGGCGTCTGTCCAGCATTATCAGGGCGATCAGGCGGACTTGCTGGTCCGCTACATGTTCTCTCTTACTCCGCAGGAGCAAGCCGCGCTCGTGGGGAAGACCCCGGCTTCGACCGGCGGGGGCACAAAGCCCTCAGGCGGCGGGAAGTAGCAGAGCATTGCGCAGGCCTCGCTTGGAAAGAATTGCGCCTCATGTGGACGCAGAATTGTTAGAATGACCCCGTTCTACTAAGGAGGGTTTTCTTCAAATGAAGACTAACTTTTTTAATCTGGCGTTGGCGGCAGTGCTGGCGATTGCCATCACCGGCTGTGGCAAGAAAGAAGACACCAATGAGCAACCCATCGCGAATTCAAACGCCAAGAAGGTGATCGATACCTCGACCGTCGGCTCCGTTACCGGGAGCGTAACACTGGACGGCAAGCCCGTGCCGCTCAAGCCCATCAACATGAGCGCCGAGCCGTATTGCCAGAAAGCACATCCGAATCCCGTTGTCCCGCCTGAAGTCGTTGTAAATGACAAAGGCGACCTGGCCAACGTCGTGGTTTACGTGAAGGACGGTCTCTCTCCGGACTACGCCTTTGACACGCCGAAAGAGCCTGTCGTGCTCAACCAACAAGGTTGCATGTACGATCCACACATCATCGCGCTAATGACCGGCCAGACATTCGAAGTCAAGAACGATGACCAAACCACTCACAACATTCACCCGATGCCGAAAGACAATCGCGAGTGGAACAAGTCGCAGCCGCCAGGCGCTTCCCCCATCGATGAAACATTCAACCGCGCCGAACTGGCCATACCGGTGAAGTGCAACGTGCACCCGTGGATGAAGAGTTACATGTTCGTGTTCAAGAATCCCTACTACGCGGTCACTTCGAAGGATGGAAAGTTTACATTGAAGGATCTGCCGCCGGGAACTTACACCATCGAAGCGTGGCAAGAAAAGTACGGTGTCTTGGATCAGACGGTGACGATCGGCGCTAAGGAATCGAAGCCGCTCACCTTCACGTTCAAGACCGCCGCGGCATCTGGAGACTAGCAAGCTGTCGGCTGCGGAGGTGTGGCCGCAGGAGCGTGCTCGCCCCTGCGGTCATGTGTTCTATATCGCGTATTCTTCGCGCACCAGCTTTTAGCAGCTCTGTTCTGATCGACAGGGAATCGCACCTATAATGCCGGAAACCGAGAAGCTTCAACGTGTTCACCGCTTCGCCGTCGCTACGGCGTCAGTCACTGTGCTGCTATTGATGGCCGGCGCGCTGGTGACAAGCAACGATGCTGCCGACTCCGTACCCGACTGGCCGCTTGCTTATGGACGGATTATTCCTCCGCTGGTAGGAGGCATCCGCTACGAATTTGCTCACCGCGTGTTTGCCGCCGCGGTCAGCGTTCTGACGCTAGTTCTAGCTATCTGGCTTGCCCGTAGTGGCGCTCGCATAGCTCGCAAACTCGGTTGGACTGCGCTCGGCCTGATCATCGCGCAAGCTCTTCTCGGTGCATTGCGCGTCCTCCGCGGACATCCGGCAGTAACGGCTACCATGCACGCCACGCTCGCACAGATTTTCTTCGTCACCCTGGTCAGCCTCGCTCTCTTAACCAGCGCTTGGTGGCAACGTGACCTTTCGCTACTGGACGATCGCGGCTCGCCCCGTCTGCGTCCTCTCGCGGCTGTCACTACCGCCGCCATCTTTGTGCAGCTCATTCTGGGCGCAGGCTTTCGTCACGGCGCATTCGGAATTTTGCCGCATCTCGTAGGGTTCGTCGTTGTCACGTTCTTGATCGTTTGGACCTGCCGCGCCGTCCGCAAGCGTTTTGGTCAGGTTCGGGACCTTCGTCGCTGGGGCATTATGCTGCAGGCGTTCCTCGGCACTCAGATTTTGCTGGGTGTCGCGGCATATTGGGCAGTGGTGCAAGCCATGCATGCTGTGCAGCCGTCCATGACCTATGTTGTCATCACGGTCGCGCACGTGCTCGTCGGCGCATTGACACTTGCTTCCAGCGTGGTCTTAACGTTATCTTGCTACCGATTGATTCGTCCGAAAGCAGTCGTGGCATTAAAGTCGGCGATGGAAACTACACGCGCCGGCGGTACGCGACCGGAAAGCTCGAGAGCCTAATTTCATGAGCAACGCACGCACAGTCGCCGTCAATGCTTTCGAGAAGCCTTGGGCTTATGTCGTGCTCACCAAGCCCGACGTCACCTTCCTGGTGGTGATAACCACGGTTGCTGGTTTTTACCTCGGTTCCACCGGCCCGATGGATTGGGCTCGACTGGCGCAGACGCTGCTCGGCACTTTGCTGGTTGCCGGCGGAACTGCCGCGCTGAATCAGTACGTGGAACGCGATATGGACGCCGTAATGCGCAGGACCTCCGCTCGCCCCCTTCCAGCAGGGACATTGAAGCCCAGCGAAGTTCTCCTGTTCGGTGCTGTCACGATCGTCCTTGGCACGGCCTGGTTGGCGCTCACGGTGAATGTACTCGCTGCCACGGTGGCCTTTGCCACCAGCGTGTCTTATCTTGGCCTGTACACGCCGCTCAAGACCCGTACGACGCTCGCAACCGCCGTAGGAGCCATTCCTGGCGCGTTACCGCCGCTAATCGGCTGGGCCGCTGCCCGGGGCTCGCTTTCCGAAGGCGGCTGGATTCTTTTTGCCATTTTGTTCGTGTGGCAGTTTCCGCACTTCATGGCCATCGCCTGGATGTACCGCGAAGATTACGCCCGCGCGGGAATTCAAATGCTGCCGGTGGTGGACCCCAAAGGCGACGCGACGTTTCACGTGATCGTCAGTTTTTCAGCGATTCTGGTGCCGGTGAGCCTGCTGCCGTCGGTGATGGGGATGGCCGGGATTCGTTATTTCTTCGGGGCTTTAGTCCTCGGAATGATTTTGCTGCAAGTTTCGCTGTGGGCCAACCGCACGCGCACCAACGTCCGTGCGAAATGGTTGATGCATGCGACGGTTGTTCACATCCCGCTTCTGCTTGCGTGGATGATCTTCGATAAAATGGGCAGATGACCGCAACAACCATGGGAACGGAAAACACCACACCTAAAGCAAATTGGATTGAGCTTTGCGTCATCTGCGCGCTGTTTGTTGCCTTAGCGCTTATCGGCATTATCTGGGAGATTACCAGCGGCCTGCTTACCAGCGGAATTGACGGCATCATGTTGCTGGCCATCTGCCTGATGATGGGCGGAATTTTCAGCCTGATGATTCTGATGATGGTGTACCAAGCGGGAGTGCTTCCTTTCTTCCGAGCCAAGCCTGCTGCCCCTACAGCGCAGAAAGCGTCTGCGGCACCTGCACCGGCAGTTGCAAAGACCGCCGCTTCGGTCCCCGCCACTTCTCCGGCCGCCGCTCCTCCACTGCAGCCTTCTCATCCACCCGCTGCTGTGGAACCGGGTTATCCTGAGCCTCCACCCGCACCCAAACCGGCCGCAAAACCCGCGGCTCCTCCGGCGGCCAAGCCTCAGGATAGTTAGGCGGCGCCTGTCGGCAAAATCGTGCGCACATGACAATTATTCCGCTCTCATCTCTTCCCGCCGTCAACGCCATGCTCAACGGGGTCTGTACTTTTTTTCTCCTTGTAGGATTGGCCTTCATTCGCAACGGAAAAATCCGCTGGCACCGGGCGTCCATGTTGTGCGCGTTTTTCTGCTCCATCACGTTCCTCGGCTTCTACATTTATTTTCACGTGCACGCAGGCATTATTCGTTTCGGGGGACAAGGCTGGATTCGGCCGATGTATTTTACTCTTCTGGTGTCGCACACCATTCTAGCGATAACCACGCTGCCGCTCGTGATCATCACGCTCGCATATGCCTTAAGCGAACGATTCAGCAGCCATCGCCGCATCGCGCATTGGACCTATCCCATCTGGCTCTACGTTTCAGTCACAGGCGTGATCGTTTATTGGCTCTTGTACATTGCCTACACGCCGATTGGGTTTCCGGCGGTTTCGCAGATGAGCCTGCCTCTGCTGTACGCGTTCTTGTAAACTGAACGTCGCATGCCGGAAACTCCAAAACCACAAACTTCCTTTGGCGGCCGCTGGGCCCTCGGAATTCTCGCCATAGCACTGCTATTTGTACTCATGCCGTTTTTGTTCTGGAACGCTACCTGGTTCGGACGCCCCATGAACGATGAACAAGTATCAAAAGCGCTCGCGGACCATTCGCACCCGCGAGACGTCCAGCATGCATTGGCTCAGCTCGAAACGCGCATAGAAACTCGCGATCCCTCCGCGCGCAAATGGTATCCCCAAATCATCCAGCTCGCGGGCGACCCGGTGGACGAAATCCGTGTCACCGATGCCTGGGTGATGGGCCAGGATAATTCGTCTGAAGATTTTCATCGCGCACTTCTGCAGCTACTCGGTGACCAAAACCCGATGGTGCGACGAAACGCAGCGCTCTCGCTCGTGCGTTTTAAGGACGATTCGGGCCACGCGCAAATCGTCGCGATGCTCAGGCCCTTCGAACTGAACTCGCCCTTCGAGGGCAAGCTTGACACTCGACTGAAGGCCGGAGACGTGGTGAATCCTGGAACGATGGTGGCGCATATCGTATCGCCGGCAGGGAAGAGGGAACTGCGCTCGAATGTTCCGGGCACTCTGGATCGTTGGCTTGCCGCCAACGGATCAAGCGTGACCGCGTCCCAGCCGATTCTTTCGCTCTTGCCAAGCGAGGGCATGGTCTGGGAAGCTCTGCGGGCACTCTATCTGATCGGGAACGCGGAAGATTTGCCTGACGTAGCGCGTTACGCGCGCGGCGTGGATGGAATGTCGCCGCAGATTGCGCAGCAGGCTCTGGCTACGCTAGCGGCCATTCGCGGGCGGAATCAATCGAATTGACGTGGAGGAAGCTCGGGAGCGCCATTTAGAGGTCAGGGCCTTCTCTAGTAGGGCATAGCTTGCTGTGCCCGGTGCAAAGCGGGGCCAGTTGCGTGATGAGGGCGGGAGATACTCATTTTGCTTCTGTTCTGCAAATCTTCGCGCCGCTCGGAACACACTAACTACTTTCTGGCGGCTCGCCTTCCGCGGAAACAATGCGCGTAATATAGAATTCCGGCCACCGACTTCGCATCGCGAATTTTCCCCGCGCGTATCGAATCTTCGATTTCGCGCAAACTGAAAATCCGCAGCTCGATCTTCTCGTCCGCCTCAGGATGCGCTGTTCCCAACTTCAATCCCTCCGCCAGAAAGATGACCATGTTCTCGCTGACAAATCCGGGAGTGGGGAACAGGTCGAGTAGCTTCCGCATCCGCCGAGCGGTGTAACCGGTCTCTTCATGCAATTCGCGCCGCGCACCCACTTCGAAACTTTCGCCAGGATCTTTGCTGCCGGCCACTAGTTCCCAAAGATATTGCCGCACGGAATGCCGGTATTGACGGATCATCAGGATGCGCCCGTCGGCAAACACCGGCAGGACAACTACCGAACCCGGGTGCGTGACAATCTCGCGCGTCGCTTCCACTCCTCCAGGCTCGATCACTCTCTCCCGCCGAACGCCGAAAACGCGCCCTTTGAAGACGATTTTGCTGCTCAGAACCTTTGCCAGAGCTTTTCGCTTAGCCACGCAATCTCCCGCCGTAGAAACACGGCATCGACATTCTACAGCGAGACTGTTTACGCGTCTCGATGAGCGTTTTCTTGCCGCGCCTGTGCCGGTTGCATATACTGACGCAGCGAATCATGCCCATCAATACAGTCATCGTCGACGACGAGCGCCCCGCCCGAGACGAGCTCATCTATCTGCTGAAAGGTTTTCCCGAAATTAACGTAATTGCCCAGGGCAAGAACGGCCTCGAAGCCGTCGCGCTCATCAAGGAACACGAACCCGACCTGGTGTTTCTTGACGTCCAGATGCCCGGTCTCGACGGTTTTGGCGTGATCAAAAAGCTTGTGGAGCGCAAACTGCGCATCCCTCAAATTGTTTTCGCCACCGCCTTCGACAATTACGCGATCCAGGCCTTTGAAGTGAACGCGGTTGACTACGTTCTGAAGCCGTTTGACAAATCCCGCATCGCGAAAGCCGTCCAGCGCGCGAAGAAAATGGTGGAAGCTCACTCCTCGCCGGTAGAGAGGCTGGAAAACCTCGTAGGACAGTTGTCCTCTCCGCCGCCGAAATCTTCGCAGCCCGTAAAGCTGCTCGTGAAATCGCAAGCGCGCATGTTCCTGGTGGACGCCGAAGACATGATTTACGCTGCGATTCAGGACGGAACCATCACTATTTTCGCTCGCGACTTCGAAGGGGTATCAAACTTTCGCACGATTGAAGAGCTAGGCGCTTCGCTCGATTCCGATCGCTTTTGGCGCCCGCATCGCTCCTATCTCGTAAATATTGATCACATTAAGGAAGTCGTGCCATGGTTCAAGTCAAGTTACATGCTGAAAATGAATGACAAACGTGCCAGTGAAATTCCCGTTTCACGCGTTCAGACGAAACGGCTTCGCGAGTTGTTGAAGCTATAGGAGGCCCATTAAGTGAGTATCTTAATTTCGTCTTCGCCGATCGGAACATCTTGGTGCAAGCTGCCCTTCAAACTACTCGCCCTGTTTCTATTCCTGACCTGCGCTTTGGCGTCTCTTTCATTCGCGCAAACGCCAGGTGGTTCGATCATCGGCACAGTTACCGAGAAGCATGCAGGACCCCTGGCAGGCGCGCGCGTAAGCGTGTCGAATGTTCAGACCGGCTCTTCGATCAGCGTGTCGACCGACGTGAACGGTCAGTTCACCGCGGAAAACCTGCCTGCGGGCGCGTACAAGGTGAGCATTTCAGCCAACGCCCTTGTAACTCAAGACGTCAAAGTGGCCGTCAAGGTCGGCCATAAATCGAGAATAAGCGTCAGCTTGAAGCCTCCTCTGCCCCCTGTGGCCCCTCCGCCGCCGAAATGAACCCGGCCGGGTTCATCCGCAATACAACAGCACGACACATTTCGCGCGCAGCATTTCAGTGTGCCGCGCGGTTGTGCTAGCATCACCTCGGCACTTTCTCCATGGATTTTTCACTCAGCAGCGACCAAATTTTGATCCGCGACACCGTCCGCAAGTTTATGGAGACGGAAATGCGCCCCATCCTGCGCGAATACGAGCGCGAGGAGAAGTTTCCTGCCGAGCAGATTCGCAAGCTCGGCGAACTCGGCTGCTGCGGCATGCTCGTGCCCGAAGAGTGGGGCGGTGCGGGAACCGACACCATCAGCTACGCTCTGATGCTCGAAGAAGTCGCGCGAGTCTGCGCATCAACAGCCGTCGCACTTAGCGTCACAAATTCCGTGGCAGGCGTCCCCGTCTGGAAATTTGGCAGCGAAGCGCAAAAGAACAAATATCTCAGGCCTCTTTCGCGCGGAGAAATTCTGGGCGCGTTTTGTCTCACCGAGCCACAAGCCGGTTCGGACGCCGCCGGAATACAAACCCGCGCGGTGCGCGATGGCGACTCTTATATTTTGAACGGCACCAAGGCATGGGTCACCAACGGCGGCGTGTCCGGCGTGTATCTGGTTTTCGCCAAGACCGACCCGGATGCCGGCGCCCGCGGAGTCACCGCATTTTTGGTCGAGCCGTCGTTCTCCGGCTTCCGCATCAGTCGCTACGAAGAAAAAATGGGCCTGCACCTTTCGCGCTCGGCCGAAATCGTTTTTGATAATTGCCGCGTTCCGGCGGAAAATCGCCTGGGTGAAGAAGGGCAGGGCCTGAGGATTGCCCTCGAATCGCTCGACGGCGGCCGCGTGGGCATCGCCGCTCAGTCGCTCGGACTGGCCCAAGGCGCTCTGGAATCCGCCGTACGTTATGCCAAGCAGCGCCGCACCTTTGGAAAGCCCATCGCGGAATACCAAGCCATCCAGTGGATGCTCGCGGATATGCAGACCGAGATCGAAGCCGCTCGCGCCCTTACGCACTACGCCGCCTTTATGCGCGATAAGGAATCGAGCGAACCCGGCTCTCGCCGCCTTGGTTCGTCTGCATCGCGCGCCAAACTGTATGCCAGCGAGATGGCCAATCGCGTAGCGTATCGCGCCGTGCAGATTCATGGAAGCGTGGGCTACTCGCGCGAAACGGACGTCGAGCGCTATTATCGCGACGCGCGCGTGCTCACTATTTACGAAGGCACCAGCGAAATGCAGCGCATCGTGATCGCGCGCGATTTATTGCGCAACGCGCCCGCTCGCGCCGGATCTCGCGCCGCAGGAGCTCACCAGGTTGGCTAACCTCAAGAAACGAGTTCTCAGCGGCATGCGCCCTACCGGCCGTCTCCATCTCGGCCATTTTTTCGGCGCCCTCTCGAACTGGTTAAAACTTCAGGACGAATACGAATGTTTTTTCTTCGTCGCGGATTGGCATGCTCTCACCACGCATTACGAAGACACGTCATCCATCGCTGAAAATACTTTGCAGGTCGCAATGGATTGGCTGGCTGTCGGCCTTGATCCCGCGAAGTCCACACTGTTCGTTCAATCGCAGGTGCTGGAACACGCCGAGCTGCACGTTCTGCTTTCCATGATCACGCCGCTAAGCTGGCTCGAACGCGTGCCTACCTACAAAGAGCAAATCGAAAATCTCAAGGGCCGCGATCTCGGCACTTACGGCTTCCTCGGCTACCCGCTCCTCCAATCCGCCGACATCGTCATGTACGGCGAACCAAACCAGGAATTGCTAGTCCCGGTTGGCGAGGACCAAGCACCTCATGTCGAACTTACGCGCGAAATCGTTCGACGATTTAACGCTAATTTTGGATTACAAATCTCTGAGGACTTCTTTCACGATAAGGGCGCTCTGGAACATTTCTTCGACCGGAGCCCTCATGTAAGACACGAATCTTATGACTCTTATGAC
>JBAVQA010000148.1:0-1855 GCA_049693595.1 Candidatus Acidiferrales bacterium | reverse complement strand
CGCAAGTATCTTGCGTCCGGAAAATCCCAGAGCTGGTGATAAAGCGCCATTGCCTTTCCCCAATAAGCCATAGCGCAATGCGGGTCCTGCTCCGCAGCCTCCGTGAACGTTTGCTCTGATTGCTGGTATTGGAACGAATGCAGAAGCGCCACGGCCTTTTCCATCCCGGGTTGCGCTGCGGAGGAGCAAGAAGTAGGGAAGTTTACTTTACCGAGCTGCGCTGGATGGAGCATTTCCGCGCGGGCGGCACGAAAGTCCGCGTGGCCGATTTGTGCGGCGTCGAGGAAGAGCCGCAACGGCGCAATTATTATTGCGACCAGCAACAGGGCTCGAATCCATCGCATCTGTCCACCTCCGCAATCGTGCCGGTGTTAAGTGTAGCGCTATTGGAAGCCGCTCTGGGCTGCGGAAACACCGAACCGGCTGATTATTTCTTGTGGTGACCGGCTCTCCTTTTCTTATCGTATCTGGCCAGCGCATCTTCAATTACCGGATAGGCCATTTTCGCAGGCAGGATAGCGTCCACTTCCACGATTTTCCCCTCAAGATTCTTATAATCCTGAAAAAATCGGCGGATCATGGCGAGTTTGTGCGGAGGCAACTCGCTCGCCTCGTGATAGCTGTTGTATTCCGGATCGGCCGTGGCGACGGCGATCACTTTGTGGTCCTTTGTCCCCGAATCAATCATGGACATCAATCCAATCGTTCGCGCATCCATGATCGTGAGCGGAACCACCGGCACCTGGCAGAGCACAAGGACATCGAGTGGATCGTGGTCTTCGGCGAGAGATTGCGGAATAAAGCCGTAATTTGCCGGGTAGTAGACCGCGGAGTAGAGCACGCGATCCATTTTGATGATGCCGCTGCCCTTGTCGAGTTCATATTTAACGCTCGAACCTAGCGGAATCTCAATGACCGCGTGGAATTCCTTCGGAATGTTTTCGCCGGGACTCAGGTCGTGCCAAGGATGCATCGAGGGCCTCCAGGCTTGCGGATTAATTGTAGGTCACAGCGGCCGATTCGTGAGCACGACCTTGCCACCCTGCCGCGCGAAGACGTAAATTGTCTTGGGGTCGACTTCCTGCAAGGCCTTGTCTTTTAAATAATCCTCGGTGAAAAGAAACACGCGCCCGTCGCCGCGCCACAGGCGAATAAAAGATTCGTTATCTTCAAAAATCTTCGGAGCGTCCGGAAAGTAGGAACCGTACCATAAATTCCCATCGTGGCCGTTGAGTACGTGAAGCTCGACTCCGGTATAGTAATTCAGCGTGGACCCGGTTTCGTACTTGCCGTTGACCACGATCGTATCGCCCGGCCTGTAATCCTTCTGAATCCTCAGCGCAATATTTTTTGACGTGAGTTCCGGCGAAAAAATCGTAAATCCCTGATGCACGCAGAACAGCACAACTACCATCATACCCGTGAGAGCGAGGTTGCCTTTCAACGGCGCTCCGCGCCGCCGGAAAATCCAATTCAGCGCTGCGCCCACCGGCAGCGCGAGCCCGACCAGCCAAAGCGGCGTGCGAAATAATCCGAAGGCTTCGATGGTCAAATCTTCCATGTGCCCTAGAGACAAAGCGTATTGTCCCGGATGCGCCACAAGAACACTCCCGATGTCCGTGCCCGGAGGGAACGAGCGAGTCATGGCGAGAATGCTCATCGCAGCGGCGAAACCTATGAGGCCAATGATTAGCAGCGCAAGTGAGGCGGTTTTCCCGGACTTTCGCTCGGAACTTGCGGCCGGCGATTCGCGTTCTCTCTGCATCCAGCCTCCCGTGAGCAACGCCAAAGCAGGCAGCACCGGCAGCGAATAATATTCCTGGCGTGTTGAAAAGCTGAAAAACAACATGATTAC
>JBAVQA010000147.1:0-9966 GCA_049693595.1 Candidatus Acidiferrales bacterium | reverse complement strand
GCCTTGACCGAAGAGTTGTCCGCCGCCGCGCCCACCGGGACCGCCGCGTCCTCCTTGGTCGCCGGGAGTGCCGGGCACTATTCCGCCAAGGCCGGAACCTCCCGGGCCGCCGGACACGAGGCTCTGCCCGACTGTCCCTTGCAACAAGAATGAGTCCGACGTTGCACTCGAATTGTTGCCGGCCGAGAGCGCGAGTCCTGCTTGCGGTCCCTCGTTCGCTTGTGTGTTACTTTCCGACGCTTGCGGATTTGTTCCTTCGCCTGTCAGTTCCGTCTGCTCGAAACCTCCGCCAGCCAATCCTGCGCTAATCGCATTGGACACTCCCGCGGGTACCTGACCTCTTCCTCCAGCTCCTCTTCCAGAGCCGGGTGCGTTCGAGGCAGGGGCATTTGCGGAGTTCGGAGGGGCGTTCTGTCCACGTCCCTGCCTGTTTCCAGCCGGCCTTGAGCTATTCGGCGCAGGATTTCCGGGCGTGGCCGAAAGCTCTGCGAGGGTTGCGACGCGCAGGATGATCGGAATGGGACCCGGCGGAACAATCGGAACTTCGACAACGAGGGATGTTTGCACGAATCCGAGCTGGCTCGATTCGATTCGATAATGCCCGTCAGCAATCTGCGGAAACTCGAACTTGCCGGACTGGTCGGTCCAACTCATCCACACTTTGTTCGTAACGGTGTCAATCAAGCGCACCGTAGAACCTGGAACGGGTGTGCCTTCGGAAGTCCGAACGATTCCGGTAACTGCTGATGGAGGGTTAGCAGACTGCTGGGCCGAACTTGAACCTGCCATGGGCAGCCAAAATATAAAAAGCAGCAGTAGCTGTTCCCAACGCAAACGACGACTCGAATTTCCTCGAGCCGACAACTTCATGCGGTTTGCCTGCGACACTTGGCCGTTTTATCCATTGGGAAGTTTTTTCGTGGCACATCCGACTGAAATCGGCTCTTTGTGCCAAGCCTCATGGAATGCGGGTTCCATGAGTATGAATGATTCACTTTTCAGGGCGCAACAGTTCCAGAAAACCTGGAGGGGCGTGTCTCAGCTCATCGGTGGCGATCCCCGTATCAGGCGGCTCCAAGAAAGTGGAACTTTGCAGCCCTGGGAACGGAATCCTTGACAGAGACACGCAGGTCGAAGTGCAGCCGGCTTCCAATTGCGCGGCCCAGCTCACGCATCCGACAGAGATAACTTCATGTCCATCACAAGACGAAGAATTCCGGGAGCACCTGGATTTCGCTCCCGCCCTTTAACCCACAAATCACGCGGCAGGACGAAACTGTGGATGCTGTTTCCCGTAGCACTGCTGGCGCTGGGTGATGCGCCGCTATGGAGCCGGCAACAGCAAGGGCCAGCCATCTCGGTGGACGTCAAGTTGGTAAGCATGCTAGCGGCGGTTCGGGATAAACACGGGCATCTGGTCAATAACTTGAACAAAGATGATTTCGCCGTGGAGCAGGACGGCCATCCGCAAACGATTACCTATTTTGCGCAAGAATCCAATCTGCCGCTGACGCTCGGTTTGCTGGTGGACACGAGCATGAGCCAGAGGCGCGTTTTGGATCAGGAACGCAGCGCGAGCCATGCTTTTCTCGATCATGTGCTGCGCGAAGATAAGGACAAGGCTTTCGTGATTCACTTCGATTACCAAGTGGAACTTCTGCAGGATCTCACTTCTTCCCGGCAAAAGCTGGAAGCGTCTCTCGACGCTCTCGGTGAGCCGGAATTCGCACAAACGGGAGGAAGCGGTTCGAGCGGCGGCGGTTCGAGCGGCGGCGGACGTGGTGGGTACGGCAGAGGCGGCGGCACGCTGTTGTACGACGCGGTGTACCTTGCTTCGAATGAATTGATGAAAAAACAGCAGGGGCGTAAAGCGCTCATTATTCTTTCCGACGGAGTGGACCGCGGCAGCAAGGAGACTCTACAAAACTCTATCGAAACGGCTCAGCGCGCGGACACACTTGTTTACTCCATTCTGTTTGCCGACAAAGAAGAGTACGGAAATGGCGGGGGATACGGCGGAGGGCACGGAGGCGGAGGCGGGGGCGGAATCGGGGGCGGCGGACATCATCGATATCCCCAGGAATCGCGTCCCGATGGGAAAAAAGTTCTAGAGCAGATATCCAGAGAAACAGGCGGGCGTTTTTTTGAAGTTTCCAAAAAGCAGAGCATCGATGAGATTTACACTGCGCTGGATGAAGAACTCCGCAATCAGTACGGCCTGGGCTACGTCCCGGACAAGGCGGACATCTCGCCGGGATATCACAAGATTCACCTCACCGTGAAGCAGAAGGATCTCGCGGTACAAACGCGAGAGGGTTTCTACGCGGACCGTTAACTCCGCAGCCTTTAAGATCGTCATGACCTTGACGAGATGAAAAAACTAACGGGCGAATTCGGCGAGGAGAGCAGAGCGCAGGCTGGCCTGATGGTCGACGGAAAGTTTCGAGCCGGAAGAGGTGAGATAAAAAACGTCGATGGCGGTTTCTCCCTCGGTCTCGATGATGGCAATTTCGATGTTGCACTTTTCGCGCGAGAAAATTGAGCTGATCCGGTGCAGAAGGCCGGGCTGATCCTGAGCGATAATCTCTACGAGCGTGCTCTGAGCGGAGCAAGTGTCGTCGATTTTAACCCGTGTCTCGACTTTTATCTTGGGCTGACGGCGTTTTTCCGAGTGCAGCCGATCGCGCAGCATACGGTCCAGGTCAACTTTTCCCGCCAGGACGTCCAGGATGCTCGATTGGAAGCGCTCCCACTCCGGCAAGTTCAGCTCCAGCGTTCGAAAGCGGTCGGTAAAATAAAGAGTATCGACCACGGTGCCCGCCAGATTTGAAAATGCGGCGGCTTTCACGATGTTCATTCCCCAGGCGGCCAGAACGCCAGCCACGGTAGCGAAGAGAAGCGCGCGGTCATGCGTGACAAGAGTGAGCTCATACCAATGACGTCCACGGCGCAAGCTGAGCTGCACCGGATCTTTTTCCAGCCGCGTGGCCATTTCCAGGTGCGCCAAGACGTCCGCTGCCGGATGGGTGAGCAGATAACGCCGCGGCAATCCTTCGAGAAAATTATCCAGCCGGTTTCCTACCGACAGCGCGAGAGTGCCGAGGTGCGCCATCACTTCGTCGTGAGCGTCAATGTGAAGGCGCTGGTCAAGGCTGCGATTGAGATAATTGGAAGTAGCAATGTAGAGCTGCCAGATATTTTCCGCTTTCCACGGCGTAAGAGCTTCGGGATTAACCGCTTTAATGTCCGCGTAGGTAAGCAGGCATAGCATTTTCAGGCGTTCGGGCGTTTCCACTCTTTCGGCAAAACCGCGCACCGTCTCCAGCTCGAAAATGTCGCGGCGAAGCGCAGCGCTCATTTCCAGGTGCCGGCCGATAAGAAACAGAACAGTTTCGCGATCCGGCGCATCCAGATCGAGACGCGTCAGCACACCCTGGGCGATATCAATGCTGGCCCGCACGTGGTCGTCGGACTTCGCGCCCTTTCCGACATCGTGAAAAAGCAGCGCAAGGTAGAGCAAGTCGGGTTGCTCGAGTTCCTCCAGAAGTTCGGCGTAGCGCTGATCCCATTTGGACTGAGATTGGCGCAGAGCATGGAGATTATCGATCGCTACGAACGTATGTTCATCGACCGTGAAGCGATGAGAATAGTCGCGCACGACCAGCGCATCGATTTCCCCGAATTCCGGAAACAGGAGCGTGAGCAGGCCTAGCGAATGCATCGAGCGCAAAGCATCGGACGCATGCGGCGCCGTAAGAATTTCCTGAAGCGGATGCCAGAGCTCGGCGCCTCTAGGGGGCGTGACTGCGAATGACGGCAGAGCGCGTTCAATCTCCAATTCCGTGTTGGAACTAAGACTCAATCCATGGCGCGCAAGAAAACGGAATGCGCGAAGGATAAACTCGGGATCGTTAAGCGCCGCAGGGTGACGCAACGAAAGCATCCCGTCCTCGACGGAAAACTCCGCATTGGAAAGCCTCGACCGCAATTGCTGAAACTGATGGTGCAGCGAAAGTCGCGCCGCGGGAATTTCCTCCAGAAGCTGAATGCAAACGTGATGGACTGCGCGCGCGTGGCCGAAGTACAAGCGCATCCAATCGGAAGCAGTGAGAGGCTCATCCGTTCTATCGTTCGGTGAATCGGGCGTTCGCGGTGTGTTTGGAACGCCGACACGATGAGCGGCGGCAGCGTCCTGAGATTCCCAGGTAAGCGTATTGTCGTCGCGGCTGTGACGGAAGTGCAGGAAGCACCGAATGGACATTAGAGAGTCCAGGGCCGCATCAAACTGCTGCTGAATCGTGACCGGAAGAATCGCGTTTTCGACGGGCCAGACGTGGTACTTTTCAATCGCCGCGATTAATGAAAGCCAACTGACCACGTTGTAGTCGCGAAGGCCGCCGGGACCGTCCTTTATATTTGGCTCAAGATGAAATACGGTGCTGCCGAATTTGTCGTGGCGCGTGCGCGTAAGTTCGGCCAGGCGCTTTACAATCTGATCGGAGGCAAGCGAGATTAGTTTCGGGATCACGTCATCGTGGAGTCGCGAGAAAAGCTGCCGGTCGCCGGCAAGGTAGCGGCAATCCAGCAGGGAGATCGCAAACTCGGGGTTCGCCGTTTCGAACTGGGTGCACTCGGCGAGAGTGCGCGTGGCGGGACTCAGCTTTAGCCCCAGGTCCCAGAGTCCCTGCGAAAATTTGCGGATGGAATCTTTGAGTTTTGCTTCCGTTCCATTTCCCGCGTGCAAAAATAGGATGTCGATGTCGGAATAAGGGAACAGCCAGCGGCGACCGAAACCGCCCAGAGCGACGACTGCAAAGTCCGGCCGACCATCCGATTCGGCGCAGACGAATTCCTTCCAGAGGCGCTCCATCATGCGCTCGGTAAGGGCAGTGCGGCCCAGGAGAGCCGTGCGACCTGAACCTGTGGCTACAAATTGCTCTCGGATGCGCTCTGATTCCTTCTCATAAAAATTGCGCAGCTCGGTAGTGAACGATGGGTTTGTCGGCATCGATTTGGTTTTGGAATTCTTCGCTAATGAACCTTGCGAGTTCGCAGGCCTACACTCCTTGTTGCTGCGCCTGCGACCCTGCAGTCAGCAATTCAACAGCGTCCTCGGGATACGCCAACATGCCAAACTGCGGCACATCGAGGCCAGCCAGCTCGACTTCCCGTGTCACGCGCATCGAGCGCCACGCATTCACGGCGGAAAAAATAACATAGGTTGCTCCGAACGCATAAATGGCCAAAAGCGTAGCGCCGCCGAGTTGCACCAGGAATTGTGACGAGTCACCGTGAAGCAAACCGGTGACACCCTGCCCGGTCTTGCCGAGGTAGGCTCCCGCGCCCACACCATTCCAGCCGGCGCCGTACGTCCCATCGGCGAAAATCCCCAGAGAGACAGCTCCGAGCCAACCGCAATAGCCATGAACCGATATGGCTCCGCATGGGTCGTCGATTTTAAGGATTCGTTCGTTGAAAAGGACGCCGCCACAAACCAGGATGCCCGCGATGACGCCGATGATCACCGACGCCGTGGGAGATACGAATGCGCAAGGAGCTGTGATCGCGACCAGGCCTGCGAGCATTCCGTTGCAAGCCATGGTGATGTCCGGCTTGCCAAAAAGTTTGTACCACAGAAGCATGGCCGCCGCGGAGCCTGCTACCGCAGCAAGATTCGTGTTCACCGCGACAACTGAAATGCGAAGGTCTGTTGCGCCGAGCGTCGATCCAGGATTAAAACCCATCCACCCAAAGAGCAAGAGGAACGTGCCGGTAACGACGAACACAATGTTGGAAGCGGGAAATGCTCGGGGCTTTCCATCCGCACCATATTTGCCAAGCCGCGGCCCGAGGATGAGCGCCAGCGCCATGGCACAAAAACCTCCGACACTGTGAACAACCGAGGAACCGGCAAAATCCACATACCCATGGCCGAGATGCATGCTGGAGCCCAGCTGCGAGAGCCATCCGCCGCCCCAGACCCAGCAACCAGAAATAGGATAGAGGAAGGCCCCAATAAACAATTCACAAAGAAGGAAGGCCCAGAAAGTGATCCGCTCACAAATGGCGCCAACGATAATGTAGCCGGCTGTCTCCATAAACACGACTTCGAAGAGCGTCAAGCAATTGCTGCCGGCATCGTACGCGGGGCCCGTTAGAAAAAATCCCTTACCCCCCAAGAATCCCCATGAGCCACTTCCGATCAAGAAATGATTCAAAGTTGGGACGCCGCCGAGATTTGTGGGAGCAGCATTCACCGCGACCGCGCCGAATTGGAATGCGTAGCCGACTGCGTAGTAAGCAAGGAAGGCAAAAACGTATGCCGCGAAGTTCAGCATCATCAAATGTGCGGCATTCTTCTTGCGCACCAGTCCGCACGTCAGCAGGGCAAAGCCCGCCTGCATGAATAGCACAAGGTATCCTGTGAGCAGCGTCCACGAAAAGTTTGTTGCGATACGTGTGTGGCCCACACCATCGGCAAGCTTCAGCGCCAAAGGTTCTCGGGCAGCCTGGGCTTGAAATTCGTCAAAGTCTCTTTTGTTCTTCGCGTAATCGGGCGCGCTCTTGTCGGTCGGCTCCGGCACGACAAAGGGGTTGCCGGCCGCATCGGCGACGGAGGACTTATCGCCCGTCGCCGTGCCCGCGGGATCGGGTTGCGACTGGTCCGCAAAAACGAGAGCCATCGGTCCGCAAAGAATTTGCGCAAGGATCAGGACCACAATCGACTTGGATATCCACTTCGCAGTGCGTCGAAGAAATGCGTATTGCATCTGGAATCTCCTTTCGTGATTGAGGTAATGGCGGTTCGGTGCGCCATCCGTTAAGAAAATGTTCAGATTGCGCCGGGGCCGCGTTCCCCGGTGCGTATGCGGATCACGTTATCGAGAGACGAGACGAAAATCTTGCCGTCTCCAATCACGCCCGTTCGAGCGCCTTCAACGATGGCGTCCACGACTTGCTCAACGAGATCTTCTGCGACAGCGATGCTTACGAAAATCTTCGGCAAGAAGTCCACGGTGTACTCAGACCCGCGATACGTTTCGGTATGACCCTTTTGGCGGCCAAACCCACGGACTTCGGAAACGGTGAGGCCCGTCACCCCTAGCGCGGTCACGCGCTGCTTCACTTCATCGAGCTGCGAAGGCCTGATCACTGCATCGATTCGCTTCATCTTTGATGACTCCTTTGTTCTCAAACGGACGGCGACTGAAGCCCGATATATTACTCGACTGTCCCCAAAATAAACCTTAACTTTTCGCGAATGGAGAGATGGGCGGATTTGCGAAACTGAGGCGGTTCTTCAGCCGCAGAGACCTTGACGAAATCACAGGCGAGATGTCGATGGCTCTGTCTAAGTTGCGTGCGGAGTTTTTGCAGGAATCAGCAGCGTTGCGACTGCAGCACTTGCCAAGCACAGACTTGCACAGATCAACATTACAGTTCGGAATCCAAAGACAAACGCGCGGGAAATTGACGTCCGGATCAGGGCTGCCGTACCGGCATCCAGGCTGGAGGGCAGGTCAAGGCCGGCGAGCTTGATTTCATTCGACCGAACATACTGAAGGACGCCGGGCGGAAGCGGTGCGCTCCCGAGAGCACGATTCAAGTGCGAGCTGAATAATTTCACCATCACGATCCCCAGGATTGCAATAGCGAGGACGCCCGCAACCCGCGCGACGGCGTTATTGATGCCGGAGGCGGTTCCAGCGCGCTCCTGTCCCACTGAGCTCATAACAACCGTAGTGAGCGGAGCCACGCTGATCGCCATTCCAAGACCGAGAACTACAAACGCAGGAAAGAATATTTTCCAGTAAACAGCTCCCACACCCGGTACGGCGAAAAGAACGAATCCGATTGCCGCAATCAGCGGCCCGACGATCAGCGGCATCTTCGACCCGTAGCGCGCGACGAGCCCTCCGGACCAGCGCGAAAGAAAGAAAATCAGCAGAATTAACGGGAGCGCCGCCGCGCCGGTCGCAGTTGTCGAGTATCCCTGCACCTGGATTAGATTCAGCGGGAACAAGAAAAAGAAGATTCCGAGAGCGGCGTAGAGAAGCAACGTGAGCAGATTCGCACCGCTAAAACTGCGCGACTCAAACAGCGTCAAGGGAACCAAAGGTGAACTTACCCTGGCCTCAGCGAATACGAAACCAATCAGACAGCCGAACCCGACAATCAGGCTTCCGAAAACCAGAGGATCATCCCAACCGAGACTAGTGGACTCAATAAACCCATAGACCAAGCCGGCTAATCCGACAGTCGCGCCCGCCGCTCCCAGCCAATCCACACGGCCGGCAGCCGCGTTGCGACTTTCGGGAATGCGCCAAAGCGAAATTGAGATCACTGCGATCGCAAGCGGAAGGTTAATGAAGAATACCCAGCGCCAGGAGGCGTGTTGAATCAGCCAGCCGCCGAGGACCGGCCCCACGGCCGTTGTGATCGCAGTGAACCCAGACCAGGTACCGATCGCTCGGCCTCGGGTTTTCTCGTCAAAATTTGCGCTGATGATCGACAGGCTGCCGGGCACCAGAAAGGCAGCTCCAATACCTTGGACACTTCGTGCGACTACGAGCTGCTGAATGTCGGAGGCAAAGCCGCAAGCGATAGAAGCAGATGCAAAAATCCCGACACCAATCAAGAACATCAGTCGGCGGCCAAACAAGTCGCCGAGAGAGCCGCCAACCAGAATCAAAGCTCCCAAAAACAAACCGTAGGACTCGACCACCCATTGCACGCCAACGACGGTTGCGTGGAGGCTTGTTTGGAGCGCAGGCAGAGCTACATTGACGACAGTGCCGTCAATAAAGGCCATGCTGGAACCGAGAATTGTCGCCGCCAGGAGCCAACGCCTCGTTCGCGCTGTGCATGGAGCGCCGTCATTTGCCGATCGGACTACGGCTTCGTCGCACGGTGGCTTCATACATCTCCCGCGAGATTCTGCACAGCGATCGTCGATTCTCCCATCTAGACGATCTTGGAAGCAGGAAATGGCTGGGCTCTTACTGGGCTCAACTGGGGAAAGGTTTCCAGAGGTAGGCGCGTTCTTTCGGGCGAAAGAATTTCCAGTGTGACAATGACCGCCGGAACCAGAAAAATGATCGTCACGCAGGCCCACATCAGGGCCGCTGCACATTCCTGGTCCTGAATCGCCGAAATGCTAAAAACTCGAGGCGCGGATCGATAAGACGGGTAGACCACGCGGTCGCAGAACACAAGAAACCCGGAGAGCGCGTCACACGGCAGCGTGGCAAAGAAAAGGTATAAGGGAATGGACCACCTCGGCCATCTTGCGATGCTTGGCCACGGCTGAACCACCGGCCACCAGAAGAGAAGTCCGGCGCCCAAAAAGCATGCGTGCTCCAGTTCGTGCAACCAATTCCATCGCAACGCCAGCTCAAACACGGCAGGGATGTGCCAACCGATCAAAGCAAGTGTCGCGCCGAGCCAACAAACAGCCGGGTTGGCGATAAAATGACCGATCCATTTCACCAAACGCCACTGAAGGAACGGGCTGACGACGCCGCGAGCGAACGATTGGGGAAGGCCTTTTAGGAGCGGTAACGCCGGAGCACCGAGCAAAATCAAAGGAGGAGCGATGGCCATGAGCAAGAGATGCTGCACCATGTGAACTGAGAGCAACACATCGTCAAATGCGTCTACGGGCGACCCGATTGCGATCCACACTGAAAAGATTCCACCCATGAATGCAGCAAGCCGCCACGGCGGAATCAGGTCTGGGGAAATAGTGCGCAGGCGAAACCAACCTCGCACATAAATCAGGACGGTAAGACATAGGGCGATGTTCACTCCAATCGGAGCGGACCACGATTGCAGAATAGTTTGAGTGTCAGAAGTCATAACGATTCTACGGCTGGCCCGACGCCCGCGCTCCGGCACCCGGTTCCAGCGCGACGGCGCGTGAGGCGTCGCGTGCCGGCGACTGTCCGGCGGGATGCAGCGTCTCAA
>JBAVQA010000146.1:0-2041 GCA_049693595.1 Candidatus Acidiferrales bacterium | reverse complement strand
CGGCTTCGTCCGCGCCAATTCCGGCGTCGCCTCCGCGGATTATTGCGCGCGCGGCCGGGGATGCGAGCGGTGGTTTGGCCTCCGCGCAAGTAGAAGCCATCAAAGCGGCGTTGCAAGGACAGAAATTTCTGTGGTCCATGGTAGAGCACGCCACACGATGGGAGATTGAAGGCGGCGAACTGCATCTTTTTTTTCCGACGGAGAGCCGTTCGCTCGCGGAAATGTTGCAGGCGCGAGACCCAATGGAACGATTGCGCACAGTCCTGAACCAAGTGGTCGGCGAGCCGCTGCGCGTCTGTGTTAAGCTTGAGAGTGGCCGGGCATCTGTGCCGCGCAGCTCTGAATTGCGCGCCCGGTTTGAAGAAGACCCGATCGTTAGGGCAATGCTTGAAAGGTTCGGCGGCCAGATTTCAAAGGTCAAGCGCCCGGGCGAGGAATAACCCATGGAAGTGAAAGCTCTACAGCAGATGTTGTCGCAGTTCCGCCAGGTCCAGGAAAAGCTCGAAAAGCAGATTGGCGAGATTTCCGTGGAAGCTTCGTCCGGCGGCGGCATGGTCACAGTGAAGATGAACGGCCAAAAGCAATTGACCGAAGTGCGCATCGAGCCGGACGTCTTCAAGAGCAAGGACCAGGAAATGTTGCAAGAGCTGACGCTGGCGGCCGTAAACGAAGCGGCCCGGCGCGTGGACGAAGAACTGTCCAAGCAGGTAAAGGATCTCACGGGCGGTTTGCCTGGGCTCGCGGGAATGAAAATTCCAGGGATGTTCTGAGCTAGACTTCCAGCGGCCCGTCTCTCAGGTGCGGTACCGATTCCCTTCTCTTCTGAAATCCATGAAACGGATGTGATGGAATGCCTGATTTTGCGCCTTCAGTGACGCGATTGATTGACGAATTGAAACGCCTGCCGGGGATTGGGCAGAAGACCGCGCAGCGTCTGGCGTTTTTTCTTCTGCGCGTGGATCGCGACCAGGCGTTCGCGCTTTCGGACGCGATTCGCGAGGCCAAGGAAAAAGTGCGCGAGTGCTCCATCTGCAACAATATTACGGATGCGGATCCCTGCCATTTCTGCGCGAGCGCGACGCGGAACCGGGCGATTATTTGCGTGGTGGAAGAAGCTACGAATATTCAGGCGGTGGAAAAAACACGGGAATTCAACGGGCTATATCACGTGCTCGGCGGTTCATTGTCACCGTTGCAAGGGATCGGGCCCGATCAAATAAAAATCAAGAGCCTCATCGAGCGTCTGAAAGGCAACACGGTGGAAGAAATTATCATTGCCACAAGCCCGACAGCCGAGGGTGAAGCCACAGCCGTTTATCTTTCGAAGCTCATCAAGCCGCTGGGCGTGCGCGTCACGCGCATCGCTATGGGCATTCCGGTCGGGTCGGACCTGGAGTATGCGGACGAAGTCACGATGATGAAGGCAATGGAAGGACGCCGCGAGCTCTAGCCTCGCGGAATTTAGCTTCCGTGGTGCAGATCCAGCCCGAATGACGGATGATCTTTTGTTCCCGTAATCTTAATCGGTATCTCCGTTCCGCCGTGCTTGCCTTTGAAAAACGGATTAACCGCCCTCAAGAAAAACGATTTGACTCCCGTGGTGGTCTGCGAAAGCTTTGCATCCATCCGCAGTTTACCGTGGAAATTCATTTCGCCGCTGGTCATTTGGTAGGTTCCGGCCAATTGCACCGAAGCTCCCGGGACCGCAAAGGAGAGATCCGAGAAGGTGATGAGGCCTTTATTCACATCGAACTTTCCCTTCAAGGCTGAGACGGCCGTTCCCAGGTCAGTAGCTTTCGGTTCGCCTTGCGCTTTCTTGCTGAACGTGTCTATCCTTCCTTGCACCGTTGAACTTGTAAACTCCGCGTTGTCCACTCCGAATTGTCCATGAATGGTCAAACGCTGAAGGATGTCCGTATCCGCTTCCGCGATTTCGATCTGAGCCTTCAGCGTGGCGGAGCCGGTCATCACAGGCTGGTCAGACTTAACCGCGAGCCATAGCAAGTCTTCGATTCGCGCATCGTTGGAGACGGAGTCCAGC
>JBAVQA010000145.1:0-3820 GCA_049693595.1 Candidatus Acidiferrales bacterium | reverse complement strand
CAAGAATCCCTGTGCTGCGAAGATTGGAACCTGCCCGGCAGTAACGATTGAGCCGGCGATGCGGCAGAGGGCCTAATCTGAGTCATAACTGGGTCACAACTGGACCTCGCGCAGGCGCAGCGCGTTCATGATGACGGATACGGAGCTGAAGGTCATCGCGGCGCTCGCCAGAATGGGGCTCAGCAGCAAACCGAAAAAAGGATAGAGCACGCCGGCAGCGATGGGCACTCCCACTGAGTTGTATACGAACGCGAAGAAAAGATTTTGGCGGATATTGCGCATGGTGGCTCGGCTGAGGATTCGCGCTCGCGCGATGCCGCGCAGGTCGCCGCGAAGTAGGGTGATTCCTGCGCTCTCCATAGCGACGTCTGTTCCGGTGCCCATGGCGATGCCGACGTTAGCTTGCGTAAGGGCGGGCGCGTCGTTTACGCCGTCGCCGGCCATGGCGACGATGTGGCCTTCGGCTTGAAGCTGCTTCACGATTTCGCTTTTTTGGCCGGGCAGAATCTCCGCGTGAACCTGATCGATTCCCAATTTGCGCGCCACGGAATCGGCGGTCGCGCGGCTGTCGCCTGTGAGCATGATGATGCGGATTCCATCAGCGTGGAGTTTCGCGAGGGCTTTGGGCGTTGTTGATTTCACGGGGTCGGCGACGCCGATGATTCCGATTGGGGCGTTGTCGACGGCTACGAACATTACGGTCTGGCCGTCGGCTTCCAACGACTTAGCCTTTTCTTCCAAAGCTCCGGCGGAGATTTTCATTTCAGCTAAGAGTGCCCGATTTCCCAGCGCGGAGTTTCTTCCATCAACTTTTCCAGTGACGCCTTTTCCTGTTTGCGATTGAAAATTGGCGAGAGTCCCGAACTCGACACCGCGCTGTTTAGCCTCCGCAAGGATCGCTCCCGCGAGCGGATGTTCGCTGCCGCGTTCGAGAGTGGCGGCAAAACGAAGGACTTGTTTCTCGCCCGAGCCGGTTGCTGGAATCACGGAGGCCACGCGCGGTTTGCCTTCGGTCAGCGTGCCGGTTTTGTCCACGACCAGCGTGTCCACCTTTTCAAGAATTTCGAGCGCTTCGGCATTTTTCACCAGGACGCCGGCGAGAGCGCCGCGGCCTGTTCCTACCATGATGGCCATCGGAGTGGCGAGTCCGAGAGCGCACGGGCACGCGATGATAAGCACAGCGACAGCATTGAGCAGCGCATGAGCCATCCTCGGCTCGGGACCATATATGGCCCAAACGATGAAAGTGAGTATCGCGACGAGGATCACGGCGGGGACGAAATATCCCGAGACGCGGTCAGCAAGTTTTTGTACCGGTGCGCGGCTGCGTTGCGCTTCGCTGACCATACGCACGATTTGAGAGAGAAGGGTTTCGCTTCCAACGCGCTGGGCGCGCATCACGAAAGTGCCGGTGCCGTTCACGGCTCCGCCGATCACGGCTGCGCCGGTTGATTTCTCGACGGGGATCGGTTCGCCGGTCATCAGCGATTCGTCCACGGAACTTTCGCCGTCGATTATGACGCCGTCCACCGGGACTTTTTCGCCGGGGCGCACGCGCAGCGAGTCGCCCGCGTTTACGTGTTCGACCGGCACATCGATTTCGGTGCCGTCGGCGCGAACGAGGCGAGCCGTCTTGGGAGAGAGCTTTAGGAGCGAGCGTATCGCAGCGGAAGTCTGGCTGCGCGCGCGCAATTCGAGAACCTGGCCGAGCAGAACCAGAGCGGTGATGGCGGACGCGGCTTCGAAATAAATCGGGAGTCCGCCGCCCATGACGCGGAAGGAAGCTGGGAAAATTCCTGGAAACAGGACGGCGATCACGCTGAACATATAAGCGGTGCCGGTGCCCATGGCGATCAGCGTGAACATATTGAGACTGCGGTTGACGACGGACGCCCAGCCGCGCTCGAAGAAAGGCCAGCCGGCCCAGAGGACGACTGGCGTGGCTAAAACAAATTCAATCCATCCAATCGCGCGCGGCGACAAAATATTTTGTAAGGGCTGGCCCGGAATGAGGTCGGACATCGCGAGCGCGAGTATCGGGATGGTGAGCGCAACGCTGGTCCAGAAGCGCCGGGTCATGGAGATGAGTTCGGGGTCTTCTTCCTGGTCGACAACGGCGTCACGAAGTTCGAGCGCCATGCCGCAAATCGGGCAGAAGCCGGGGACACTCCGAACGATTTGGGGATGCATCGGGCAGGTGTACTCAACGCGAGATTCCTGCTGAATGGGAACGGCAGGTTCGAGCGCCATGCCGCATTTCGGGCACGCGCCAGGGTGATCCTGGCTGACTTCCGGGTCCATGGGGCAGATGTACTCTGCCGCGGTTCTTTGTTTTAGGCCGGGCACTTGCCCGGTTGGAGCCGTATTCGCGGACGCGATTCCGGCTGACGGAACCTCGAAATCATCTCTATGGACGGAAGCCGCGGGTGCGTCCAGGTATTTTTCCGGCGCGGCGGCGAATTTTGCGGCGCAGCCCTTGGAGCAGAAATAAAAAGTCTTGCCGTCGCGCGCGGATCGTGCTGCAGCGCGGTCTGGATCGACAGTCATTCCGCAGACGGGATCCTTTTCCGCCGTCTTGATGTGCTCGTTCATGTCGTTGGGCATGTGGGTGAATTAGATTTGGTGGCTCGATTTACGTCGCTTCGGCGCGAGTTGATTGCCGGGATGTGGCGCCTGTGACGGAGTAGGGAATCGCCAGTTTTCGGCGAACGCTAATCGCTGTTCTGGCCCCGGTTAGACAGGGTTTAATTGTTTGTTTTCTATAACTTCTGTTTTTAGGCCAGAACCGGTTAGAAATGGGGCGATTAGTTCGGAAAAACCGCTCGGTTTTACAGGATTTTTTCGTGGCGGATGCTGTCTCCAGGGTGGCAGGCTGGGCTTGTAAAAGAGACGCTTTCGCCCAGGCAGACGGGTGGGTGTCGAGCCTCCGCGGCCCGTCCTGCTTCGCGCCGATCCTAAACCAAATCTTCATCGCGACAATGATAGGAAGTTAGGAGCGCAAATACAAGGGTGCGAGGCGGTGAGCATTTGCGAGTGCGTTTCTGCCGACGGATATTTTTGCCCGTGTTACAGCGGGCGCAGCATGCTGCGCCCCTACGGAGTCGAGAAAATTGTTGGCGTTTTGCCGAACGGGAGAGAAAGTCAAAAGAGCCGGCGGGACGCCGGCGCTACGAAAACCGGCGCGTGCCTTCGTTGCAGCGGGCGCAGCGCACTGCGCCCCTACGAAGAGAATCTCGGCGCGGGCAGCTTGATCTAGTTGGCCGATGAGGCGCTACTTTTCGGCTAGGAGGGTGTTGATGTAGGCGGTCAAGTCGGGGCCGGTCCAGTCCTGGGCGCCGACGATTTTGCGGTCGAGGCGGCCGCTGCGGGTAATGATGTAGGTGTCGGGGTACATGGTGGTGCCGTAGGAGAGGGGAATTTCTTTACCGGGGTCGCGGTAAGTCGGGAAACTTAGGTTATACGATTTTATAAAATCTTCGTAGGCTTGCGGATTTTCATCCACGCTGACGCCGAGTACGGTGCCGCCGAGGGGCGCGATGCGGCGCTGGAGCTGGTTTAGAGACTGCGTTTCGTCGACGCAGGGAGGGCACCAGGTGGCCCAGAAATTCAGCAGGACGACCTTGCCGCGAAGGTCAGAAAGATGCGCGGGCTTGCCGTCGAGGGTATATGCAAAATCTTTGGCGGGGCGTCCGCGCAGGCTGGGTTCGCCCTGGCGGTAGTCGGGACGGGCGAATAGGAAGAGCAGGCCCGCAATAAACGCGAGAACCACTCCTGTATTCAGTTTCCGTTTCAGTCCTTTGTCCAAGCGACCTATAATACG
>JBAVQA010000144.1:0-2965 GCA_049693595.1 Candidatus Acidiferrales bacterium | reverse complement strand
GGCACGCTGATCGATTCCAAACTCGACTTGGCGCTTTCCATCAATGCCATGCTCAAACGCATGGACCGCGCGGAGCTAGTGCACGAGGAGATTTTCGGAATGGTCGGAAATGGCGCGCCCGTGCTCGTTCGCCGAGCCTTGGGAGCAGAAACCTTGAAAACCGCGAGCGACGAGGAAGCCGACACCGGCCTCGCCTACTTTCTGAGCTATTACCGCAATCACATGCTCGACAACACGGTGACCTATCCAGGGGTCCGCGAAGGACTGGCGCTTCTCGAAAATCGTCCCATGGCCGTTTTGACTAACAAACCGGTTAACTTCAGCCGCGCAATTCTGGATGGCCTCGGTCTCTCGCACTATTTCCGGTATGTTTACGGGGGCAATAGTTTCGAAAAGAAGAAGCCTCACCCGATGGGCGTGGAAACATTGTTGCGAGAGCTTAACGCGAAGCCCCGGGAAGCAATGATCGTCGGAGATTCCGAAGTCGATATTCAGACTGCGCGCAACTCCGGCATTTGGTCCTGCGGAGTGACTTACGGTCTTGGCGCGGAAGGTTTGCGCGCGTTTCCACCAGACTTGATGCTTGATAGCCTTGCGGAGCTTCCCGCTTACCTTAACCGCCAAACGATTTGAAGCCCGGCATTTGCCGAAAGTTATTTCTTTCCGTACACGCCTTTGTACCACTCCCACGTGCGCTGCAATCCTTCTTCGAAATGAACCCGCGGTTCGTAGCCAAGCACTTTTCGTGCGAGCGAGACCTCGGCCTGAGAATCGCGAATGTCCCCGGAGCGTGGGGGATCATACTTGGCCTGAATCTTTTTCCCTGTAACTTTCTCTAGAAGCTTTAGAACTTGATTCAAGGTGATACGCGCCCCGGTGCCGCCGTTAAACACCATTCCGGATGCGCCTTTGGCTTCGCACGCGCGCAAAGTTTCATCCACGATATTTTCGATAAAAGTGAAATCGCGCGACTGCTCGCCGTCTCCGTACACCACCGGCGGCTGCCCTTCGATCACCGCCAGCATGAACCGCGAAAGCACTCCCGAATATTGCGAAGTCGGGTCCTGCCGCGGGCCGAAGACATTGAAGTAGCGAACGCAGACGTTCTCTAGGCCATAGACGCGGCCGAAAACCTGCGCGTAGAGTTCGCCCACATATTTCGTGATCCCGTACGGAGAAATCGGGTTGGGCTGCATCGCCTCGGTTTTCGGAAGTGTAGGGGTCTCTCCGTATGCCGAGGAGGAAGCGGCGTAAACAAAACGGCGCACCTTCGCATCCCGCGCGGCCACTAGCACGTTTAAAGTGCCGTCGATATTTACATGGTTCGTCTCGATGGGATTCTGCACCGAGCGCGGAACCGATGTTCGCGCCGCGAGATGAATCACGTACTCGGCGCCGTGACATGCGGATTGTACAGTCGCCAAATCCGTGATGCTTCCGATGCGCAAGTCGATCTTGCCGCGAATGTCAGCAAGATTGGATTCCTTGCCTGCGGAAAGATCATCGAGGACCGTCACTTGATGGCCGCGGCGAACGAGCTCGTCCACGATGTTTGAGCCTATGAATCCTGCGCCCCCCGTAACCAGGTACCGCATTCAGTCAATCTCCTTGGCGCACCACGCTCCGCAGAATTGCTACCTCGGAATCGATGTACTATAGCTTGGCGACTTCCGCCGGGACATAATTATATCTGTTCCTGATATCAGAAGATTTTAATGTCGCGCCGGTTTACCCTGAGGGACGAAGGGGGCCTTTAGCGCGGCAGATTTCCACGGCGGAGTCCATTCGGTTGCGGGAGTATCCCCGGGGCAACTTGAGCAAACGGGGCGAGCGTGCACGAATCCATTAAGACGGAACCCAAACAATTTCCCTGGAATCTAGCTTTCACGTTGTCTTTTCCTTTTCTTATCGCCGTCCTGTTTCTCCCAACTCGCAGCGCAACAGCTCAAGGTTCATCCGCCGGATTCGCTAAGACGATTGGCACCGTGGATGGTTCCATCGACGAGCCACGCATGCCTTTCCGTATCGGCGAAACGTTGACCTATCATGTTTCCTTCGCCGGATTCTCAAATGCGGCAACGGCAGAACTGAGCGTACCGGAACATCGCGAGATTCTTGGCTGGAGGACCTGGCATTTCCGTGCGTCAGCTCACACGCTGAGCCCTCTTAGGTATTTTATGACCGTCGATGACCAACTCGATTCGTACGCCGACGTCAAAACGTTTGAGAGCCGCCAGTACGAAACTCATCTCAGCGAAATGGGCAGCATTGAAAACCAGATATTGCATCCTTCCTCGGCAGCCCAACCGCACCGTACTGCTATTCCGATGGTCGCGGTCTTGCCGGGCACGCTGGACCCGCTCGCAACAGTATTCGAGCTCCGTGCCGTTGACTGGCATCAGACGTCCGAATTTCGCGCACCGGTCTATGATGGAGAGGACCTCCTCGAAGTTCGTGCTCGCCTGGAAGTACCGAATGAAACTGTGGCCGTTGATGCAGGTAATTTCTCGGCCACACGTATTTCCATACACCTCTACAAAAAAGGTGCGGAGGCTACGCGGGAGAGTTTCTCGCTGTGGCTGGCCGGCGATCCATCGCGGACGCCTGTCTTGTTAGAGGCCGAACTGCCTATGGGCAGTGTGCGGGTTGAGCTAGCTTCGTCTCGGCGGTAATTTTCAATCTGTGAAAAGCTGCCCGAGCTTAGTTTTCCGGCGCGACCCAGTCTTCGGGCGGGAAGTCGATTTGCCAGAATGTAGGCGAAGGGTTTAGAAACTCCACACCCATCTGCGCTTTTCCTGCCTGCGTGTTTCCCAGGTAAACGATCCGGCATTCTTGCGTCTGTTGCGTGGCATTATTTGAAACAAAGATCTTCTGGTTCGCGACAACCTGCGCAGCCAGCGAGATCAGAGCGCCGTGAGCGTTGACCACAAGTGTTCGGGTTTCTTCGTTAAAGTCCTGATTCTTC
>JBAVQA010000143.1:0-4325 GCA_049693595.1 Candidatus Acidiferrales bacterium | reverse complement strand
CGACAGGAGTATGCAGAAGTCACGCGCCTGTAGAGGCGCATCCGCCCCAACATGGATAAAGAACTCCAAGTCGTAGGCTTCCGCATCGGCCGTGAAACTTTCGGCGTGCCGATCTCGTTGGTCCGCGAAATCGTGCGTGTCCCCGAAATAACTTCCGTCCCGAATGCGCCCGACTACATCGAAGGCGTAATCAATCTTCGCGGCCGGATCATTCCGGTGGTGGACTTGCGCAAGCGATTTCGGGAAAAAGTGGGCGAGCGCGACAAGAAGAATCGCATCGTGGTCGCGGAAGTCGAAGGACGTCTTATCGGCCTGCTGGTGAACTCCGCGTCGGAAGTGTTGCGCATACTGCCATCGGAAATCGAAGCTCCGCAGGACGTTTTCCAGGAAGGCGAGCTGAACTATATAACCGGCGTCGGAAAGTTGCGCGGGCGTCTGGTAATCCTGTTGGACCTCAACAAGATTCTGCAACGCGGTGAGCTTCGCAGTTTGGAAGATGCGGCCGAATTGGTCAGCTCCGGTCCGGCCGGCAGCACGAAAAGAGAAATCTAGGCGCAGCCGGAAAGCGACGACATCGAGGAACAATGTCCACCACACTCGCGACGCAGGTACCACTCACGGAAGCAGAGCTGAAGCTCTTGCAGACATTGGTGTATCAGGAATGCGGCATGTATTTTGATGAGCGCCGCACTCATTTCCTGCGCGATCGTTTGCAGCGCCGCCTGAAGGCCTGCCAGATGGATTCTTTCTACAGTTACTACCGCCTTCTCACCAGCCGCGAGGGTAAGCAGGAACTCATCTCGCTGCTCGAAAACCTTACCGTGAACGAGACGAGTTTTTTTCGCTTGCGCCCGCAACTGGAACTTTTCCAGAAAGTAATTCTCGAGGACATTTTGAAACGCAAGCAGGAGCGCCGCGATTGGTCCCTGCGTATCTGGAGCGCTGGATGCTCCACGGGACAGGAGCCATATACCCTTGCTCTGCTCGTCTGCGATGCGCTCGCTTACTACTACTTAAGGAATCCACTTCCGTTCGAAATGCCCACGCCGAAGCCGTTGATTCCCCCGCCGTGGAAAGTCGAGATACTTGCTTCCGACATCAATTACTCGGCTCTGCTCACCGCGCAGCAGGGAATTTACACCGAAGCGCAGATGGAGACCGTGGATTACACCTGCCGGCTGCGCTATTTCGAAAAAATCGGCGACAAGTACCTGGTGAAGCCCGCCCTGAAAAATTTGGTTCAGTTCGATTTTCACAATCTGAAGACGGAATATCTTCCGCAGCGCAACGATGCCATTTTCTGCCGCAACGTGATGATTTATTTTGATGAGCCCGAGCAAAAACGGCTGATCGACAAGTTTTATCGCTGTTTGAATCCTGAAGGCTATCTTTTCGTGGGACACGCCGAGAGTCTCTTCGGCCTCACCACAAAGTTCCACATGATTCACCAGAACAACGCAACCGTGTATCAGAAAATCGAGGGGGCGCAGTGAATTTTCTGCCTGACGATCGCGCATCCGAGCTCCGCGAACTCTTCTTCGAGAGCGCCGCGGAGATTCTCCAGGCTATGAACGACGCCGGCCTCGCGCTCGAAGAGCATCCAGCCGATAAGGAAAGCCTTCGCAGTGTCCGCCGCGCGGTGCACACGCTGAAAGGCGATTCTGCAGCTTGCGGTTTTCGCGAACTCAGCGAACTGGCCCACGAACTCGAAGACGTCTTGACGCCGGAACTGGTCAAACAACACGCCGGCCTGATTCCCGAGGTCGTGCTCACCGCCGCTGATACATTCCACGAAATGCTTGCTGCCTACCGCGACGGTCTGCAGCCGCCTGTGGGAGGCGCCCTGCGGGATCATATCAATCGGCTGCTGCACAAGACTACTTCGGAACCTGAAAAGTCCTCGAGCGAAGCGACTTTTGAGTGGAATGAATACGAGCGCCTAATGATCGCCGAGGCTTTCCGGCGCGGCGAATCGGTTTACAACGTAGCGCTGCATCTGGATTCGGAATCGCTGCTTCCTGCGGCAGTCTTCGAGCTGGTGCGCAAAGCACTGGAGACCGCGGGGAAAATATTAATTCTCCATCCGGAGAGCGCGGCGCAAGCCGCCAGCACGAACCTGATCGAAGCAGCGATCTCCAGCGCGAAGCCCGCCGATTGGATTCGCGAGCATTGCCGCGTGCCTTCTGTGGTTGCCCGCATCTCGGTTCTAAAAGTTCCCGTGCCGCAGGCAGCTCCGCGCGACCTTCTTGAAATATTGATCGAGTCGGAAGCCGCCGCCGTGTCCGCCGGAGTTGGCGCCAGTGCGCCGGATTCGGCGTTGGATCATCACGACGAATGGCGCGACGGCGCACCTCCCTCAGGTTTGGCGCACGCCGCAGCCGAAAATACGCTGCGTGTGGATGCGGAGCGGATCGATACCGTCATGAATTTGGTGGGTGAACTCATCATCGGAAAATCCATGTTGCAGCGCACCATCACGGAGTTCGAACGCCTCCATGCAAAGGATCCGCTGCGGGGTAAATTCGCTGATGCTCTGTCATTTCAATCTCGCGTTCTCGATGAACTTCAGAAGTCCGTGATGAAGATTCGCATGGTTCCAGTGGAGCAGCTTTTCCGCCGTTTTCCCCGCGTAGTTCGGGATGTTGCGAAGATGCGAAATAAAGACATCGTCCTGGAAATCGCGGGCCAGAATACCGATCTGGATAAGAGCATCCTCGATGCCCTTGCCGAGCCGCTTGCCCATCTCGTGCGTAACGCAGCGGATCACGGAATCGAGACTGCCGCGGATCGCGAGTCTGCGGGCAAGCCCGTTCGCGGGACCGTGCGCTTGGATGCATACCACGAAGCCGATCATGTGGTGATCGAGATTTCCGACGACGGCCGAGGCCTTGACCAAAAGAAAATTCTAAGTCGCGCTATTGCGAACGGCAATCTGCGGGCTGAAGACGCCGCGCTTCTGAATCATTCCGAAACCATGAACCTGATCTTCGCTCCCGGTCTCAGCACCGCCGACGAAATCACGGAGATTTCGGGACGCGGTGTGGGTTTGGATGTCGTCAAGTCGGCGCTCGACAATCTGAAAGGTTCCATCGAACTTGAAAGCGAACTCGGACAGGGCACCACATTTCGTCTGATGGTGCCGCTCACTTTAGCGAGCATTCACTCGCTTCTATTTCATGTATCAGGAAAGCTCTACGCCGTTCCCCTTGCATCAGTCGTCGAAATCACCCGTGTGACCGAAGGCGAAATTCACCGCGTAGACGATCACGAAGTCTTTCAATTGCGCGATCAGGTTTTGACCCTGGTTCGGCTGGAGCATCTCGAATCGCGCCTGCAGCGCGCGCGCGGAAGCCGCGTTTTTGTCGTCGTGATTGCTTCCGGAACTCGCAAGTTTGGTCTTGCTGTGGACAGTTTAATGGGCGAAGAAGAGCTGGTGATCAAAGCGCTCGAAGACCGCTTGGTAACTTCACCGCTTGTCAGCGGCGCCTCGATTCTTGGCGACGGAACAGTAGTTCTGATTTTGAACGTATCCGCCGTGATTTCTTACTTGGCCAGAATCCAGCCCGTGGGAGCCATAGCGTGAACGGGAAGATTCGCGTTCTTGTGGTCGATGATTCGGCGCTGATGCGCAAGCTGATTCCGCAAGTGCTTCATCGCGACGCATCGATTGAGGTGGTGGGTACGGCAATGGATGGCGAGATGGGATTGAAAAAAATTGGCGAGCTGCATCCTCATGTCGTGACTCTCGATCTGGACATGCCGCGCATGGACGGAATCGAGATGCTTCGCCAAATTACTCGCAAGCATCACGTTCCGGTGATTGTTTTTAGCGCGCAGACCGACCGCAGTGCATCACTCACCCTGAAAGCGCTCGCATTGGGGGCTTTCGACTTTGTCACCAAACCGCAAGACGCACCTTCCGGCCGTATCGAACAAATTGCCGCCGAATTCGCGTTGAAGATCAAGTTCGCCGCCGCTTCCGGCGCGCCAAAAATGATCATCACCGTGCCCTCGGTAAAACGCAGACCACAGCGGCGGGCTTCCATGCCCAACTGGCCTTCTCGTATCGTGGCAATTGGAGTTTCCACCGGCGGCCCCAATGCTTTGCAATATCTCTTTTCGCAGCTTCCCGAAGATTTTCCCGGCTGCCTCTTGGTCGTACAGCACATGCCTGAAGGGTTTACAGACATGTTTGCCCGCCGTCTTGATGAATCCTCCGCCATCGAGGTCAAAGAAGCGCAATCGGGCGATTTGTTGCTGGCCGGCCGCGCATTGATTTGCCCCGGGAATCGCCACATGAAAGTCCGTCGAATGGAGCATGGCAA
>JBAVQA010000142.1:0-44040 GCA_049693595.1 Candidatus Acidiferrales bacterium | reverse complement strand
TTTGAAGGTCGCTCGCACAGCTTCAGTCAGCGTTTTCCCATCAAATTCAAAAGTGATGGAAAGGCTGTGCAGATCGTGGAAGTCCTTCATGCGGCTGTTCGCGATGCCCAGCTTTACCATGGCCTCGAGCTTTTCTGAGACTACGGTTTCGCGAGGGTAGGCCAGCAGACGAGGGTTGGGAGGCTCCAGCAGTGTCGGATATTCCATTTCGACGGGACCTGGTGTTACCGTGTCGCCAAACCCGATATCAATCTGTATCGGTATTTGTGCCTTCTCCAAGAACGCGGTGAATGTGACCCGCACTCCTTCGTAGTCGGCGTCTTCCTTGATGCGTTCCGCTTTGACCGTTTTGGGATCAAAACGCAAGCCGTCTTCTTCCACTTCGACGGTCGAGATTTCCTGGAAGATGCGAACGAATCGTTCCGGGGAATTGTCCCCTTTTGCCAGAAAATCGGCGTCTCGGGTGGGGCGATAACGCTGTACTGTCCATAGCTCGAAAAGCAGGGCGCCCTTTAGAATGAAGGTTTCCCGATACTTGGACTTGCTGAGCCGGAAGAGAATTCGCTCCAGGCCATACTTGGTGAGTATGAGCCCGAAGTCATCGTTCCGCTCTCGGGCGAGATTGAGCAGCTTTTGTCGGACCGATGCGGAAATATTCTTGAGTTTTGAATTGCGCAACTAGAGTGACTCCAGATAGGGTCGCATGATGTTAGCGACCCGGCAGACTTTGGCAGCGGCCCAAAGTTCGTTCATGGAGGCCTTTTTGAGACGCTGGCACTCCCTCAGGGCCTCCAGAGCGACATCGGTGCCGATCTTGTTGCGAAACTTGAAGCAGTCTGCCACCGTCTTCGCAGGCGTGTAGACCTTCAGCGTTCCCCCGCGAACGGGATACTCCTTCACGCCAAAATGCAGGGCTGGTCCTGACATGCGCACAAAGCGAATCGGCGGAGAAGTTATGCGGGGAGTCCAGGCTTTCACGGCAATGGCCATCCACACTTGGTGTGGGGATTGCGTTGTGAACCTATGAAATTGGAGCGCGGACAGGAGACAAACTACTCCTTTGGGAACTTTGCATGCCGCCTCGATCAGTGACAGATGCTCAGTGACAGGGGATGAGTTCGAAGCATAAAGGCCGCGTGCGATCTTTTTGAGGAGGCCTTTCTGAACGAGTCTGGGCAGGTAGTTCCGCGGGATGCCGAGAGCGAACACGTCCTTCGAGCGAATGACCTGCTTCTTGGCAGCCAGGTTGAGTAGGCGGTTTGACTTGGATTCCATGGGATGCGCCCTAAGCTAGTGTACCAAATACTCGGTAGATGTCAACAAGTACCGATGTTATAGAACATGCGGCCATGGGCTCCGAATGGGTGAACTGACGGGTCTAGAGGTCAAGCACTTCGATGGCACGTCAGTAGAAGTAGAACAGGCAATTTGGGCGGGCAACGGAGTGAAAGTCAAGCCAGGTAAGCCGAAAACGAAGAATGCTTACCGGACTGTTGACCTGCACCCCGATGTCTCTGCCTTGCTCGAAACCTACATCGGGGAAGATCGCAAGAAGGGTTACATCTTTCAGACCAGCAGCGGTAGCCCTCTGGCTCAGTCAAATATTTTGCGGAGGGAGTTCCACCCGTTGTTGTGAGCCTTAAACTTGAACCCTGCGGGTTTCACGCCTTCCGCCGATACCGCAATACGTTCCTGCGAAGGTCGTGCTGTCCGAGTGGTCTTCAAAAGTATTGGCTTGGGCACGAGGCAGACGAGGATATGACTGACCTTTACGACAAGTCACACGAGGATCCAGTCTATCGGCGGGACGTAGCGAAGGCTATGGGCGTCGGTTTTGACGTGCCGAAAACTCTAACGGGGAAGGAAAAAATTTCCCATTCGGGCGCCAACGTCCGATTGACGGAAACAGCTGAACCAGTCCTAAGTTGTTAAGTTTGCTGGTAGGGGCGGTGGGGATCGAACCCACGACCGCCCCCAGATGTTCTCACGGGGTCCTTATATTTAAGGATGACCAACTCATCCCGACTTGGCTGCCTGGTTTGAGTACAGAGCTCTAACCGCCTCAGCTACAGATTCACTAAGAAATAGAGTGAATGCCTCTGCGGTTTAATTTCCGAATAGCGGGCCTAACGTATCCGCATGGACAGCGGCCGGTCGCAGGCGAAAATCGATGGCTCCGGTTCTTGTAGCGGGGGCATCGCGAGTATTTGCGCCGGGCCGCCTGAGCCCTTTTAAGGTTCACACGGACAGTAGCTAACTTCGCAGAGGATTTCGAGCGTCCGCCTCGTCGACCTATTCGCGATAGGTATTTGGTAACTTCAGAAGGCACGGGCTCAACCTACCGAAAGCCGCTTTCATCGTCAAGCCACATCGTAGCGCCCAAAAATCTTCGCCTAGTGTTTGTTTTCTATTCGCTCGTGTCCTGTCAGAGGCGAACGTCGCTTTACGCAACGTGCGCTGATTCCAAGCAGCTTATCTAATTCAGGCAGAAACAAGGAACTTACATTATCCGTAGGAAGCCGAAATGTCGCTTTCTAAAGGATAATGCGACTTTCGTTCCGAATCCTACAAAGCGAGTCTGCTGTGGCCTTATATACAAAGCGGCTTTGAGTGGTATAATGGGGGTAATGACGAGGCATGGCGCCCAACCTGCCAAGCGGAACAATCGAACTCGCTGAAGCATTTAAGTGAAGATGAATTGCTCGATGTATTCGAAACTGCTCGACGACGAAGTACTCGAGATCACGCCCTGTTGATCGTTTGCTTTCAGCACGCTCTTAGGGCAAGCGACTTGATTTCTCTCAGGCTGGGCGACATCGATTGGCGCAAATGGAAATCACAATTCAGCGACTCAAGGGATCGTTGAAAACTACTCAGCCTCTATTTCGAATGCGGGGACGGCCGTGCATGGACGAAGTGTCCGCCTTGCGGACTTGGTTGAAAGAGCGGCCAAGCGATCTGGGTTCCGATTTTCTTTTCGTTTCGCAAAAGGGTCGGTTCAACCGCAACACCGTTAACCGCATTTTTGCGAAGTACTGCCGGCTGGTGTCCGAATCTCGCGTTGCCAGAGGCGAGCGACCAATCAGTGAATCGTGTGGGCACATTCATGCTCTGAAGCACAGCCGCGTTACTTCTGTTGTCGGCAAGATGGATTTGTATCTAGTCAAATTGCTTGCTGGACATGCTGCCTTGTCTAGCACGCTCCGGTATGCGCACGGTTCACAAAAGCTGGCCTGCTGCGAGGCTCAGAGGGTTTCGATAGAAACGTTTTCGTAGGCAGGTTGCTGGAGCTGAAATAGACAGTGTTGCGCTGAAGAGGTAAGCATGCAGGTGCCACTGATACCGATAATCGATAAGAATGAGCCAAAGTCTTGAAGTACGGAGATGGCACCATCTCGAAACTTGACCCCATGGTCGCGTGTGACGATATGGAAGCGGCGATAAGTCGCCTCCGTGACCTTCTTGATGCCGCCGAATCATATCGCCGACACGCCTACTACGAATCGGCAGCCGCCCTGCATTTGGAATTGGCTCAAGCCATGGAACGAGGGTGGAAAGGATTCGAGGAGATTTTGGAGTCCCTCGATGAGTAAAACTCTTCGCCAACGTATTTTTGAGGACACGGGTTACGACATGTTATCCCCCATTTCGATTGCCCGAGACCAGAGGCTCCGTGCGTTGTACGAAGCGTGGTTGAAAGCGAAAGACACCCCGGAAGAAATCATCGCCTATGCAGCGTTCGTCAAGTTCGCCAGGGGGGAATGCCCGTGAGCGAGAAGAGAAATGAATATGCCCCAATGCCGCAGACGTTCATCAGCAAGGACAAGATTGTGACGGTGAACCGCTGCGGTCCCATTGAGACGTACACGGAAGTGGACCGCAACACCGGCAAGGTCACAACGACTACCTACATCAAGACGACTCCCTAAGAGCGAGATACAGAGGAGGAAACTATTTGGGCGTTTCACTCTAGTTCGCGTCGTTCTGCACGGACTTCGTCGTAGCCCTGTTGCTAATCGTCGACTTGGTGGCGAGGCCGCACGCAGTGGGGGGATTTGTCATCTGCTTGGCGAATACACGGTAGCTCGGCCCTCCCGGTCGCAAAGTTGACCAGTATCCGGAAGAGGTCAGCAAAGGTTTGTGCTGGACGATGATCTGGTTGACCAGCATCTTCACTCCACATTCGAGATTGTTCTTCGTCACAATCCTAACCTCCGCGATGCTCTGAGCCCGACACCTCGGCGAGTCCCACTATTCCATTGCTTGAACGTGAAGCTTCGTGTATTCCTTTGCTTAACAGCGGACTTCAAGTTTTTGCAACCGGGGAGTGGATATGGCTTCTTCTAGAATTGCGTTAGTTGTGGCGATTACTCTTCTAGCGGCCTCGGCAGTCTTTTCCCAAGACGCACAGAAAGAACCAGCTCCGATATCTGAGCAACCGACCATCGCTGCCGCAGCTAGTCCGGTTCCAACGAGTCTTCCTTCTTATCCGGACACGGCTCAAGGTCTCGAGAAGCAGATGAAAGACATAGTGAAACTCGAGAAGCAGGGTAAGCAGCAGGAGCTCGCTGCTTACATCCGATCGATGGCGCTCCCGGATGCTAACAACTGGTTCAAATCAGTATTCGGAGACCTCAAGGGGGAAGCTCTGGCGTCCGCCTCCGAGCGAGGGCGGAAAGAATTCTAGAGCCTCGCACCCAACACCTTAGCAACCTTTCTAGAGCAAGGTCTAACAGATGTCGAGGCTGTTCGGTTCGACGATTCATGCAATCAACGAGCGACAGCCACGGAATACCCGTTTCTGCTTCTTCGCGAGCACCCCGAACCGCTTTACGATGTTCGCTTCCTCGGAGGCAACACGGGGACGCTGTTGGCGTATTTCGCGCATGTCGACGGCGCATTTCGCTATATCGGGAGCCTAAAGAAGGCAAACGCGGCGAATTCTTCCAAAGTTAGCAAGGCGCAATCTGCTCCCGATAATAGAACCGACATGGAGGGCGACCCGAAGAAGACGGTCAAAACAGGAAACGACGTTCAGAGGGCGCGTCTCATTCATCGAGAAACGCCGGAATATCCGCCAGACGCAAAAGCGACGGGTATCAAAGGAGTGGTCTTATTACATGCCACCATTGCGAAGGATGGAAGCGTCAAGAACCTTGAAGTATCTGAAGGTGTTTGCTCATTGGCGAAATCGGCGTTGCAAGCGGTGAAGAAATGGCGGTATGAGCCTACTCTCTTAAACGGTGGGCCTGTTGAGGTGGACACCACGATCACAGTTAACTTTACGCTAGACAATCATTGATAGCAGCCTTCCAAAGTACGTAGAAAAACCGCTGACGCAACAATTGGCAGATCGGACGCGGGCGCAGGGAATGGAACTGGACGCTGAGCAAGTCGCAAGAAATTTCGGCGTTGCGCTGCCCGTCGGGCCGCTTCCAGAATCGCCCTTCCCGATAGGGCACGTGGAGAATGATCCGGCCAGCACGATCATGCTGGACGAGCGAGCACCGCGGCCTGAGCCCTCGGCTTCCATTTTGGAAGTTGCAATGTCGCGCCTGCGGTCTCTCAAACCCAGCAGTCCCGAACGGCAAGCCGAAGTTGAGGCGGTAATTCAGGCGCTCGCAGCACCGCTAGAAGCGCTGGATCTGCTTATTTCGGAAGTCGAAGCGGAACATTTTGAAGAGACTGACGCTCGTTGGGAACAATGCCGCGTGCGGGGCAGGGAGTTGCTGGACGTAATCATTCCGAAGCTTGAGAAAGAAAAGTATAAGTGGCAACAACAGTACCAAAAGTCCAGCGAGCAAAAGGCCGAACGCGGCATTGATGCGCAACAATGTTTCTTTGAACGCCAGAAAATCAGCGAGTGGTCTTCGGCGTCCGAGATCGCCATCGCCGACAAGAAATTGGCGGATGCGAAGGCGGCAAGCGCTGCTGCTGCGGCAAAATAAATGCAAATAAATATCTGGACCACATCTCAGCGCGTAATCACACTGAATCGAGGCTGGGGCCAGTAAGGGGACGACCTCAGTAAAAAGAGAGGAATGAGAAAATGAAACTTGATTGGCCATACGAGGAAGTCAAAGAAGTCGTTGAGGCCGTTGGTGCGAAACTGAAGAAAGGCGAGATCGTGGGCCCTTCTAAAGACAATGACGAAAACGCGGTGGCTGAAGCTATCGACCTCATCAGCACCAAATGGATGGCTAGTCCCGAAAAGACCATGGCAACTTGGGAGTGGGCGAGGAGACAATACTTTAAGCAACTGCTGATTGACCGCCGTCGCTTAGGATATTTCCGAGATCATGAAAGGTGCGATCCGCAGCCCAACTGATTACCCGTGATAGGATTGGTAGGTGATATGGCTAACAGTTATTGGCATCGTAGTAGCAATCGTGGGCGTCGCCATTGGTTGGTGTCAGTTAAGAAAAAAGGAACCGCTAGCGTTCCGCACTATAGACCGTTCGCAAACGAATTCAGCAGTGGCCAGCGGAACCGCAAATACTCCAATCGCGATTCACAGTGAGGGCGATGTTGTGTTCAATCACCCGCTATCTGGCCCAGTTCCGCCTGCGTCGAAGCGTAGCCGCCCAACATTTTTCCAGCCATCGGTCACGAGGCCCAGTGTGCTTCCACATTACAAGCAACGCATCTTCAAAACTCCGGCAGGACGCCACGTCTGGTTCCGTCACGGGCTTCCAGGGCATCGCTCGCTCCTACTGATTCCGAGGGTTTGGCTCCTTTAGCTCCGCGCTGCGAGCCTACGCCGATAGGGAACTACTGTGCTCAGAGTCTGCAAACATTTGCACTTTGTGTAGCATCCGATTTTGGCAAGTCGTTTCGTTTCAGCATGGCGAGAATCGGCAGTAATCGTGCGGGCGAAAAACTACCAAGTGGGGTGGTGTCTGTCCAGGAGGCTTCTATGATGCGCTTACTCGCCGCAACCCTGATTGCTCTGGTGATGATGGGCGGTCTCGCCATGCCGGCTCAAGCCGATTCGATAACCACAACCGGAACACTAACGGGAACCACCACTGTCACGGCCACTATGGCGTCCAATGTTTTTGACACGAGCTTTATGGGCTCTGGAATGGGCTTCACCACGACAAACATGGGCACGATCACCTTCTCAAGTCCGACTGCGTTCACGGGAAGCGGGACATTCGTGGACGTCTTTTCCGATGGGACCCTGTTCGGGACTTTCACCAGCAGTGGGACCGAGATCGGAGGAGGAGCGGCAGACATTACGACCGACGCGGTGATCAAGGGCGGAACCGGGATTTTCGCAGGGGACACCGGTGAATCCATCATCACGAGTACGGCCACGGCTACCGGCTCAGTCACCGGGACCTTCACCACGACGCTTGTGACCTCCCCAGAACCAGAGTCTCTAGGACTCCTGCTCGCCGGAATCGGGCTGCTTCTGGTAATGCGGAAACGTATTAGCGTACGGCCGCCAGCCGGCTGCTTAAACGCATCGCTCGCTCCTTTCCCAAGAAACGCAGACACGCAACGCACAGAGCCATGATCGTGCTGTTTCTCTGCACCCCCCCCAATATCGATTTCCATCGGCTTCGCGGCAATGAGGTGCTTCAGTGTTACGCCATCCAGAAACTCCATGACGATGAACGACTGGCCCTCGGAGTTCCCAATTTCGTGAATGGTGCAGATGCTGGGATGATTCAGAGCCGAAGCAGCGCGGGCTTCCCGGCGGAAGCGTTCTAGAGCCTGAGGATCCCCGGCTACATCTGGAGGCAGGAGCTTCAGAGCTACGAAGCGGCCAAGGTCGGTGTCCTCAGCCTTGTAAACGACGTCCATGCCGCCGCCACCGAGCTTTTCGGTGATGCGGTAATGCGAGATAACTTGGCCAATCATTGATGCGATGCCGCCCTTGGCGACGCATGTTAGGCCGCGCTTCATGGCAAGTCAACGCGATGCGGTGGTAACTAGGCTTTGGCGGCGAGGACCACAGGGGCACTAATTCAGTGACAGTTGTGCTTCGGCTAGAATCACGCGAATCTGTCTAATTCGAGTGGTGCGAACCGTGTTCCCGAACTCCAGGCGAAGCCCAAGAGCAGCGAGGATGTCCTGCTTGATGGCGCTGCCGCCCCAGGTGCAACCGTGAATGGCCATTCTCTGAGGCGCTATGCATTGGAGGTCGAACCACCCGCCAGAGACCCGATACACACCCTCATCCAGCACCCAGATTATGTAACGGGAGTTTCTCGTGGTGACGAGCAGACGGTCGCCGGCGCGGAGATCCTTCTTTCGTACCTCATCGAGCGATCGTGCTTGCTTGACTCGTGTCGCAAGCGTTTGCGCGATGGCAGTCAATTCGGTTCCTCAGAGACATGTTGCGCTGTCCCAATCGGCACGTCAACTTGCGGATGCGGAGCGATGGCAACTCGAGGTTCATCGGGCACATGCCTAGCATCCTCGTTGCTACGCTTCCTTTAACTAATTGCCGACCAGGTGGAGGAATTCCGGATCGTCGTTCAGGCTCTGCAGGTCAGGATCCTTGCTGATCCACTCCATATTGGCGTAACCGGCTCCAATGGCTTTCTTGAGTGTTTCGAGCGCCCGCGGTTTATCCTTCATGAGTGCATAGCAGCAGGCGGCATTGTAGAGCGTACTCGAATCGTTCGGGCGCAAGGTGATTGCAGTTTCGAGGTGCCGGATGGCGTCGTCCCCTCGACCGTGCGTTACCAAGTCCACCGCCAGCAGGATCCTCGCGCGGACATCGTCATGGGCAAGCTCCAAGTGCTGCTCCAGGACATGGACGTGGCGCTCCCGCAAACGACGCGCGACCTCCATCTGTCCCAGGCGCTCCAGGCTGAGCATGTATGGGATGTGAACGTTGTAATCATCGCCGTTAGCTTCCAGGGCGCGTTCGACGATATCGGCTGCTTCCTGGAAGCGCCCCGAGGCGAAGTAAACGCGTCCGAGGATGTTGTAGGCACCATCACAATCCGGTTTGCGCTCGATCGCCAGCTTCGCGCAACGGATCGCCTCGTCAAAGTTTTTCTGCATATAGAACAGGCGCGCACGCGCCACCGCCACCTCGGGAAGCTGCGGATCAAGTGCTGCCGCCCGGTCGCAAGCGGCAATGCCCTTCTCAAGCCATTGCTGCTCTTGCCGCCGGAACTCGAAAATCATCCCGCAGACGTTCGCGATTCCGGCGTGGGCCATGACGAAACCAGGGTCAAGCTTGATCGCCTGCTCGAACATCTGGAGGGCGAATTCCAGGTTCTCCCGGCGCGTGTAATTACGCCCGCGCAAGAAGCAGTCGTAAGCCTGCAGGTTTTCTGTAGGACGGCTGGCGATCTTTTTCTGTTCCTGGGGCGAGAGCGTGATGCGCAATGCCTGGGCAATGTTCCGTGCAATCTCGTCCTGGACTTCGAAGATGTCCTTGATCTCGCGGTCGTAGCGCTCCGCCCAAAGAGGAAAATCGGTGCGCGTGTCCACGAGCTGGGCGTTGATGCGGAGACGGCTCCCCGCGCGCCGCAGGCTGCCGCTGAGCACATACGCCGCATTGAGCTGTTCGCGGACCTGTGCCGCCGTCGCCAGCTTGTCTCGGAACGGCAGCACAGTCGCCCGGGGGAATATCTGCAGGATCCGGATCTTCGAAAGCTCGGTGATCACGTCTTCTGTCATTCCGTCGCGGAAGTATTCGTCTTCCTTGGCTCCGCTCAGGTTCTCGAAATACAGGACGGCCACCGACTTCTCCGCAGGCGCCACGGATGCTCCCACCGGATGAGTTGCAGCCGGACTGCGCACTCCCTCGGTCCGGCCGGACGACTCAAAGCTGCGCTTCAGCCGTCGCAGATCTGTCTTCAGGTCCGAGGCCGTCTGATAGCGAAAGTCGGAATCTTTCTCCAGGGCCTTCAGGATGATGAGATCGAGCTGGGCAGGCAGCCGGGAATTTAATTTCGAGGGGGATTCCGGCGCGACATGGAGGATGCCGTCGAAGATGGCGGCCGTCGTCGTGCCGGGGAAGGGCGGTGCGCCTGTGGCCATCTCATAGAGAACGGCGCCGAACGAGAACACGTCGCTGCGCGCGTCCAGCTCTCGGCCCAGGGCCTGCTCTGGCGACATATAGGCGACCGTGCCCATGGAGCTGCCCGGGCTCGTCAGTTGCTCTTCATTGAGCACATGCGTCTGCGTACGCATGGATGTGGCGCCCACCGATTCGGCGGCATGTCGGAGCGCGGGCGTTAGCTTCGCCAAACCAAAATCCAGAATTTTCGCCTGCCCGCGTTCCACGAGAAAGATATTCGCGGGCTTGATGTCGCGGTGCACGATTCCCTTCGAGTGAGCCGCATCGAGCCCGTTAGCGATCTGAATACCGATCTCCAACAGCTCCGATACTTCGATGGGCTTTCCCTCAATGCGGTTTTTGAGCGTCCGACCCTCGAGCAGCTCCATGGCGATGAATGGCCGCCCTTCGAATTCTCCAATATCGTGAATTGTACAGATATTGGGATGATTGAGCGCGGATGCAGCGCGCGCTTCGCGGCGGAATCGCTCGATTGCCTGTGGGTCCTGTGAAATGTCGTCGGGGAGGAATTTCAGCGCAACACTTCGTCCGAGACGCGTGTCCTTAGCTTTGTAGACGACGCCCATTCCTCCGCCACCCAATTTTTCCAGAACGCTGTAGTGGGCGATGGTGCGGCCTACATTGGAGGAAGTGTCTGGCACAGGCCGTGGATTGTACGCCAGCGCCTCAATGCAGGCAAACGCGCAACATGCCACTCGACCACGCGGCTAAGTCCTGGTTAGTTCTATAAAAGTAAGCCAAGAAAAAACACTTCGCCCACTGCCGGATGTTTTCTTGGTTTCCAGCACGCCGCGCCGCCATGCGCGCCTCCAGCTTCAAAGCCGCTTCCGTAAGCTTCGCCGACACAGCCCGGAGAAAAGACGCCGTGCGGCGTTCCGTTTCCGGCGCCACTTCTTCCTCGACGTAGTGGTGCAGGCGCGTAAGCTCTTCATCCAGACGCCGACCGATTTCCTCAAATTTGTCCATCGTCGTATCCTCCCGGAAGTCGCGGAGCGATTCGGGCATTATAGGATGATTAGAAATTGGAGCGAAATAAGGAGGAGCGTAACTAATCCTGCGCGGCCCGCTCTCGTCACATCCCCACTCGACTTCGATCAGCTTTCCATCAGGCTGGATCATCGGAATCTCGGTTGCGTCTGGGTTGCAGTTTCTGCCGGACTTTTCCTTGCTTTGCAGAGGTAACTGATTTATCTCCTTCCGTCTCAGACTGCACCGGAGAACTCATAATCCGTCGGTCCCAGGTTCGACTCACTTAGCCTTCGTTTTTTTGCATAGTTGAAATGCCGTCCAAACCGACACGCCGTACCGCTTGGCCAGAAGGCTGAAGCTCGCATGAAATGCATGCGACCCTGAACAATTTGGAGAGATTTCTCTACGACGACTCGTTACCGTTTCTGATTCAGTGCGGGTTGGCGCACGCCCAACTCGAAACGATCCACCCGTTCCTCGACGGCAACGGAAGGGTCGGACGGCTGCTCATTACTTTTCTCCTATGTCAGAAGCAGGCACTCGGTCGGCCTTTGCTATATCTCAGTCAGTACTTGAAACAACACCGCACCGAGTACTACGACCGTTTAATGGCTATTCGCAACGATGGCGACTGGGAAGGATGGTTAAAGTTCTTCGTGCGCGGCGTGCATGAGACCAGCCGGGAGGCGTCCAAAACCGCGCGAAACATTCTTCGATTGAGAGAGGATCATCGCCTCTGGCTCAGCGAGAAGCTCCCGACGGAGAAGCTCCTCTCGAAGCGGTACGAATTGGCATTTCTGGAATACCTGTTCGAACAACCGATCGTAACAGTCCGTTCCTCCTGGACGGTGCGCCGCTCGGGGATGCGCGGCATAGATTTCGATAGTCGCCCGAACATTATCATGGGTTCGTGCTACTAATTTGTCGGCCAAACCGAGCGTCTCCGCCAGTACGTTGGGACTTATCGCAGGGCTTGCAAACTAACGTCAGTCGCTATGGACAGCACGGTTTTCACGCCGAAGGCCCGAAGGAGTGCAAGTATCGGAATCACGCTTGGAAGCTCGTTGGACAGTTGCTGAAAGAGGCGATTCTTGAGAGTCAAAACATCAAACGATATGGAGCGCTCGACAAATGATCAACTGAGGCCCAGCCAATGATCGGGCTATCGCTTGTCTTTCTGACTTTCGCTGGTGGCGTAGAGAATCAGTTCGACGCGGCTTGAAACTCCCAACTTGTTGAAAATAGCATACAGATAGTTACTAATGGTGTGTTCGGTGACGTGAAGTGCCTGCGCGATCTCGCGATTCTTCATTCCCTCAGCTACCAAGCCCACCACGTCTTCCTCGCGCCGAGATAGCAACACCATTCCGCTGGTCTTGGTGAGTTGAGCCGATTTAAGACGCGTGAGGGCCTCAAGAATAAATTCCAGTTCCTGGTTGCTGGCCCAGATTCGCCCGTCGTGCACCGAGCGAATACACTTTGACAGCGCCTTGAACGATTTGTCTCGGGTGAATACACCTCGCGCTCCACCTCGAAATGCATCGACGACGGGGTCGCGTTGGGTGGAGTGCAACAACATAATAGCTGCGGTGGCGGGGTGCGAGTGGCGCAGTTCGTTGAGTACCTTAAAGCCTGTTTGAGGCCCGTCCCTCAGCTCGGCGCTAAGGACTGCGACATGGGGCTTAAGGATGCCCAAATCGCGTATCGCTTCGGGAGAGCTGCTGGCTACTGCGACCACGTCGAAATAGTTACGGCAACGCCTAAGGGCGCTGGCCATCAGCTGGCTACTTATGTTGTCGGCGTCTGCTATCAAAACGCGAATTTTCTCGCGCGAGGGGTCAAGGAGTTCGCCCATGGTTTCACCCGGAAAGCCAAGAGGCTGGACAAGTTATTGTAGTACTAGAACCATGAAAAAAGCAAGACCAAGTGTGTTAATAAGCGGTTACATATATAGGCGGTAGGGGTGTGCGTACTAAGCAGTCGCTACGCTAGCTGTGCTCATCGAGCTGGGGCTACCGTGGAGAAGTGCGCGTTTTCACCAAGCATCGCTTCTGGAGCGCTCACTGATTCTGGTTTGGCCGATTGCGAGGTCGATGGCCGTTTCTGTCACCGAGTTCCGTGGCTGAGGCGGTTTCATCCTAAGTTACTGTAAAAAAAACAGATATGTTGACTTTATCTGCTCGATTGCCGGCGTTGTCACGGACTTAGGGCCCTTCGGGATCTTCTATCCCGCATGAGGGATTTGCTCTCTTTCTCCTGAGTACTTTCCTCCCTTTGCCCCGGAGGATTCCTTCCCGAACACCTATGCATGAATCGGCGGGCCGCAAGGCGAAGAGGAGCGTGGCGCCTTGGTACCGAATTCCTTTCCGGACGGGAGAGCAGACTCTTGGGACCAATAGGTCCTTATGCTTCTTGTGATTAGTCGCGTGCACACTTAGGATTGCGAGGCGATTAGGGCAGATGGGCTTTCGACATACCGGAGGTAAGATGACGGCGCTCGGAGTCGGATTAGCCATTATTTTCGTTTGTTTGCCGGGGACGCTCAGTGGTCAGGAGCGTGGCATGACAGCCTCTTCGGTCGCATCGGGCCCGGTCGCTACTGCGCCCGGCAAAGACCAGACCGACTCGGATCGACCCGCGCTTCAGCATCGATATCCACGTTACAAAGTTCAACGAGATGACGTTCTGTCGATATCGTTTCCGCTAGCATTGGAGCTTGATCAAAGCGTTACGATCCAGCCGGACGGATACATCAACCTGGCAGGGGTCGGTAGCATCCACATCGAGGGAATGACGGTGCCTGAGGTAGTAGACGCAGTTAAGAAGGCATATTCGACCACACTTCACGATCCAATCGTTGACGTTGACCTTACCGATTTTCAAAAACCCTTTTTCGTCGTTAATGGGCAAGTGGGGAAGCCCGGCCAGTATGACCTGCGCTACGACACTACGGTGTCAGAGGCAATCGCAATCGCGGGAGGATTCACGCCCCAGGCCAAAACGCAGATTTTTCTGTATCACCGCGTCTCTGAAGGCTGGGTTGAGGTCCGTAAACTCAGTCTGAAAGATATTTTGCACGGGAAGAATGTGAACGAAGACGCGCAGATGCAACCCGGTGACATGATTTTTGTGCCAGAAAAATTAATCACCAATTTCCGAAAGTATGTTCCGTACTCCGTTGGGATGTATTTGAGTCCTCAGCTACCACTGCTATAGCGTCGCGACGGCTGTGAATGTAGGAGGAAGAGGAGGTCCGAATTATGGCTGATTCTGAGATGAAGAATTCTTATCAGAATTCGGCGCGCTTGAGCACGCTGCGCGACTGCATTGCCGTCGGGTTCAATCGGCGCCGCCTCGTGATTCTAACGTTTTGCGGTGTGTTCCTGGGCGCGACGTTTTTCGCTTGGTTTTGGGCCGCTAATTATTATGAGTCGTCAATGGACGTCCTGGTGGAACAGGATAGATCTGACCCAGCCATCTCTTCGGCGCAGAATGCGGCAATACTTACAAACGACCTGGTGACTCCGGACCAAATCAACTCAGAAGTGGCGTTGATACAGGGTGCAGACATGCTCGCGTCTGTGGTGTCGGCCTGTGGATTAGATGAAAAATCTCTTAGCGACGTCCTTCTTCCTTCCGACCCTGCGCGACGGAAGGCAATGAAGATAGCAAAGGCGACGAGGCGCCTGGCAAAGGCTTTAGATGTGGAGGTGGAAAAGAATGCTGACGTTATCCAAGTGACGTACGGAAAACGTGGCACCGCGGAAACGCCGCAGTGCGTTCTTGCAAAGCTGAGCGACCTCTACCTCGAGAAGCACCTGCAGTTGCGACGGCCAAGCGGCACTTCCGATTTTTTTGCCCGTGAGACGCAGAAGTACCAGGAGGCGCTGTCTAGCGCCGAATCGCGCTTGGCTGGTTTCGGGAAAGAAGAAGGAGTCGTCGCTCCCGACGTTGAACGCACGGACATGGCCCAGCAGGTTGTGAATTCTGTCGGTTCTCTCCATCAAGCTCAGGCTGCCATTGCGGCGGACGAGCAACGCATCGTAGCCAGTGAAAGACAAATGGAGGCGATACCCAGCAGATCCTCGACACAAGAAACTTCCAATTCAGCCGACGTGCTGTCGCAACAATTAGAGACAAACTTGCTTGCGGCGCAGCTCAAGCGCACCCAGTTGTTGCTGAAATATGAGCCCAACTATCCGCTCGTGAAAGAAGCCGACGAAGAAATCGCCGAAACCGAAGCTGCCATTTCCGATGCTCAAAAAACACGGTACGTGAATCACACTACGGACCGCGATCCGACCTACGAGCTGTTAAGAGAAGACGCGGCCAAAGCGCGATCCGACCTTGCAGCGCAGAAGGCAACTGCTGCGTCTTTGCAACACACCATCGGAAGCATGCAGTTACAAATGGTGGATTTGGATCAGAAGGCGGTGAAGCAAACAGACCTATTGCGCGAAGCGAAGGCAGATGAATCAAATTATCTTCTCTATCTTGCAAAGCGGGAGCAAGAACGCACGGCAGACGCGCTCGACAAAAAGGGAATCGCGAACGTGGCGATCGCGGTGCCCCCGTCTATGTCGGCCTTGCCGGCTCACAGTCCATGGCTCGTGATGTTGATCGGGTTTTTGCTGGCGATCTTCGTGAGTGTGGCGGCAGCCCTCACGGCGGAGTACCTAGATCCTTCATTCCGAACTCCCGCGGACGTCGCCGAAATTCTCAAAGTTCAAGTGCTTGCTTCAGTTCCAAGACAGGTGGCCTAAGCGAGGTAGGGTGTTTCTAGACTTTTACAATCTGAAGGAACAGCCGTTCGGCGTTACGCCCGACTCGAGCTATCTGTATCTGAGTCCGACACATCGAGAGGCGCTTGCTTCGCTCGTCTGCGGTGTGAATTCCGGGCGAGGATTCATGGCGCTGATCGCCAAACCCGGGATGGGGAAAACGACGCTGTTATTCCGTCTCCTGGAGCTGCTGAAAGAGTCAGCCAAAACTGTTTTTCTTTTTCAGAGCCAGTGCACTCCCCAAGATTTCCTTCGGAGCCTGCTGGCGGACCTGAAGCTGGACGATGATGGCGGGGATTTTGTTCGAATGCACGCGAAGCTGAATGAAGTATTGCTGCACGAATTTCAATTGGGGAGGCGCTTCGTAGTCGTGATCGACGAGGCACAGAATCTGGGAGGACCCGTTCTCGAAGTCGTGCGGATGCTATCGAATTTCGAGACCTCGAGCGACAAGCTGATTCAAATCATACTCGCTGGGCAACCACAACTAGCAGAGAAATTGGTTTCTCCCGGTCTCATCCAGCTTCGACAAAGAATTTCTATGGTCTGCAGGTTGAAGCCTTTTACTCCGATAGAGACAAAGCTTTATATCGATCATCGCCTCGGAGTGGCGGGCTACGACACGAAGGTCCCTCTGTTTACGGACCAAGCGCGAGCGATGATCGCCAAACACAGCGAAGGCATTCCTCGCAACATTAACAACCTTTGCTTTAACGCCTTGGCAGTGGGAGGAGCGTTAGAGAAAAAAGTGATCGATCACGATATCGTCGCCGAAGTGTTGGGTGATCTCGACCTTGGATCGCTCCTTGCTGGGTCCGTTGTCGACTTGAACCGTGAAGAGACACCTCGCTTCACCATCTCGCAGTCTATTCCCAGAATCACCGCGGAGCCGATCCGCAAACATCGGGCGGTAAAAGTCGCTCTCGCGGGCGCGTTTCTATTCACTCTCGCGTGGCCGATCATGGATGCGAACCGAGAGGGGGCAAAGTTGCCCGGTGCACAGCTTTCTGACTCTATCGGTACACCTTCGTTGGCTTCAATTTCCGATTCGGGCTCCCCAACTGCGGCGGAAGAGACGGGGCCAGGGAAGAAGCTAGCAGACTCGCCGGTAGAGAGATCGTCCGGTAACTCGGCTCAGACAGATTTCACGCTTGTACATCCCTCCGATCAACCGCCAGGTACGGAGCTAACGTCTCGACCAATCCAAGTGGCTCCAGGTCAGACGCTCTATCAAATCTGCGTGGAGAATTATGGAAAATTCGACGACGAAACACTGGCTAAGATTTACTCGCTGAACCCGTGGTTGACTCATGCCGAAGACCTTCGCCCAGGCCAAGTGCTTTTCATTCCTTCCGCGATGAATATGCCACAGGGTCCGCGAACCGAAGGGAAGAGGACTTCGAGCGAGTTGCCACAAAAGGCGGAAAAATTTTGAGCAGAAATTTCGAATTACTGAAACGGGCAGGAACGACACTTGAAGTTGAGCCTGTACCCAAACTGCAGACGGCGCCGGCAGTCGTCAAATTGAATGGGAACGGCCACCGAAACAATTCCGGCCTGAATATCGATCGACTGGTGAGCGATGAATCCCTGAAGCTGGTGCAACGACTGTTTCTGATGCAGATGGGGGTATCTCCGCGCTCTGTCGTGTTTGCTGGGATCGACCAGGGGAATGGATGCAGTCGCATGTGTGCGACTGCCGCACAAACTTTGGCTGAGAACGTCTCTGGTTCCGTTTGCGTAGTGGATGCCAACCTGCGTGCGCCCTCACTAGCTCAATTTTTCGGTGTGGCCCACCATCGAGGTTTAGCTGACTTCGCAGTCGGCGAAAATCCTATCCAAAACTTCACGCAACGCCTGCGGCCCAACAATCTTTGGCTGCTCCCATGCGGGTCACAAGCATTCGACTCGGTAAACCTTCTCAAGTCGGATCGATTGAAGACATGGTTGCCGCTCTTGCGCGACGCGTTTGATTACATCCTCATCGATGCACCGCCGTTGAATCAATATGCCGAGGCAATCGGTCTGGGACAGCTCGCGGACGGCCTCGTTCTCGTTCTAGAAGCAAACGCGACGAGGCGAGAATCAGCGCTGAGAGTGACAGAGATGTTGCGCGCAGCTCAAGTTCAAGTTTTGGGTGCGGTTTTGAATAAGCGCACGTTTCCAATTCCACAGTCTTTGTACCACAGGCTATAGAGCGCCGGGTGTCGGCACTGTGACGGTTTACTAGAATAAAGATCGGTCGAAAACAAATGAGGCAGGCAGCGAGCCTAACTCCTCAGAACTGAGGAGGTCAACTGTACCTGTGACTCAGATTGGCGGAGCTATGTTGAATCTCTATCCACAAATTCGATACGAAGCCGTTCCGGCGGTACCACCCGTCGAGCAAGCCGAAGCGTCCTGGTTTGCTGTCCAGACCAGACCGCGCCACGAAAAGAAAGTAGCCGTCAGTCTTCAAGAGAAGGAGATCAAGGCGTTCCTTCCTCTGTTTTCCTCGACTCACTGCTGGAGTGACCGGCGCCGCGTCATTCATGCCCCGCTCTTTCCGAGTTACTTGTTCGTGAAAATACCAGACTCCCAGGATATGCGCGTTCCCATTCTGCGCACGCCTGGGGTGCTTGGAATCGTGGGAAATCGCGGCGTCGGTGCCGCGATTCCGGAAGAGCAGATTCAAGCGGTGCAGGCTATTCTCGAACAGGGGATTCCGTTTACATCTTTTCCATTTCTCAGTGCTGGACAACGTGTCCGCATTCGCGGTGGGAGCCTGGACGGCCTTCAAGGAATTCTCCTGGCAAAAAACGGGGACGAGAGTCTGGTTGTTTCCGTGGAGATCATTCAGAGATCTCTTGCCATTCGAGTCGCCGGCTATCGGGTAGAGCCAATCTAACCAGGTATCTCGATGTACGTTATTGCCAGTTGAATTCAACTCTCCATTGTAATTTGTGCAAGAAGGCCAGACTCCCTGAGTACGTGCTTTGCCGAGACCACTCCAAATCAGCGTTTTTAGTACTGGTACAAGCAGCCTGACCCAAAACACTTAGAAATCTCCTGAAGGCCCAATAATGCAAGAGACCAAACGCCGGCTTCTGTTGAGCGTGTACAAAATGTTCGATCTGTGTGTCGTCGTCCTTTCGTTTGGACTCGCGATGCTCCTGATTGGTTCTGAATCTCCCGCACTCTCCCTCGCGGAATTCCTTTCGATGAAAGTCAAACTCTGGAATTTCGTGATCTTCGGAGTGATGCTGGTTGTATGGCATGTGCTCCTTTCTCTCTGCGGTTTATACGAATCGAAAAGACTTGCCACGCGGCGGTCGGAGATCATTGAAGTTTTAAGAGGCACTACCCTCATATGTATGAGCGTGATTGTGGTTGCCACTGTGGTCACAATCCACATGGTGACACTCGCATTCCTTGCACTCTTCTGGGTATTCAGCTTTGCTTGCGTCGTCAGCGCCCGGCTGATTGTCCGGCGCCTGCTCGAACAGATGCGTCGTCGCGGCAGGAATTTGCACTACATCTTGATTCTAGGTACGAACCAGCGGGCGGTCGCATTTGCGAGCAGGATCGAAGCAAAACCCGAACTGGGATATCGGGTCCTCGGATTTGTTGATGACGACTGGGAGGGAACGCCAGGATTTCTAACGACGGAATACACGCTTTGCTGCGATGTTGCGGGCCTATCGGATTATCTCCGCAAAAATGTAGTTGATGAAGTCGCGATCTATCTTCCCCTTCGTTCCTTCTATGAAGATGCTTCCCGCGTGGCGGCATTGTGCGAGCAGCACGGGATTATCACCCGGTTCGATTCGGATATTTTTGACCTGAAGAATGCGAGGGCGCGCACCGACAATTTCGACGGCGATGCGCATATCGCTGTTTGTGCACATGCACGAGAGGCGCAGTCACTCCTGCTTAAACACATTTTGGACTCTACGATCTCATTCTTCTTACTAATTTTTCTGGCTCCTCTGTTTGCCGTCGTCTCGGTCCTGATCAAATTTACTTCGCCCGGCCCTGTGTTTTTCTGCCAGGAGAGGGTGGGACTCAATAAGCGGAGATTCAAAATCTATAAATTTCGCACGATGGTCCGTGACGCCGAGCAATTGCTGGCGCAACTAGAAGACCTCAATGAGGTTACCGGCCCGGTGTTCAAGATCAAGAACGACCCGCGCCTGACGCCAATCGGTAAATTTCTCAGGCGCACAAGTATTGACGAATTGCCCCAACTCTTCAACGTTCTCAGAGGCGACATGAGCTTGGTGGGCCCGCGGCCCATGGCCGTTCGCGACTTCGAAGGATTCAACGAAGACTGGCAACGGGTGCGATTTAGTGTGCGGCCCGGCATTACGTGTCTATGGCAGATAAGCGGCCGCAACTTAGTCCCTTTCCAAAAGTGGATGGAGCTAGACATGCAATACATCGAACACTGGACGCTCTGGCTCGATCTGAAAATTCTGGCGCGGACGATCCCCGCCGTACTGAAAGGTACAGGTGCCGCGTGAGTGAAAAGTGCCAGGAATCGGTTTCCGTTGCGGAGTTCAGTCAAACTCTGCCGACCGCAGTGAATGGAGTCGACCAGAAAAGGTCAGATACTGCATTTGTGATGGAAGTGGAGAGTACGCGCACTCTACCTGATTTCTTGCGCGGCTTATTTCGGCTTCTCGACGAATTGGAAGTTCGCTATTGCGTTTTGCACTCCTGGGACCAACTTCCCGAAGAATTACATAGCGACTTGGATTTAGCTGTCCATCCCGAAGATAAGCACAAACTTCCGACCGTCTTTGAAAGTCTTTGGCGCAAAGGCTATACCTGCTTCCAGTGTCTCAATCATTCCGTCACTGGCCACTTTTTCGTCTTTTATTGGACGGAAGGTTCAGGAGTGAAAACCGCGGCTGTGGACCTTGTTTTTGATCATCGACGAAGCGGATTGATTCTTTCGACCAGCGAAGAAATGCTAGACGGGCGCCGGCGCCGTGGAGAGTTCTGGATACCTTCACCAGAGGTCGAGTTTGCCTATCTTCTGGCCAAGAAATCCTGGAAAGGGAGAGCGCCTGCCGCCCAATCAACTCGGTTGAAACGATTGGTCGAAACTTTAGGATCCGCGAAGGCCGAGAGGATAGCGGGAGAAATATTCCCTGGCGAATGGAGGAAGGTCGCTGTACAGGCTTGCCTAAATGAGTCTATCGCAGACGATCTGGTTCAGGCCCGGGCGAAATTCTGGAAGACAAGTTGGTCCCGGAGACCGTTGAAGTTAATGGGGTACCTGGGCACGCAATTCTTCTGGGGAATCCGGCGATGCGTTCAACCGACCGGAATTCTCATCGCGGTACTGGGACCGGATGGCGTGGGTAAGAGCACCGTGATCGCAGGGCTCACCGAGACGCTCAAACAAGGATTCTGGGGGCGAAGCAGGCTATTTCACTGGCGACCGCAAACACTCTTTCAAAAAAAAGACACCGGAATCAATCTCACTCCCCACGCGAAACCGGCGCGAGGGAAACTCTTGTCCATGGCTTACCTGTCCGCTTTTTTCATGGATTACTGGGTTGGGTACGTTGTTGCCATCCGGCCGTTATTGACGAGATCGAACTTTGTTCTATTCGATCGCTATTTCCATGACGTGGTGGTGGATCCTCTACGATATCGATACGGAGGACCGTCGTGGTTTTCGAAGTTACTGTCCCGCCTCGTTCCCGAGCCTGATCTGGTGATCCTCCTTGATGCCGCAGGCCCCTCGATTTTTTCGCGAAAAGAAGAACTGCAAGTTACCGAGATAGAGCGCCAGCGCGAGGCGTACCAGCAGTTGCAATTCAGACGAATACGAAAAATAGTAATCGATACGGACCGAGGAATTGAGCCCACGGTTCAATCAAGCTCTGGCGCCGTAGCAGAATTCATGAGGCAACGACTGGGTGCCAGGATGCGCGCGTGGCGGGCGGCGACGCTGTGACGAGCTCCCCTCAGGCGATTGAAATGGATTTTGGGAACTCAAACGGCGCACGCCCTCTCGAAGATGCCTTGCGTCTTTTCGCCGGTGGCACTCCGGATGTTCCGGTGATAGCCGAAGACGAGCTGCCGAAGGATGGCGGCAAGCTTCCGAACGTACTAATTTCCTGGAGTCCCAAACCGGCCCTTTTGAAGCGCCTGGCAAGTGATGGTTACACGAGAATTCACCCTTTCGCAGTTTTGCCGTCGCGCAAACGACCTCGTTGGTTGCTGCCACAAATTCGCGGAAAGCATCCGGTGAACGGATTTGAGATTTACACGCCTTTTTCGCCTTCAGGACGATTGATGAAGGCCGTTGCCGTCAAGTTGAGGACGACCGCCTGGCAAGGCTGGGTGCGCAACAGCGTTCTGATCGCTTCGAGAGCACCTTTGCCCATCGAAAGCCTCGTGAGTGACATCACAGGTGAGACTCAATTGATATTCTCGCTTTCATTGGGCACACCGGGCACGTTCCAGAAGTTGACGGTGCAGGTGATGAAAAGCGACGGCGCAATCTTGGGTTACTTGAAGATGCCCCTTACGGATGGTGCGCAGCAGCGATTGCAGCACGAAGGGACATTTTTGCGAAAACTATCCGGTTTTCCAAAGCTTCAAGCTCATATTCCGCAATTGCTCTATGCCGGTTCCTGGCGCAGCAACGACATCGTGTTCCAATCTCCGCTCGAAGGTGATACCGGGCCTGTTTGTTTCACGCAACTTCACGAAGAGTTTCTACAGAAATTGCAAAGCTGCCAGCCGAGCGTTTCGCCCGGGGAATCTGTGATTGGAGACACAGCGCGCAAGTGGGAGAAAATAGCGCCGCGTCTGGGAGCGAGGTGGCAAAGGTTGGCGAAAGAAGCTTTTCGTATTGCTGCTCAAGAGCTACGTGCAACCGTCGTCCCTTGCGGGATTCAACATGGCGATCTCACTCCCTGGAACACGCGCCTGCACCAGGGAAGACTGTCCATATTTGATTGGGAATCCGGCGTCTCAAACGCTCCTAATTTGTGGGACAAGTTCCATTTTCTCGCTCAGACAGAGTGCGTTCTCAATGCAAGACATGATGCGAAAGGACAAACCGATCCGCGCGACAAAAATCGCGGGCTCTATTTGCTTTACCTCCTGCACTCAACCGCGCAAACAGCGGAAGAACAAGCAAAACAGTTCGCGATTGATTATCGCGAAGAGCAAATGATCCAGCACATCTCAGCAGTTGCTCGTCGATTGCCAAACTAGAATCGTGAGAGTACTCGTCTCTGCATACGCGTGTGAACCGGAAAGAGGCTCTGAACCCGGCAGCGGCTGGAACTGGGTGTGCCAGATTGGACGATTTGAAGACTGCTGGGTGATCACGCGAATCAATAACCGTGAGTCGATTGAGAAAGCGCTTACAGCTAACCCGATGCCTAGGGCTCATTTCGTTTATTACGACTTGCCGAAGTGGATGCGTTTTTGGAAGAAGGGCCAGAGGGGAGTTTTTATCTACTATTATCTGTGGCAGGCTGGCGCATATCTTCTGGCCAAGGAACTCTTTCAAAAGGTCCGTTTCGATTTAGTCCACCATGTAACTTTCGGAAGCTACTGGCGCCCGAGTTTCCTCGCGCTGTTGCCAGCGCCTTTTCTTTGGGGCCCTGTCGGAGGGGCCGAATCGGCGCCCCGCAGCTTTCGGAGCTCTCTGAGTTTGCGCGGGACATTCTACGAGATAGTGCGCAGCGCGGCGCGATGCCTGGCGGAATTTGACCCGTTCGTTCGAATGACGGCTCGCCGTGCGGTTGCAGGTCTGGCGGTAACTCCTGAAAGTGCCCTTCGGCTAAAAGCCTTGGGTTGTCGCGATGTTTCATTGTGCGCGACAGTAGCGTTGACAAGCGAAGATTTGTCGATTCTCTCGCGAATTCCGCTCCGCAACGAGGCTTGTTTCCGGATTTTGAGCCTGGGTCGGTACCTTCATTGGAAGGGTTTTGAATTGGGCCTGCGGGCATTTGCTGAATTTCGTCGAAAGCACGCGAATAGTGAGTACTGGCTTATCGGCGACGGTCCAGAAAGAGAGCGTTGGGAGCGGCTGGCAAAGACTCTCGGCATAGAAAACAACACGGTCTTCTGGCACACACTTCCGCGCTCTCAGGTGCTGGAGAAAATCGCGGATTGCGACGTCCTCATGCATCCCTCTCTACACGACTCGGGTGGTTGGGTGACGTTGGAAGCGATGGCAGCTGGACGCCCGGTGATCTGTCTGGATCTCGGCGGCCCGGCGTTGCAAGTATGCGAGTCCACGGGAATAAAGATACCCGCGATTACTCCCGCGCAGGTCGTAGCGGACTTGGCTTCTGCTCTGAAGCAACTTGCTGGCGATCCGTCGTGTCGTGCACGGCTTGGCGAGGCGGCACGGACCGCAATCCAGGAAAAGTACAATTGGGACAAGAAGGGAGAGCAGCTTGCGGAAGTGTACGCTCGACTAATGAAGCAGCGAACTCTTGAATTCGCGCAACCTGACTCGATTGGACATCTTGTTCGGCTAATGAAGGACCATGACTAGAGTTCGCTGGATCGTTGAGCTGTCGGCTCTCAGTGTATTGACGGTAGCCGGATTCTATGCAGCCGCTCCGTTTCGTCACACGTTTCTTGACACCTTACTCGTTTTGGCGCCGGTGTTGATCGTATTCGCGGCGTTTCCCGCTGTTCGAACCATCTCCCACGAATTAGTCAGCCTCAAAAAGTCTTTCACGTGGTGGCAAGGACTCTGGTTATTGATGTTTCTTAGCGCGCTAGTGTTTCGGGTTCGAGATGAGTATGACATCCATCAGTCGGCCCTGGATGGATGGGCCATGTTCAGGATTGGGCTTGACGCAATAGTTGGGTTGATCCTGGTCCAACGCCTTCTGTCAGGAAAGACATACTGGATTCGCTCTCTTTTCAGCGGCTTGATCGGGATTATGGCGGTGTATCCGCTGATTTGCCTTGTCTCCACCTCGTGGTCGGTTGTTCCAGGGTTTACGCTCTTCCGGTCGGTGGAGTACCTGCTTGATCTCTCGCTTCTCGCCGCAATCGTAGTGACTCTGGATTCGGTTGAGCAATACGAGAGATTCGCAAACTGGACTTGGATCTTGCTTGCATTGCTCGTGTTGTCCGCTTGGATTGGAGCGATCGTCGATCCGAGCGACGGGCTTATGGAAGGTTACGCGTACGGACCGCTTCGTGTCCGGCTGGAGGGTGTGTGCCCGACGCTTGATGCCAACAGCATCGGAGAGTATTGCGCGATTCTCGCGGGAATCTCTCTCTGCCGGATCTTGGACGATCCCGACGGAAAATACGATCGGCGATGGTATCGGCTGTTATTCGTATCGGCCTTGATCACGCTGATTTTTACCCAAACGCGAGCAGCTGTCGGCGCTTTTCTCTGTTCCTTCGTGCTGCTATTCATCTACCTCCGAAAATATCTCCTGGGAGCTGCCATCGCGGTTACTTCCGCTTTTGCGGGCGTGATTTTGTTGATCTTTACGCATTTCGGGAACACGGTGGGAACGTTTCTGCTGCGCGGCCAGACGGCAACGGAGGCTGAGGGAATGTCAGGCCGCTTAGCAATGTGGCAATTTGCTTGGGAGAAGATCACAGAAAGGCCGTTGATCGGTTACGGCGGGTATGCCGGCGGAAGGTTTGTCGTGCTCCCGGGGCTCGGCATTCTGGGCAAGTCGGACGTCTTAAGCACGCCGATCGAAGCTTTTCTAGATATAGGCATTTGGGGGCCGCTCGTTCTTGTTATCGTTCTGGCGGGAATATGGTGGAGTCTTTTGCGCTCTTCGCGTTCGCCACTTTTGACGCAGCCCGAGAGGCACCTCTCGGTTGAAATTTTGATGGCAGCGACAATTGTTTCCATACGCTGCGTGGTAGCAGGAAATATAACGAGCCACGCTTCCATTGCTTTTCTCACCGTTTTGGGGTCTACCGAGTTCATACGACGCAGAATGAAATCGCCCAGTCAGACCATATCAGCATGATCTTGAGTCAATCCAGATTGAGGACGGCAAGTATGAGAAATGTAGCAATCTGCACGCTCTTTCTTTTTTCTCTCTGCAGCAACGGAGCACGAGACCTCTTAGGTCGATCGTTTATGGTTCGACCTCTGCATCCCACGGCGGCTGTCGAGATTTTCGTGGATGGTTCTTCCGGATTGGACACCAACCCTGGAACAAAAGCCAAGCCCGTGAAAACGATTAGCCGCGCCGCCCTAATTGCTTCCGCAAACCATTGGAACAATATCCCAACGACCGTCACGATCAATCCGGGCACATATCGGGAATTCGTTCAAATTTCGGGAGTCAATCCCAACTTTGGCGCTCCTGTTACTTTTCAAGCTTCAAAAATCGACTCGGTCATCATCTCCGGGTCGGACATTTGGACTGGCTGGCAGGCGAATCCTGCGGCACCGGGTCGCTTTGTGCACTCGTGGCCCTACGCGTGGGGGACTTGTTCGGTGCCCGCTGGATGGCCATCGCTTAATGAAATCGTGCTTCGCAGAGAAATGATGTTTGTGGATGGAAAGTTATTAGTTCAAGTGCTTTCTCCAGATCAATTTCGGGAGGGCGCGTTTTACATTGATGACGCTACCAAGCTTGTGCACATCTGGCCGGAGGGTGTCTCTGACATCGCGGCGGCAGTCGTCGAAGTAGGTGTCCGACCTCAACTTTTCGAGAGCTATCAAGTCCCGCATCTCACCGTGCGAGGCTTGGTGTTTCAGCACGCCAATTCGTGCATTTCCACTCCGCAAAGGTCAGCGGTCGCAATCGTCGGCGCTACGGACCAACTCCTCGAAGACTCCACGATTCAATGGAACAACTGGACTGGATTGACGCTGTTCAATGTCACCAGCTCTTCGGCTCGTCGAGTGACGGTCAATAATAACGGGGAACTCGGAATCGACGGTTTTCGGATCAAAGAACTGACCATGGAGGATGTCGAGGCTTCCTCGAACAACTGGCGCGGGGGCTGGGGCCAATTCGTAACTTGGGAGACAGGCGGATCCAAGTTCCTGTTCGTGCACGGAGGTGTCTTCAAGAATTACAAAGCCGTGAGCAACCTGGGGCGTGGAATCTGGTTCGACACCGACAATTTGGATATCACACTCGATCAAGCCTACCTGGCACACAACCTGGTGAACGGGATGTTGCTCGAGGCGAACATGGGGCCGTTTACGATTACGAATAGCCGCATCTGCGGAAACTCGCAGGGAGGAGTTGTCACCAATCAATCGGAGTCGGTAGCGCTAACGGGAAATGTGATATTCGATAACAAAGTCGCTCAGATTGCCGTCTATGGCGGATCGGGGCAGAGAACGGGTACGAATTGGGAAACTGGAGAGAAATTTGTGGCCGTCGCGCAGAAGTGGTCGTTTTTTCGAAACACAATCGCAGGGGTTGACGCCAGCCAGTTCTTATTTGCGATCCATCAGTCTTCCACAGTGTTCTTCAATACGCTGAGTTCGGGCAACAATACTTGGTACAACGCCGCGACCGTCAATGTCTTTCAGTTCGATACGGATGGGCATTCCTGGGCCGGAGATTTTTCGGACTGGCGATCGATCACGAATCAAGATTCGAGATCCACATTTGGCGCTCCGCGGGTGGATCCTGCCACTCTGTGTGCGGCTCCCTAGCACGCGCATTCTGATACCCAGCTTTTCGTGAAACGCATTGTCGAATTTCACACCGCAACCGAGTCAGGATGCCGATTACGTGGCATTGCGAACTAAGGAGAATACGATGACATTACTCCCGCGGGTTTCCGCAACCGAAGAACGTCAATTTCAAAGTAAAAGCATATCGCAACAGCGGGAGCGATATCTTTCGACGGATGTGCTCCAGAAGATACAGATGGACACGGGCTATGCCGAAAAAGTCCGCCAAGTGGAAAAGGCGTTGGGTTCTCCCGACGGCTTGGTTGTTGATATCGGCTCGAATACCTGCGGCGAATCGGAGTACTTAACGACCCGCGGGTATCCCATCCTGTGCACCGACATCAACGAGGTGGCGCTTCAGCTCTCGCAGGAAAGATGCAGGAAATTCAAACGGAAGGCGCCGTCTTATCTAGCTTGCGACGCTCATCACCTTCCACTCCAGGACGAATCCGCCCAGTTCGTGATTTTCAATGAGTCGTTGCATCACATGGAAGACACCATGCGAGTTCTACACGAGGTAGCGCGTGTGCTGGCTCCCGGAGGCCGGATCTTCCTCTACGAGCCCTACGCCTACAATCCATATCGGCGTCTTTCCGAGATTCGCGATCGCTTTCTCGGGACAATCGAACGCAGCTTTGGCGTATCCCAACTTCGCAGGCTATTTCGGGATGCCGGGCTTTCGATGGTTTCTATCGATCGCCACACCTGCGCTCCGTCGCAGTGGAAGAAGGACGCCATGGGTGGAACTCATAGAGTGCTCAAACAACTTTATTACTCTGCCGCTAAGGCACTTCCGTCAATCTTCGGAAACCTCGTCGCGCTTGCGGAAAAACCGGGGCAAACTCCGACGCCACATCGCGTCATCGCGCTGGAATCCATTACGCGGTGCCCCGTCACAGGTTCGCGTCTTCTCAAGATCGAAGAAAAGGGATATTTGAGCCTGGACCATGATTTCAGAGGGCTCTTTCCTGTTCGTCAGGGCATTCCGGTGTTAACCCGGGACGAAGCCCTGCTACTTGACACAATCGTGTGGCAGGCTCTCGTCAATTCCAACTCCCCAACGGTCGAACCACGAAACGGCAATAAATCTCCGCTTCGTCTGCGCGTGCCGGTGCACTGAAGCACATCGAACAGCCTCACCTCTGACTTTCCAAAGATGAAAATCCTTCTCGTCCACAACAGCTATCAGCAGGCAGGGGGAGAAGATGTTGTTTTTGAACAAGAACTTCAGCTGCTTGAACGCCACGGACATCAGGTGGTTACCTATTTGCGGAGCAACCACGAGCTAGAGCAATTGTCAGCGATCAAGCAGATCGGACTCGTGAGCAGAATCATCTCCGCCGAAGACAGTAAGCAAGATATCCAGAGGATTCTTCGCGACGAAAAACCGGATCTGGTCCACGCGCACAACACATTCATGATGATTTCTCCTTCGATCTTCGAAGTGTGCAAGCAAGAGGGCGTTCCCGTCTTGCAAACTCTGCATAACTACCGGCTATTGTGCCCTGCGGCCACTTTCTTTCGGGATGGCCATGTTTGTGAAGAATGCACAGAACACGGCTTGATGCGAGCCGTCACCCACGGCTGCTACCGAGAATCTCGTGCTGCGACCGCCGCCGTTGCATTGATGCTTCAAGTTCATCGGGGACGTGGAACCTGGGACGACACAGTGGACGGTTTCATCGCGCTCACTCAGTTCGCACGCGACAAGTTCATTGAACGCGGACTACCTGCAGAAAAGATCTACGTTAAGCCGAATTTTGTTTATCCCGATCCGGGTGAAAGAAGCATCCCCGGAAATTACGCGCTCTTTGCCGGCAGGCTTTCGCCGGAGAAAGGCGTTTCGACGCTTCTGGCAGCGTGGGACCGTCTTCGTAGTCCGATCCCGCTCGTAATTGTTGGTGATGGGCCGCTGCGCACCGATCTCGAAGGAGAAGCCGCAAGAAGAAATCTGCAACAAGTCACATTTCGGGGACATCTGAAGAGCAACGAGACGCGCGCGGTTATGAAACAGGCTGGGTTTCTAATCGTGCCGAGCCTCTGGTACGAAGCGTTTTCGTTAAACATCGCCGAGGCATTTGCCTGCGGCGTTCCCGTGATTAGTTCGCGCCTTGGGGCCATGCGGGAAAACGTCAGCGATCGTCGCACAGGGCTTCATTTCAATGCGGGTGATGCCGAGGATCTTGCGGCGAAGGTCGATTGGGCTCGAACTCATTCCCTTGAACTCGCCGCGATGGGACGAAAAGCTCGTCATGAATATGAGCGACGATTCTCCCCGGAAGTCAACTACTCGCAATTGATGGAAATCTACGAGCAAACGGTGGGTGCGTATGCTTGAAATCATCGGCTCCAAGATGAAAACGATCACGCCGAGCTTTAGAGTTCTGGGCGTCCGAATCGACTCCGTGAAAATGCTCGAAGCAGTCGCCAGAATGGAAAGTCTGATCGAAACAACCAAAATCGGCAGCTATGTGGCAGTCACCGGTATGCACGGTATAGCTGAAGCTCAGCAAGACCCGGGCTTTCGGGATATTCTCAATCAGGCCGACCTTGTCGTTCCAGATGGAATGCCTCTCGTCTGGTTGGCGCGTTGGCACCGGCACTCTCTGCGGCATCGAGTGCCCGGCTCGGAATTGATGGAAGAATTCTGCAAAAAAACGGGACCGCGTTACCGTCATTTTTTTTACGGAGGCACCCCGGAAGTGGCACAGGATTTGGCTCGGCAATTCCACGACCGCTTTCAAATCACAATCGCAGGCACCTACACTCCTCCTTTTCGTCCGCTAACGACGGAAGAGGAAAAGGAAGTCGCGTCTCTTGTCGAGAAATCCCGTCCTGACGTCCTCTGGGTCGGCCTTAGCACTCCGAAGCAGGAGAGATGGATTTACGAGCATCGGAATAAGTTGAAGGTCGGCATCATGTTGGGAGTGGGAGCTGCCTTTGATATGAATTCCGGAAGGCTCCGGCGAGCACCCCAGTGGATGCAAGACAATGGCCTGGAGTGGTTGTTCCGGTTGCTCGCAGAACCCCGCCGGCTTTGGAAACGATACCTCGTCACAATTCCAAGCTCCATGTGGGCTGTTTCTCTCGAGTTGTTCCATATCCGGAAGTTCGAATGAAACTAGGAGGATAGAGATGAATTGGAAAAATCGCAAAGTATTGGTAACCGGTGGAGCTTCCTTCATCGGCTCCGGATTGGTGCATGCACTTGCGGAGAAAGGAGCCAGGATTCGCGTGGTTGATGATCTGAGTAGTGGCAAAATCGAGAACATCAGCGATCTAATCCGGAACGGAAGAGCTGAATTCATCGAGGGCGACCTAAGGCAACACGGCGTTGCTTTGCGAGCGGTCGCTGATATGAGTACCGTGTTCCACCTCGCGGCCGACCACGGCGGGCGCGGCTATGTAGATCTCCATCAAGCCGCTTGTGCCGTAAACCTGATGCTCGATGGGTTAGTCTTCCGCGCATGTCTCGAAGCAGGAGTGGAAAAGGTAGTCTATGCCTCGTCGGGTTGCGTTTACCCGAATCATATCCAGACAAACCCGAACGAAATTCTTTATCTAACCGAAGAAATGGTCGGTCCGCCTTATGACGCGGATCATCTCTACGGCTGGGCCAAATTGATGGCCGAGATGACCCTAAGAGCCTATTACATGGATCACGGAATGAAGTCGGCGTCTTGCCGCTATTTCACGGTCTATGGTCCTCGTGGGGTGGAAAATCATGCGGTCATCGCCATGATCGCTCGGGCGTTCATCAATCAGGATCCATTCGTTGTCTGGGGAACAGGGGAACAAATTCGCAACTGGACCTACATCGACGACATAGTGCGCGGGACGATTCTCGCGGCGGAAAAGATCGATGACGGGACCGCAGTGAATCTCGGCACGATGGAGCGGATCAGAGTGATTGACGCCGTTCATGAAATCTTGCGCACGTTCAAACGAAGACCACAAATCGAACTTCACCCGGAAATGCCCACAGGACCTTTGAATCGAGTAGCGGATAACTCTCTCGCGAAAAAACTAATCGGCTGGGAACCCCAGGTCATGTTTATGGATGGCCTGCATCGCACCATCGATTGGTACGTCGCAACAAAAAAACAGGAAGATGTTTCCGCCAAGCTTGAATTAATGCTCACAGAGCGGTAAGTCATTTAGTGCCTCGTGAGCGCGGGAGGTCTCGGCGGCTTCAGTTAATTGGATTGTCGCAGAGGCTTTCCCGGTGAGTTTGGTTTAACTTTATGATCCCATCGACTCGTAATCGGCACATTCTGCAATCCACGGGAATTGTGATGGGCGCCATCCTAGCCAGCAGGATGTTAGGGTTCGTCCGCGAATGGACAGTCGCGCACCAAATCGGCTCTAGCGCGGTCACCGACGCTTACTACGCGGCGTTCACCTTACCTGATTTTTTGAACTATCTAGTTGCCGGCGGGGCGTTGGGACTGATTTTTATTCCTGTTTTTACGAAGTATCAGGCTGAAAATCGAGAAGACGAAGGCTGGCATATATTTTCTACGGTCATGACCCTTATGACCCTGGCTCTTATCGTGTTGGTCGGGTTAGGCGAAATCTTCACCTCGCAGTTGGTCCGTTTTATTGCGCCGGGATTCGATCTAGCGCAAAAGGCGGAAGTAGTCTTTCTTACTCGCTTGATGTTGCCCGCCCAGCTCTTTCTCTATCTGGGCAGCGTCATGGGCGCTGTGCAAAATGCTAAAGCCAGATTCCTCGTTCCAGCTCTTGCCGCGGTCATTTATAACATCGGGATCATCTCGGGCGGATGGCTGTTATCGTCCCGGCTTGGGATCACTGGATTTGCAATCGGACTATTGTTTGGAACCTTCTGCGGATTTTTCCTATTGCAACTAATTGCGGTCTGGCGATTAGGTGCGAAATTTACTCCCAATCTGGATTTTCGCCATCCTGGTTTCCGGATGTTCGTCAAGCTGGCGATTCCCATCATGCTCGCGCTCTCGATCGATTTCACCGACAACTGGACGATTCGCTGGTTCGGTTCATATCTGGCTCCCGCATCCATCACATGGCTGACCTATGCTCGGACGTTGATGGCCGTGCCTTTGTCCACCGTGGCGTACGCTTTGGGGATTGCGTCCTTCCCGTTCCTGGCGCAACTACACTCCGAAGGCAAATTCGAAGAGCTCAATCACACTCTGAATGCAACTTTGAAAGCACTGGTTCTGGTGCTTGTTCCGATTTCGGCGCTCACGATCGTTCTAACGCAGCCGATAATCTATTTTGTTTTTTCACATACTCGATTGCGCGCGACAGATTTTCTTGCCACTGCGTCAGCCCTCGCCATTTTCTCGATTGGAATATTCGCGCGGGGAGCACAAACCCTGGTCTCACGCGGATTCAATGCCACCAATGACACGACGACTCCCGCGGTTGTCGGGACGGCGTTCACATTCTTGACGCTGCCCTTGTATTGGTACTGTGGGCGGCGCTGGGATTACCTTGGATTGGCGGCGGCAAGCTCACTTGCCATCATCTTCTATGCCATAGTTCTTTTCGCCTTACTCGCTCGTCGCACGCGCAACCGAAGAGTGGGCGAATTTCTGACTTGCTTCGCAAAGGTTTCATTAGCTTCAGCCTTGGTAGCAATCCTCTGCTCACGCCTAACGGCCTGGCTCGAAATGCGTGTCGCTTGGCATACGCCGCTCGGCTCCCTCAAAATCTTGGTGATTGTGACGGCTATCGGGCTGCCCTTCATCTTTCTGCTCGCCAAATCAATGGGAGTGGTCGAAATAGAAAATTATTGTAAGAAACTGATCCCCGTCAGACTGGGCCGGGTCGTCGAGGCCCCTGAGTGACATTCCCTCCCAACTTGATCACGCCGCGAAGCGCGAAGCTTGCCGGCCGAAGGGTGAGGCCAATCTTCATTCACATTTGAAATCAATGTGGACCTCGATCAAGAAGCTTTTAGACGACACATATCTTCATCCGCGGCATACTTCCCGTCGCGAAATCGCCAATTTTGTGCGTGCGCAGGGGCCCCGGCTGAAAGGCCGTTTGCTCGATGTCGGCTGCGGAAAAAAGCCTTATGGACGATTACTCCCCAACATTGACCAGCATTGGGGAAGTGATATGCCCTCGACCATGCATGGCCTGGAACACGCGAATGTATTTGCTTCCGCGCTGGCGCTTCCATTTCCGGATCGTACATTCGATAGCGTTTTGTGCACGGAAGTCTTAGAGCACACGCCTGATCCAGCTACGGGATTGCGGGAAATGGCACGCGTTGCCAAGCCAGATGCCCTGCTTCTCTTGACTGTCCCCGCAAGCGAACAACTTCACGAAAAGCCCTACGACTACTGCCGGTTCACCTGCTATTGGCTTGAGTATCTGCTAGATCAAACAGGCTGGGAGATTCTGCGGCTGCGTCCGCGAGGAGGGGCATGGCTGGAAATGGGCTACCGCTTCTCAAGTTTTTTATATACCTCTCTTGGCGCCACTTCCGATTCTCACGGCAAGCTGACTCCGCGAACCTTGGCCAGCTGGTTTGTAGTGCCTTCTTGCACCTGTATCCAATTGCTCGCTGCCCTGTTGGATAAGCTGTGGCCGAGCAACGTGAGTACGATGGGATATGGGGCAATCGCTCGACGAAGACTTGATGTGGTATCCCGGCCCGGCTCGCTCTCGGGTATAGCCTGCTCCGCTGCGAGCGTCGAGCTTGAACCATGTGAGCAACGGGCGGGCGCCCAGTGAGTACATTTCCAAAGTGCCATTTGATGCGAATGTTTGCAGCCTTCTTGCGGGGGTGCCGTTATGATTCTCTCGAGTAATAAGCTCCTTCTAAAAAAAGTGCGTCTTGCCCTGACGCCACGTTCAGCGCTAGTTCGTACGCGATTGGAAAACGGAGCAATCGTCGCGGGAAACAATGGAGCGGGCTGGGGTGGCCGCGGCGTCTACCTTTACGGAGACTCCATTGAGCCCGAGCTTTCTTCTTTGCAGCGTTTCCTGCGGCCGGGTTCCGTCTTTGTCGATGTCGGCGCGAATGTGGGTGTCTATAGCCTTAAGGCCGCGAGGGAAGTTGGAGACGAGGGTTTGGTAGTTGCTGTCGAACCATTCCTTGAGACCGCATCCCGACTCTTCGAAAACGTCCGCGCGAATGGATACCGCAACGTGCGGGTGCGAAATTTTTGTGTCGGCCGGCAGACCGAACAAGCGCAACTTTATCTCAACAATAATAGGCCAAATTCGTTTGGGCTCCTTAAAGTCGGAAATGCTGAATCGATATCCGTCTTGTCCGTATCGCTGGACGACCTGTGTCGCTGGGAGAACCTCGAGCGTCTAGACTATTTGAAGATTGACGCCGAAGGTGCAGAAGGCGTCATACTCGAAGGCGGCGCGCAAACCATCGCGCGGTTTCGACCGATCGTTCAGGTGGAAATAACCAAGCGCAGTAGCGGATTGTCTTCGAGCTATCGCAAATTCTTTGCACCCAAGAGTCCCAACAACATTTTCATACCAGCCGAGAACGTGAAAGCCGTTGAGACCGCTATGGATCTGGGATGGGCCCAAACGAGCTAATCTCTGGATAAATCGGTTCTCCGAGTGCGCAACGCGAGTTTAGGCGCCTAATATCGGATCGAACGTCGACCCCGTGCGCGGTCGAAATTCCTAATTTGGGGCCACAACGGAGAGTGTGATTTCTCCAAGTCGCGGTTGAATTGGTATGTATTTGTTTATGGCGGAGAGGGGGGGTTACAAAAGGCCAGATTCAAAAAGCCAACAAAACTGAGGAAGTCCTTGTTTTTCCTTCCACTTGAGCGACGGAGAAGTCAAACTGCAACCTAGATTTGCGAGTGTCGCTACTTCTTCAAAAGTTCGCTCTTGAAATGACTTTCAACATTTTCACGACTAAGCGGGTTTCTTGCTTTGGCCAATACGACCGAATAGACGACCTCATTCCTTTAAATCTGCGCGGTGATAAATGCCCCGTCTTCCGGCAGTTCTCGGTAGCTGAATTTCACTTTTCTGCCGTCTTCAAGTGTCTTGATCCACTCTTCGTCTGGCATTTTCGGCATCTCTTCAGCCCACGAGTGATCTGGCTAACGGGGGGTTTTTGTGGTTCTCGGGTGTTCAGCGCAAACATGGGCTGCAAAATCTTTATCGCGCTGCGACTCGTAGTTCTGCTTCATTTCATCGAGCGATTTGCTTGTGGGTGATCCCGAAGGATCGAACACCCATACGCATTCGGAGCAACCTTCGCCCCAAAAACGCGGTTCGTCGATCCATACCAGTTTCAGTTTGCGGCGCATGGCCTCCCTAGCAAACCTCGCGATTTGGTGAGGTTATGATTTTGTGAAAGACGGCGCAGCTTTGGTTATTTCGAGCGCAACTGTGACAGCAAAAGCCGGAATACACATCAAAACCGAACTGAATGCAATAAGGTCCTGAAGATTACCGATGGCAAAGGGATGTGTCTGTGGGGTATCCAACACTGACAAGAATTGCTATCTCAATCCAAGGTCATCCTCGAACTGTTGAATGACGCCGTAGCACTCACAGGCGGATTCTTCGAGTTTCCTGCGGTTCACTATCTTCACTGCACCTCGCACGTATTCTATGATTCCGCCTTTTTGCAGTACTGATGCTGCCAAGCTCACAGTCGATCGGTCGGTACCCATCATGGTCGCAATGAAATCGTGGGTGATCGGAAGCACTCCGGAATCCACCCTATCTTGAGTCATCAGCAGCCACCTCGAAAGACGCTGCTGTATATCGTGCAGCCGATTGCACGCTGCGGTCTGTGCGACTTGCATTCCTTGAAGCCCCGCATGTCTGTTCAATATCGTTTGTAACTGCGGGGCCGACCGCAGAACGCGTTCCAGCGCATTCCCTATCATTCGGAAGCCATCGCCGGCGATTTGGATTATTTCACGCACTGAACTTCTGCTCAGGCCGGCTGCCAACCCCGCCCCAACATAGCCCTCGTTACCCACTACGCCCACTTCCACCGTTCGACCGTCTTTGGTCACTACAACTTGAGAGACCATGCCTCGGTTTGGGAAATAGACGAACTCGATATTTTGTGTCGGCTCATGAAGGCTGAGATGATGCGGCAGCTCGATGTACGTTAAGTCAGGACGCATCAACTCGTATTCATTATCGGGCGTTGCCAACAGTACTTTGTTCCTTACTGGTTTTCCGTCGACGTTGGTCCGTTCACCTGTCTGTACGACTCGAAAGTTTTTCCCACTCATGTCAATCCTGAACGCCACCGACCAAACCTTCTCCGCGCGCTATTGGCGCCTGCTGGAACCTTTCTTTTCTCCGCCCATCGCTTCTTCATCATGTCCGACAACCGCTTTCTACCTGCCGGGGTGAGATGGTCGCGCTTCTTTTTGGTGCGAGTGGCTCGATGGGAAACAGCAATCCTCATTTGTGGCTCTTGGCGACTGACCTTCCGATGCTGTTATGGCTTGACTGAGCCGGTCTCTTTCTCTCTTCAGTTCCGCTACGATTTTTCCCGTATCCAAGATGCCTCCTCTGATTCGCCGCAAGATTGTGAGTTCGCTTCCGCCGATTCCTTAGCCGAGAAGGCTTAACATCATCTCACGAGTGGTCTGGTTTTGCGATTGCTGGCTTATGCTTAGGCTGAATAGAGCGAGTCGGCACACCGCGCATCGGTTGCTGTTGGTTCTGTTGGTCCGGGAGTCGGCGTGGAATAGAATCCAACACGCTGAGGTCCTCTCCGATTCGTTCCGAACGCCATCGCGCACCCCGTCATTCATTCGTCTTCTTTGATTCTGGCGAGGGAAACTGGCACTCTCGGCGGACCGATTTTTGCGGGGGCCAACTGCGAGCGTGATAACCTCGTGCCATGGAAGCAGACCTGCGTGCAGCAATTAAGATGCTCCAGGGACAACGCCATACAGTCCCTCCATACATCCGCTACGGTACTCTATGGTTTGAGATGGACGGTAACATGTTGGCTACCCGGCAGGAGATGCTGGAATTGGCTGACGGCGTTTACTCGTTGCAGGAGTTTGCCGAACTATTCGCGCGGAGGCACGCTGAAGAAGAAAGCAGGCCCTAGCCCGGACCCGGAATCGTTGTCTTGAGGATGCGTTGCTGAGTAGAAACGAACACCCAGCCGGAGCCTTCGCATTGGCTGCACTTCTTATCGCGCTCCCAACCTGTAGCTGAACAGGTCGGAACTGCTAACAAGGTGGTACGGCGATTCGTCAGGCTGGGCTTGCTCGAGGAAATGACGGGTTTTCAGCGCAATCGACGTTTTCGCTATGCTCCATACTTGGCGCTGTTCGAGTAGGAACCCTAAGTGTGACGCACCGGTTAGCTGCCAAAAGTCCGCATGACTTCTCGGCGCGGCCCGCAACAGCTCTTTTCTATTTCAAAGTGAGGCATTCGGATCTTCGCCGCTTTCGCCGTCCCCTGCGCCGTAGATTTCCTCATGCTCGTGACCTAATTGTTCGATCACAAGCAGGAATCATCCGGCGTGCAGAGGGCAAGCTGCCCTATACACGCGTAACCCCATGAAGCTGATGCTGAAGGCCGCCTGAGTTTCGTCTTTCAAGAAAGATAAGGACCGCTACTTCGAAAGAGGCTGGCTCACTCGAATTTCGACCTCACCCATTTGTAGGGGACGTACATAATATAGCGAAACAAGCATTTAGCGATCTCGCGCCAAACGCTGACCGGATAATCTTCCAGGCGTTCGTCCTCCCGGTCGATCCCAAAAATTTCCTCTCGCCAGCTCGCCATGCGCGTTCTGTCCTGTTGAAGCGGACTTTGATCATACTCCATATCGACAACTCTCTATCACCCAAAGTAGCGAATGTGACGGAACGGCACCCTAGGGTATGACTGGGCTCAATTTGAAGCTATCGTCCAGCTAAGTTCCAAAGACCGCTCTGCCTGGGCTGTTTAGCTTCGTGCAAATATTCGACGCACGGGGAAACATTCGCCCAACGCACACCTAAGATGTCATCGTGATGGCTAAGGCGGGAGGCGGCCGCGGAAATATTTACAATCGACGTTTCGCTAAACGCCATGTCGTAGGTGCCGTAAGCGTGACGCACCGGTTAGCTGTCAAGTGTCCGGGTTGCTTTCCGGCGCGACCGGAACATCTCCCTCCCTTCGGGATGAGGTAAGTCGGTTCTTCACCAATTTCGACCTGCTCGCGCAGTGACCGGTCTATCCATTTTCGGACTGCAAACCTTTATCTTGTAACCATTTATGGGGTGTAATTTTCTGGCGATTCTGAGTGGTATACTACAGTTGAAGTACTTTCTGAACTGCACTCCGCTAGCTGCCTAGGGACGTCGATTTGAATCGAGTCATTGTGAAAGCCTTCGCCAGCGAGTGCCCAAGCGCGATGGCCGGCGATGCTAAGCCTGGGGAAGGTCCAAGGATATCGATACCAACTAGATTTAGGCGTGGACCCAATAGGAGGCGATCTGAAGGAAAATCTCGTCAACCTTTGCAATGTATGTCATCGGCAGATCCATCTTCGGGCCGAGATTAGTTCGCGGCCGGAGCGAGGTGAGGGATGAGGGAAACGATGCTCACGGAGTTTGCTTCCCGCCAGACAACGGTCCGCCAGTTCCTGGAAGAGTATCGCTCATGGATATGTGCGAAGCTCGGATGCGGGATAGAAGAAACTGTCCTATTGGAACTCGATTTCCCCGTGCTGCAGGTCGCTGCACGACATTTGCTTTCCGGTGTACGTCTGCGCAGCGACGATTCGAGCACGATCCGCGAATTGCAGAAACTGCTTGAGTCGGTTGACCTTCCGCCGGATAGTTACCCGGCGTTCGAAGTGCACCTGGCTCAAGAACCACGCAGCCGATTGGCAAGCCGGAGAATAGTACTCAAGGCAGAATGGCAGGACGGCCCCGCGGCTTTGTGGTTACGCGGTTTTCCAAGACCGGTGGTGGCGGCCAGCATTCCCATCGTACAGCTCGGCCGAGGTAACGAAGAAATCTGTGATTGTGTGCTGGTCAACCGAGAGTGTGCATCTCGATTGCTTCAAATCATCCAGAGAATCACCGCGCGACGGAATTGTTCATATCTACATGTATTTGGCAGCGGCCATCGACAGGTCGGCCGGTTTACGTGGGATGATTTGGTGCTGAGTGACTCCGTGGTGAATCTCATTCGCAAGGACTTCGAAACCTTCCTCGAACGCGAGGCTTGGTTTCAAGCGCGTCGGTTGCCTTTTCGCCGCGGCTACTTGTTCCATGGACCGCCTGGGAACGGGAAAACCAGTGTCATCCGAGCGATGCTCAATGGGGGTAAGCTAGACGGTCACTCGATTGCCCTATTTTCCGAGAAGACGGATGACTACTATCTCGAAAGGATGTTCCAACTTGCCGCGAGCAGCGCTCCTTCTTTGGTTGTGCTCGAAGATATCGACCGCGCCTTTCCACAAATGCCATCCCAACTTGCGCCGACCAAGGTGAGTTTGTCTCACCTCCTCAATTGTCTAGACGGCCTGGGAACACAGGAGGGAGTCGTTGTTGTCGCCACCGCATAAAATTCCTCGAGTGCGCGCGCCAGAATCCGCACGTCCGCCACCGCCAGGTTCAGCCCTTTCGCTCCCGTCGGCGGCACGAGATGCGCTGCATCGCCCGCCAGGAAAAGTTTCCCGTGCTGCATCGGCTCCGTCACAAAACTCCGCATCCCCGTAATTCCTTTTTGAATTACCGGCCCTTCGGTCAGCTTCCACCCTTCATCCGACGCCGGCCGCGCCTGCAATTCCTGCCAGATTTTCTCGTCCGGCCAATTGGCGATGTCCTCTTCCGGGTCGCACTGAATGTTAAGCCTGCTGATTTGCGGCGATCTCATGCTGAGTAGCGCAAATCCCCGCCAAGCAGTCCAATTAAGAAAAAGCATGATGTGTACGCCATCGCCTAAGGGTGCCGCAGGAGGACCAGCGATGGGAGATGCGGAAAACGCGCCGGAGGCATGGTGTAATCATGAATTTGCAAAGAAATTTGTCGAAAATCTTAGAGAGAATGATCGTATAGCCGTTGACAGACCGGGTGATCCCGCGACGAGGTACACTTTGTACAGGCCGTCTGCTGAACCTGAACTGATATTCATGAGTGGTGATTGTGCAGCAGTAAGACAAGCAATAGACTCTGGGTTGCTTGAACCGACCGGTGAGGCTGCCTACAAGAAACGGGAAACGGTCCAAAATCCTGCACCAGATTGACCATCTGATCAGGGCAGCGCCCATCGACCGAGCGCAGGAGTTTACGCGCCTGCTGCTGAGTTCCAATGAATAAAGAATTCAGACGGAGAGAGCGTCTGGCTATGCTGCAATTTTTGTTGGCTCAAAGTGCGTCCAACCCGACTATGCGCATCCGCTGCGGCGACTGCGTGATGTCGCCTGAGAAGTCTTCGCTCGTCAATAAGGTTATGTTCGGGTCGGCAAGATAGAAGAAAAGCTGGGAGTCCGCGTATCGGCCTCGGTCATTCTTCCGTGGATTGGCACCCGCTCTGATCTTTGCGATCGATGCCTCGTCATATTCAACGGCAGCCGAAAAGTGCTGCCTGAACACTTCGGGGTCTGGGCGGGCTCTCCCCACCGCAAAGATCTTACAGAACTCTGCACCGAGATCAAACGTGCCTTGTGGCCACTTCGCCAACTTCTCCTGCCAGGTGATCTCGTTGTCCACCTGGGCTTTGTGTATTTGAACGGCCTTGTCGATATCCGACCAGACGTTACCAGCATCGTCCTTACGCTTTAGAAACTCGTCGAACGTCTGGGAATTCACCACCATCTCTATGCGCTGCACGTGATGGTGCTTTTCCACATGGCTGCGTTTTGACTGGAGTCCGAGAATCTTACCCACGAAGGGCCTCGGAAGGTCCAAGATGGCATCCGAGTGGTCCTGAAGCCAGGTGAAGATTTTCTTGTTCTGCTCAAAGTAGGTCGCGCCTCCCCTGAGGACACCGACCGTCAGTTCCGTCATCGTCGACGGTGCGATCACGAATCTAGACCCGCTCTGCTCGGCATTCTCCAGCTTCGCCTGGACGGCGGGGTCTCTTCCGAGGTCGATCAAAACGTTCGTGTCTGGAAGGTAGGTAGGCACTGGGTCGAGTCCACATCCAGTTGTCAATGTTATTTTATCTCCTAATGCGCTCCGTAAGACTCGAAGTTCAAATCGAAATCCGCTCGACATCACTGCCGACGCTACCCTTCTCGGGAATCCGTTGACTGCTCTATAGCAATTATGCGATAATCCAATCGACGAGGCGGGATCAGAATTGAGCGGCGAGTTCACGATTGAGTATGTGGAGTTGCCGAACGGGCGGGTACCCGCGCGCGAGTTCGTGGATTCGCTGGATGACAAAGCAGCCGCTCGGATAGACGCGTTCGTCGAGCGTCTGCGCGTCTATGGTAACCGGATGCAGGGAAAGTTCGTCAAGAAGCTCACGGACGACATATTCGAGCTAAGAGTTAAGCAATTCGACCGGATTTTCCGGGTTCTGTTTTTCTACCAGCCGGGAATGTTGATCGTGATTACGTCGGGATTTCAGAAGAAAACGGAACAGACCCCGCCGGGCGAGATTACAAGGGCAGAGCAGCTAACAAAGCTCTGGTTGAAGTATCGCAACCACTACACAGGATCGCAGAAGGAAAGAGAAACCATCCTGAAGGAGCTGGGCCAATGAAACAAGCCATGAAACGCGATAGACACAGCAAATTTGTCGAGCAGCGCGCCCGCAAGAGCGCAACTTACCGCAAGACCTTCGCGCGCAGCCTGCAGCAGATTGACCTTGCTCTGCTCGTGCGCGAGATGCGGGAAGATGCGGAGTTGACCCAAACCGAGCTTGCCAAGAAAGTTGGCACGACACAGTCCGTGATTGCTCGCCTGGAAGACGCCGAATATACCGGACATTCGCTCACGATGCTGGAACGCATCGCGGCAGTTTGTGGCGTGGCCTTAAAGCTCCACGCGGAGAAGAAGCCCAATTTCGACCGCGAAGTAGCACTGGTATAAGTGGCAGAGGCCGCGCCTGCCTACCGTCTGCCTAGTTGCGAAAAACAACTTGCGTCCAAATGCTGCCAAACACGGTCCAAGACCATGTACGATGACGCAGAACAAAGGCGATAGATTCTTGCAACTGCCTTAACGTCGACGGCTCGCCTTCGGCAGTTCCGTTCCCTGGTTGAGGATATCCAAGTAGCGATGATATGTGAAAAGGCGATGGCGCTGTTTGCCGGTGGTCTCGCGGACCATGCCGAGCTTGACCATGTGCTGCAAAGCCTTCGCCACAGTGGGAGCAGAGAGGGAGAGTTGTTCGGCTGTTGTGGGAATCGTGATGATGGGTTTGCGTTGAAGGTGCTGGTGAACGCGCAAAATAGATGCTGCGGGGCGGCCAAGCTCTTCGATCTTGTGGCGATCCTTTTCAATGAGCGCCAGTATCTCCCGCGAGGTGTCCGCCCCCTGTTGTGCGGTTTCCTTAACACCTGTGAGAAAGAATTCGAGCCAAGTTTCCCAATCTCCATGCGTGCGGACGCGGTCAAGCAGTTCGTAATATTTTTGCCGGTTCATCTTGAAATACAGGCTGAGGTACAGAATCGGCTCACGAATCGCGCCGGCAACGCATAGCAAGAATGTAACCAGCAAGCGGCCAAGTCTTCCGTTTCCGTCCAGGAACGGGTGAATCGTTTCGAACTGTACGTGAACGAGGGCTGCCTTTACCAAGATCGGCAAATCTTCGCGTTCACGATGTAGAAACTTTTCCAGCGCATCCAAGCATTCCATCATTTTCTCGGGTGGTGGTGGAACAAAAGCCGCGTTCCCCGGTCGCGTGCCCCCAATCCAGTTTTGACTCTCGCGGAATTCGCCCGGACGTTTCTGGCTGCCACGCCCTTTAGACAAAAGAATCTTGTGAATCTCCCGCATTAACCGCAAAGATAGCGGAAAATCCTCGCGGAGTCGGCGGAGCCCGTGATTCATCGCCGCCACGTAATTTGAAACTTCTTGAACGTCCTCCAGCGGGACGCCGGGGGCCTCGGCGCTTTCAAACAGCATCAGGTCTGAAAACGACGATTGCGTGCCTTCAATCTGCGAGGAGAGTACAGCTTCCTTTCGGACGTAGAGGTAAATGAAAAGCGACGGATCGGGCAGAATGGATGCGAGCCCATCCAGACGTCCGAGTGCTTGATTGGCCTGCTCCAACAGCGGCAAAAGCCGTTGGAGCCCTAACGGTGGGTCCGGCGGCAGTGGTGGAGGCACGTAGGCTCGGAAAGACTCGTCCTTGAAGGACTTAACAACGTAAGTCCCGAGACGGTTGTTGGGTTTCGTTGGCGTCGCCATCGCGAAAGGATCGTTTCGTTAGGAATCTCGTAACGAAAGGATAGCGCATATTTCTTTCGTTATCCAGCAGAAGATCTTTCGACGCGACGAAGCCCGGGCTCGCCTAATATACCGGACACTCACTCACGATGCTGGAACGCATCGCAGCGGTTTGTGGCGTGACCTTAAAGCTCCACGCGGAGAAGAAGCCCAATTTCGACCGCGAAGTAGCACTGGTATAAGTGGCAGAGGCCGCGCCTGCCTACCGTCTGCCTAGTTGCG